>CAZHNW010000120.1:0-12923 GCA_964534225.1 uncultured Leptospirales bacterium | reverse complement strand
GAAGATAAAGAAGAAGACGCCCGTGATATCGTTAAATCCCACAAGGGTTCCTTTATGGGTAAAATT
The DNA here is from genome assembly GCA_964534225.1 of uncultured Leptospirales bacterium. GTDB lineage: Bacteria > Spirochaetota > UBA4802 > UBA4802 > UBA5550 > CAZHNW01. Next base: position 12,857 of record CAZHNW010000120.1, on the reverse strand, counting down.
TATGCTGATATCGGCACCATCACGCCGGTACTGACAGAAGAACTGAACAGCAGGCTCATCGAAGTAGCAGTAAAACGTGAAATAGAAAAACTCATCACCTTCATGTCAACTTATGGTGACCAGAAACGTCTTGGCAATGTCTATACAGACCGCTTATCCATTGCCCGGGGAAAGGTTGCCGCAGCGCGAAAGGTTAAACTTCCCCCCATCATCATCAGCCTCTGGGTCGAAGAAGAAGTTCACGGCATACGGCAGAAGAGACACCTTTTAAGCCAGGTCTTTGTTGACCGCATCAAAAAAATGGAGGGCTTAAACCAGAAGGCCTCCTTTATAAAGATTTTTAAATTTTCAGAAACTGGCCTTGCCGAGAGAATCGGACGTAAATACCTGAAAAAAAGCGGCATTACCCTCAAAAATGGTATTATAAAAATCAACCCCATAATCCTCGAGGGCAGCAGCGCCCGGGCCTTTGAAACCGCCATGCTGGTAGTCACCCACGGCATGTATGTTCGTTACATTCTTCTCGGCGTGGTGGTACTGCTGCTTATCTTCATCTTTTTTACCGGCGCTGACAAAGAGAGAAAAAAGAGGGCACTGCGGCGCATCCTTCTCTGGCCCTCTTCGCTGGTTGTACTGGCCTCCCTGGGCGCGGTGATTTTTTCCGGGACCTTTACCTCTTTCTTTCCCGATTTGATAAAGGACCCGGTGGTACAGTCCTATGCGAAACAGATGGCCCTTGTTGTGTCACTTCATCTCTTTTTACCACTGATAATTTCCTTTGCACTTATCGCCCTCACGGGAAGTTTTATCGGAAAAAAGAAAAAAGTCTCGACGCATGAAAATAAAAAATAGTTCAATGGATCAGAAATTATATTGGTTATACCAGGAGTAGATGATGCCCGACAGGTTTATGAACACAAAGGAAGTTGCCGAATATCTGGGAATTCACGAAAAACAGGTCTATGCCCTTATCAAGGCGCAGAAAATACCCTGCACCCGCGCCACAGGCAAGTGGCTCTTCCCGAAGCACCTCATCGACGCCTGGATTGAAGGAGAGGCAAAAGAGAGCATAGGGGGAAGTTTAGAGGCCTCAACACCGCAGCCAAACATGATCATCTCCGCGGGCAGCAACGACCCCATCCTCGACATCCTGTTGAGCCGCATGGGCCGCGAATATCCTGATCTGCATATTTTTCACAGTAACACGGGAAGCCTTCGCGGCCTTAATCTTCTACACGAGGGCCTTGCCGATATTGTCTGGTGTCATCTTTTCGACGCTGACTCGGGAGAATACAATGTCCCCTACATTAAAGACCAGCTCCCGGAGAAAAAAATCGCCATCGTACACCTCTTCTGCCGGGAACTGGGGCTTCTTGTTGCCCCCGCAGCAGAAGGCAAAGTAAAAGAAATCAAAGATCTCACAAAACAGGGTATCCGTTTTATAAATCGCCAGGAAGGAGCAGGGACCCGCATATTTCTCGACCAGGAACTCTCCCGGGCCGGTATCGATCCTGAAAACATCAATGGTTACGAGAATGAAGTTAACACCCACATGGAAGTTGCCCTTGCGGTTATTGCAGGCAATGCCGACGCGGGCCTGGGGACCGTTTCTGTGGCGCGCATGTTCGGTCTCCCCTTTGTTCCCCTGACACGGGAAAGTTTTGACATGGTCCTGGGGCAGGAGACCTTTTTCATGACACCCATACAGGCCTTTATGGAAATTCTCAAGACCTGCGAGGTTCAGGATTCCGTTAAGTTCCTGGGTAACTACGATTTTTCCGAAGCCGGAAAGATCATTTATTCCGCACATTAAAAATTTAATGAATGCGCGAAAGCGCTTTCGCGCATTCATTGATACCGCGACCTTCAGAATTAGTAATATTTTGTAATAATAATTCCCTCTTTGGTAAATGTGAATTTTTTTTGACATTTTTCGAAGAGTAAGATATATTCTTACAAAATGTTCTTTATGGTTGACAATAGTCAGCTTGTTGAGAGAATGAGAAAAATTTTTCGGAGGAAGATTAATGAAAAAACTCGTTATTTTTGCAGCTTTTTTTGCTCTTATCGGCGCATTCGGTTGTGATGATGGTGGAACAGCCCAGGGAACTCTGGCTGTTACTGTAGACTATGCAGTTACAGAATATAACTTTGGTGATGAAAATACCTCAGACAGCGATGAATATACCGGTAAAGTTCATGTCCTGGTATGGAGTGCTGACGATACCATTGCAGACGGCAGAACCGAGACTGTTGCTACAGCAGCGATTGAGACCAACGGTGGTGTTGCAACCTTAACCCTTGATGAAGGTTCATACAAGGTTCTTGCTCTCTATAACTATAAGTCAAACAGCAATGGCCTTGCTGGTAAAAATGAATATTATTCATTTTACAGCGATGCCGCTATTCCCGAAGATGCTACTAATGTGACAATCAGCAAGGATACTCCTGCTACAGCTGTTATCACCATTGGTGATGATTATCAATTTGGCAGTGATTCCGTTTTTGCAACTCCGTAAATATATTTATTTGCTGGATAACTACTATGCGTAAATTATTATTCTTAAGTCTTGCCATGACGTTCATTTTCGCCGCCTGCAGCGACGACCAGGGGCCCGTCGGGTCCCTGGAGGTGACGGTCAATCTCAGCACTGAACTCTCCAGGTATCCCACGGAGGATAACACCCTTGCATCGGTCCCTGCCAGTGGTACAGCATACTGGGAGTATCCCACCGTGGGTGGTGACGGTATTGCAGATAATTTCCCCCTTGACTATACTGAAGCCGAAGCGGGAATCGAAGATAATGAGTCAAACGACCCCATCGCTGAAGCAGATATTGGCAACAAACATGTCTATGTCTACCTCTACAGTGCCCTTGGCGATTCATCCAAAGATACAGCAGTTCTCTATAACGGTGAATCAGATGACATCGATGCAGATACCCGTACAGTAACTGTCGACAACATCACTCCCGGCGTCTATTATGTTGTGGCCTTTTACAACTATGCCTATGGCGACAAGGTAACCAATCGTCTGAACAGGTATGACCGCTACGCCATATGGGACGGAACCGATGATGATGTTGCCAATGTTGATTCTGTCAGCGGAGGCAATGCCATCCTGGACAATGCCGACACTGTTACGATTACTGAAAATGAGACACTCTCCCTGGAGATGAACATCCACGAAGATTATGTACTCGGCAGGCCGCGGTATGGTAACCTTGGCGGGCAGGGACGTCTTTTTTTAACACAATCTGATTATGATGCCCTCGGGGGATATCCCACCTGGGACGGTAATTAGATTCAGTTGTGCCGGCGGTGATGCAACTGAATGAATGTGCAGTGAGATTTTTTTTATTAACTGTATTCATTTGCTCTCTTGTTTTGCCGGCAGGTTTACGGGGTGAGGAAGTCTCTAAACTTCCCCCCCGAGAAAAAAAAGAAGATGCAAAAACCGCTGATGATAAAGGCTCTCAACAAAAGCCCTTTCTCCTTGATCCCCTCACCATCCGTGACCGCAAACCCGCTGTGATCGAACAGGCATCAACCAGCACTGAAATAAAAAAAGAAAAGATCGCGGAACACTCGGACAAATCCCTTGACGATGTGCTGCGTATGGTACCGGGTCTGCAGGTGGAATCGCACCGCAAGGGCTATATCCGCACACGCTTTCGCGGCATCGACCAGGAAAAGATCGCCATACTCATCGACGGTATCCCCATCAGTGATATCTATTCAACGGATATTGATATCTCTGATATTCCTGTCATGAATGTTGAACGCATCATCGTAAACCGGGGGGCGGCATCTGCTCTTTACGGCACGCGCGGCGGGGTGGGGACTATCAACATCATTACGCGCCGCCCCGCAAAGGCTGAAACCGAAATAAAAATTGAATACGAGCAGTACAACAATATCACCCTCGATTTTGCCCACGGCAATACCCTGGATAAATTTTATTACTGGCTTGCAGGATCAATACAGTACAGCGGGGGATACAAGCCCTCGGCTAAACTCACCCCTGGAAAAAAACGCGAATGGTTTGATAAAATAGTTCCCTATGGCCTCTGGGGATATTCCTTTGATGAAGTAACCGTTCCGGCAAAGAATGATTATATCAATGACTCCGGTCTCTGGGACCAGACTGAGCACACAAAGGTGAGCCTTTCAGCCCGTGGCGGGTACGAGTTTGACCGTTACCGGGAGGCGGGGCTTTCAGTCCAGTATAATTTCAAAACCGGGAAAACCAACAGTTTTCAGAACAATTGTTTTACCCATTTTCATGACGACAGCCTTTTCTGGAGTGACCCTTATTTTCAACTGGCAGACAACTCAGAGATAAAGAAAGCGGTACTGCGCAACCGTACCTTTCTCTGGCCGGGAATTCATAATCTCTACACCACCGCCTACGGTAAGTGGGGAGGGCGGCGCCTGCAGATTAAGGGAAACCTTTTTTCCACTTTCAAGCGCGCCCTCCAGGAAGGGTATGCTTCGCATGATAAGACTTATATTAAGGACGGGGTCTTTGCCGACACGGTTTTCGAGCCCTACACTGAAATCAAGTCGTACTACTCCAACGGGTTCAACGCCATTGCAGAGTGGCACATCAGTGAGAGCCACAAACTTTCCGGAAGCCTTCTCTTAAGGTCAGACATTTATCACGAAGAACAGCAGGCCCTTTCTGCCGAAGAGTCGCCACAGATAAGCGCTTCTCTTTTCGGAACCGGCCCCTTTCCGGTACAGCATCTCGAGGCCCTGACAGGGACCCTGGCGGCTGAATACGAGTATAACTACCGCAAACGCCTCTACTGCACCCTGGGCATTTCATATGATGCCCAGTATTTTTACGAGTTCAAAAACCGCGAGGCCCTCTACCAGTACGAGGACGCCTACGTGGTGAAACTCAACAGTAACTTCCTCGGTTCACGGGACAGTCTCAATCCCGTGGCGGGCGTTCTCTGGGAGGCATTGAAAGACCGTTTTCTCCTGCGGGGGGCATTTTCCATGAAGACGCGGTTCCCCAACCTGAGTGAGTATTCCAAGGTGGTGGACAATTATAACGATAATGTTTTAAAGCCTGAAACATCATATAACCTCAGCAGCGGTTTTGAACTTCTTTTCAATGATCGCACCCTTTCACTGCGTTGTGACTATTATTTCAGCATTGTTGATGACCGCATAGAAAAGATCGATGGCGGCATCAATCCCCCGGTTAATATTGACATGGTCCTGACACAGGGGGTTGAAACTTCCTTCAAAGCAAACTTTAAAAATGTTTTTGATCTCTTTGATACTGACATCTCAATTTTCTATACATATCTTCGCGCCCGCAACCATGCGGATGTGCCGGATGAGCATGTCAACAAGGGTAAATATCTCGAGTTTACCCCTGAACACCAGTACGGACTCGATATTGTCCTGAAATTCATTTCAGGGACATCACTGAACATCTGGGGAACCTGGGCGTGGGGGGCTGTTACCTATGTACAGAAAAGTATTCCCGAAACTACACTGGCAGAGGATGCAGTCTATTCCCGCGATTTTTTCGAGGCGGTACCGGTAAACAATCCCCTGAAGCTGAATATAAAGATTACCCAGAAATTTCTCACCCACTACAGTGTCTACATCATGTGCAAAAACATTTTCGATGATTACAACATGGACCCGCTGAATCCCGGGCCGGGGCGCACCTTTGCCGGCGGCGTGATGATGAAATTTTAACTTTACAAATAACCCCTGACCTGCATAGTCACACTATATAATAAATCGTGTTATAATTATTTGACATAAACCACCGGCTTTGCCGGTTATCTTTATACTATCGGCCATGCCGGCAGTACATAATTTTCAATACTATAAAATAGAGAGTAGAATAACAATGAAACACCGCAAAATGAAAATTTATATAATAATCATCGCCGCCCTTATTGCGGTGCCCTTTGCCCTTATGGCAGAGAAAGGTTCAAAGGGGGCTCCACCTGTAGAAAAAACCGTAAAAACCGAAACTGTGGAAAAGAAGAATCTTTCTGATGCATCATCGCAGCCTGTCGCCTCCCGCGAAAAAAAACCGGGTGAGGGGGCTTCTTTCAACGAAGAAAAAACCACTCTCTACCAGCTGTTCAAAGATGGCGGGCCCTTTATGTGGCCCATACTTCTTTTTTTCGGTATTGCCCTGGGATTCATCATCGAACGGGCCATATTCTTTGTCAGGAGCCGTCTCGGCAGCGCTGAATTTATTGATGACCTCGAAGCTGTTATCGCTGAAAAAGACTTTGCCGCGGTTGAGAAATTTTGTTCAGAAAGAGACGAGGCGGCGGCCCGTATCGTCAGCAGGGGCCTTAGGGTGCGGCAGGCAGGTATCGACCGCATGGAAAAGGCCTTTTCCGTTGCCGCGTCGGTACAGGTGGCATCCCTGGAGCGGGGTCTGAATGTTATCTCCGCCATGGGCAATATCGTACCCATGCTCGGGTTTCTCGGCACGGTATCGGGTATGATTGGCGCCTTCAGTAAAATCGCCGCGGCAGACCAGGTGAACGCGCGACTCGTTGCCGGGGGCATCCAGGAAGCCCTGCTCACCACTGCAGCGGGCCTCATTGCGGCGATTCCCGCGCTTTTCTGTTACAACTATTTCGTTCACCGCATCGATATCTTTGTCGCGGGCATCGAACGCATTACCGCCGATATCGTTGAGAAAATGATCGAGGAAGAAAAATGATCCGTATCAGCCGCCGGTCAGCCGCCACCTCAGAAATGTCATTTTCAACTGTCAGTGATATCGCTTTTCTGCTGATCATCTTTTTCATGGTCACCTCTTCATTCATTGTTTTCCAGGGCTTTCATCTTATACTTCCCGACAGCAGTAAAAAGCCCGTGGTGACATCTACTGAAAACGTACTGGTACTGACAGTAAAAAATTCCGGTGATCTCTATTCTGACGGAAAAAAAATCAAACCTGAAAGGGCAGAGTCTTTTCTTTCAGAGATCTTCGCGGCAAAGAGTAAAAAATCCGTACTTCTGAAACCGGAAAAGGATGCCCCCTACGGCAGCGTGGTCAGGGTTATAGAAATGATAAAAAAAACGGGCTTCGGTTCCCTTTCACTGAAAATGATTTAATGATGCAGGTAAAGCGACGAACAAAAAAGGTAGTTTCTGTCCCTCTTTCAAGTATGGCGGACATTGCCTTTCTGCTGCTGATATTTTTTATGCTCAGCAGTATTTCAGGCATGGAAAAAGAAGTCCCGGTGCGCCTCCCTGAATCACTGCATGTCCCCGCCCATGATAAAAAACATTTTAATATTTTCGTGCGCCGCGACGGCAGTTTATTTTTTGACAGCCGTGAAAACAGTATCGATGAACTGCCAGGGTATGCCCGCTACCGCAGGTCCCTTTCTCCCGGTATCAGGGCAATGATTCATGCGGACCGTGATATTCCCTACCGACATGTAAACAGTGTCATGGAGAGCCTGAAAAAGGCAGAACTTTACAATATTGTTCTGGCCAGTAAAAAGGCAGGGAGGGAAGAAAAATGACGGCCTCCCTTTACCGGTTTTTTCATTTACGGCCGTCATTGACATGGACACTGGCGGCCCTTGCTTTTCTCTGGGCATGCATACTTTTTATTTCATGGGGGGGGGAAGTTAAAAAAGATACTTTCAGGGACCTTGAAGAACTCCGCATGATAGAACTGACACTCCAGGCGCGGGAAACTTCCCCAGAAATAACCGTGTCAGACCAGGCACCTGCTGAAGAAAAACCAGCCGAAGAAAAGCCCCTGCAGTTCGGTACCGATGATGAAAATTTTAAAAATATTCAAAACGCCGCCACAGCCCCACGGCCACGTTTTTCATCTCTTCCCCGTTACCCGGACTCCCTGCGTCATGAAGGCATAGAAGGTACTGTCATTATCGAACTCGGCATTGATGAAACTGGCCGTGTCATATACGGGAAGATAACCCGGTCCCTTGGCCGCAAATTTGACCGCATCGTCATAGACTGGGCAAAAAAAATCTTCTTCTATCCCGCCCGTACCCTTGAAGGGACACCCTTCCGTTGCCGTATACGGCTTCCTGTGCGCTTTAAACTTGACTCATAGAGCATTCTTTTTTAGTGTGATTATATTAATATTTTTACATGCTCTCATCAGTCATGGTTGAAGGAGTAGGGGTAAAGCTCAATGAAATAATTATCATGAACTTTGATTTTATTGTTCATTACGAAGTGGGTATGCGGTTTTAAACAGGCTGTACCCTTTAAGAAATTTTTGGTTGATTGTCAATTATATTGACAATCAATCAAAATCAATGTATTTTCATAGAAAGTTTTTAAATTTAAATCCCCATAAGAGTATAAAATGGATAAATCCCTTTTTGAAAAAGCAATGAAGATGTCTCCAAAAGAAAGAGTTGCCTTCGCCGAACTGATTCTTGAAAGCATAGACTATGAGGATAGTGAAATAAGGGAATCATGGATAAAGGAAGTCCATGATCGTATGAAAGCAGTAAAAGAAGGCAAATCTCGTCTTATTGACTTTGAGGCACGATATATTGAAAGTTGAAATTCATGATCTTGCGGCAAAGGAATTCGATGATGCAATTGACTGGTATGAAATGCAGGCTCCTGGTCTTGGAGAACGGTTTAAAAAGCAGAATATAAGACAAATCAATAAAATAAAAAATAATCCTACATGGTTTCTCATTGAACAGGATGATTTATATAAAGCATTTGTCCCGAAATTCCCCTATAAAATTCTTTATACGATTGAAGATCAACGAATACTAGTCTGGGCAATTTCCCACCTGCACAGGAAACCATGGTACTGGCAGTCACGGTTAAAATAAAAAGTACCTAACCTTTTCGAATAATCGTGCCCACATGCTCACCCTTCATTGCCCGGGTAAAGTGCCCCGGCTCCATACCGTTGATGATCTGGATTTCGCTAATGACCTCGCTGTTTTCCAGTATATCAAGGCAGGGCCTCTCAACAATCAGGTCATCAAGGTCCATCTTTTTCAGCTCAGATGTGGTTATCTCAGGGATAAACTCGGCATCCGGGTTTTTCTTAGGGTCATCAGTATGAAGTCCCTTTTCGTCCTTAACAAACAGGCACTGCTTTGCGCCAATGAGGTCAGCAAGAATGATTGTACCCACGTCAGTACGGTGAATGGGGATACGCCTGTTGTCAGAAGGAATGGCAAAGTAATTATAGGGGGGCATGGCGGGCATGACAGGTATAATGTTCTGCTGGTAATAGAGAGATAGTTCCACCACCTGGTCCTGTTCGATACAGATGCCCCCGCGGTCTGCAAGGAGTGTGGCGACCAGAAGGGCATTCTGTTCTGAAATGGATGAGGCGAATTTAGCCACGATCCCCGTGGGCATACCCAGTTCAAGGGCAATATTATAAATATGCCGGCTCCTGGTACCGCCCCCGGTGGTGACGAGCATTTTATAGTCTTTGCTGCATTGGGCAATTTCACCGGCAATGCCGGGAAGGGCAACGGCACCGCGGTCACAGATTGACTGGCCGCCAATTTTCAAAACCGTAACATCGGGAAAAAGTCTTTTCTGGGGAGGAATATCCAGTGAATCCCTGAATTTTTTGCTGACGAGGGATTCCCCCATCAGGTTACTCTTCACATGCAGACGTTTGCCGTCTTTATCTCTGACCAGTGCCATGGTTACCTCGTAAATTAACCTGATTCTACCGATGCTGTATCCTTAAAAAAGGCAGTGACCATATCACTGCCCCTGCAGGTTGATGCCTGCATTATACATATCAAAAGAGGAGCAAAAATACAACCCTTTTTAACGAAAGGGTATCATAAAAGGGCTGCCCTTTTTACTCAGAAGTGGGAATAAGAACCAGGTCTGCCCCTACTGCAGAAGCAATTGCCTCGAGTTCTTTCTTTCTGAAATGTTCCGCAGAGAAATTGATATCAACACCACTCCAGGCGGTTACCTTGAAGCGGGGCTTTTTCTCTTTTTTCTCTACTTTGCGTCTTTCTCTGTAAAAAATTTTTCCTGCCATAGTTGAACCTCCGGTAACGTCTGGTATTAAAATAATACCTTTTTGTTTTTTTTCTCAGTTTATTTGAAAAATTTTTCCTGATTGCTAAATTTTTTATTACAAGGCGTATTGGCCGTCTCACAACACCCGGCACTGTATCATCCTGATAGGCGCCCATCGGGGGTTTATGAATTAAAGACCTCCCCCCTCCGGGGGGCTGTCGAATAGTCGAATCTAATAAAAAAGAGGCTCCCTTTTAGGACACCCCCATGTAAGCCATGCTGCCGGAGGCAGCATGGTACCGGTTACAGTTCAGCCGATACTGAAGCGAGAAAATCCTTAACTTTTCCAGCAAAGCCTTTTCCTTCTGATTCAACTATCTTTAAGATTTTGCTGCCGATAACAATGATGTCAGCATAGGCCGCCACTTCCGCGGCGCGCCGGGGCGAATCGATACCGAACCCTACCGCGACAGGCATTTCAGTTTTCTTTTTCATGGCGCGCACATACTTTGCCAGGTTACCGCTCAGTGACTTCCCCGTACCGGTAATGCCGATGCGGGATGTGCAGTATATCAGTCCGCTTCCCTTTTTTAAAAGAGTTTCAAGGCGGCGGGGGGAAGTTGTAGGGCTCACTACCGGCACCGCGTGCAGGCCATGGGAACAGGCACATGCATAGTAATCTTCATGGTCTTCTTCAGGAGGGATATCCGGCACAATAAGGCCGTAAAGGCCGGCTTTTTTAACTTCCCCCATGAACCTCTTTACCCCGTATCTGAAAAGAATATTGTAATAGGTCATAAAGAGGAAGTTTACCTCAGGATAACGGGCGCTCATCTCCGCGGCGAATCGAAAGCAGCCCTCAAGGGTCATCCCCTTCTGGAGTGACGCCTGGTTCGCCTTAAGGATGGTGGGCCCGTCGGCAATGGGATCAGAGAAGGGGATCTGTATCTCGATGTAACGCACGCCGCTTTCAGCCATAGCGGCAATGAGACGGCGGTTCGCATCAAGTGACGGGTATCCCGCCACAATATGTGTCATGATATCTTTTTTCTTTTTCTCAACCATTCTCTCAGACCTTCTTTTCGCCGGCCTTGACGGCGAGAAACCTTTTCCATTCTTCGTCACCCAGGGCCTCGGCAATGATAAATATATCCTTGTCGCCCCTGCCGGAAACATTGATAACAACGATCTCATCCTTTTTTGCCTTTCGGGCAATCTTTAATCCCTGTGCTACCGCATGTGACGATTCAAGGGCGGGAATAATCCCTTCAGTGGAAACAAGCTTTTTAAGCGCCGCAAGTACCTCTTTATCTGTGGCGGGAAGATAGGTAACGCGTCCCTGTTGCTGCAGCCACGCATGTTCAGGCCCCACGCCGGGATAATCGAGCCCCGCCGCAACAGAATGTGTCGGCTCTGTCTGGCCGTCACGGTTCTGTAGAAATATTGAACGATATCCTTCTATAATCCCCTCGGCGCCTCCCTTGAAACGAGCAGCGTGAAGCCCTGAGCCGATACCGGACCCTCCCGCCTCGACGCCGATCATTTTTACGGATTCTTCTTTCAGAAAGGGAAAGAAAAGGCCGATGGCATTACTTCCCCCGCCGACACAGGCGACGAGGTAATCGGGCAGTTTTCCTTCTTCTTCTTTCAGCTGTTTTTTTACCTCTTCGCCGATAACGGACTGGAACTCCCGCACCATTGCCGGGTAGGGATGGGCGCTCAGGGCCGACCCCACTAACAGGTGCGATGTTTCCACGGTCTCGATCCAGTTGCGGAGGGATTCGTTCACCGCGTCCTTGAGGGTGCGCGTACCGGTTGTTACAGGGGTGACCTTCGCGCCCAGCTGCTGCATCCAGAACACGTTGGGGCGCTGCCGCTTCATGTCCACTTCACCCATGAATATTTCACATTCGAAACCGAATTTCGCCGCCACCGTGGCGGTGGCGAAACCGTGCTGTCCCGCGCCGGTCTCGGCAATGAGGCGTTTCTTGCCCATACGCTTTGCAAGGAGGGCCTGGCCGATGGCATTGTTTATCTTGTGAGAACCCGTCTGTCCCTGGCCCTCGAGTTTCAGGTATATCTTTGCCCCCTTCATTTCACGCGTCAGGTTTTCAGCGTAGTAGAGGGGAGTGGGGCGCCCTGAAAAGGTTTTTAAAACATTACGGTATTCTTTTTTAAAGGCCGGGTCCTTTCGTGCCTCACGGTATGCCTTTTCGAGTTCTTCAAGGGGGGGGATCAGCATTTCGGGAACATAGCGGCCCCCGAAACTTCCAAAATGCCCCCCTGTTTTAAAGGGGTCGATAATGATATTTTTCATTTTACTGGTCCCATTTCTTAATCATTTCGGTGAGGAGGCGTACACCGAAACCGGTGGCGTTTTTTGGACGGTATCCCCGCGGTTTTGAATACCATGCCGTGCCCGCAATGTCAAGATGGGCCCAGGGAGTATCCCCCACAAACTGTTTCAGAAATGCCGCGGCATGAATGGTGCCGGCATTTTTTTCAGAGGACATGTTGGAGAGGTCCGCAATGTCTGTTTTCATGTTCTCTTCGAACTCGGGATAAAGGGGCAGGGGCCAGGCCTGTTCACCTGTTTTTTCCGCGGCAATGCGGATCTTTTCTATGAGAACGTCATCAGTACCGAGAAGCCCTGCAACGGTTTCACCGAAGGCGGCGATACAGGCCCCGGTGAGGGTCGCCATGTCGATGATATAATCCGGTTTCAGTTTATCTACGGTGTAGGCCAGTGCGTCTGCCAGTATGAGACGCCCTTCTGCATCGGTGTTGCCGACTGACGACGGGATCGGCATAAGTGATGATATTGACCTTAAAAACTCAACAGGTTT
>CAZHNW010000119.1:0-13244 GCA_964534225.1 uncultured Leptospirales bacterium | reverse complement strand
TTCCCTGGGAAACTGTTTTTTCGGTGAATCAATGTTTACCCGCGTCAGCAATGCCAGTAAGGCCGCCTTTATCGTGCTGACGCGCTCCCTTGAGGGGCTGGGGTTTCCTGTTATCGACTGCCAGGTCCACACGGACCACCTGGAAAGCCTGGGGGCGCGCTTTATTACCCGTGAAAAATTTCTCGGCTACGTGGCTGCCGCCCATGACAAAGAGACCCTCAGGGGAAACTGGGGTGAAAAAGCCGCCTTTGAGGCAGCCGAAAAAATAACCTCTTAAAATCCCTTCATCTACTGCCGCAGTGAAGTAAAGACAGAGTGAAGTTTTTCCTTCAGCAGGGGATACTTCTCCCCCGGTGAAGTCCCTTCGATGATGAGAACATGCCCGTCACTGGCAAGTGCATAGAGTTCAAAGACATTGTCATTTTTATCACGTCCCCGCGCCCAGTAGTAGTGGCCCTTTTCCCGCTTTCCCCAGCGATGTTTCAAAAGCTGGCTGCTGCGCCGCAGTATCCATCGGCGGGAAACCTCGCGGGCATCTTTTTTTCGCGCCGGCACAGAAGCAAGACTGATGGAGGCTGACCCGTCAAGGCTCAAAAATTCACTGACACGAAAACGTCCCGGCAGGTTGCCGGCAGAGGGAATTTTCTGCCACCCCCGGGGAATGGTAACGGTTATAACCTTTTCATCGAGACGGACAAACTGTTTCTTTCCGCCCGGGGCGGCACCGTTTCCGTTGGGTGATTTCCATATATTGCGCACCGCCAGGTCCCGCACATAACGGGAAGCGGCGATATCTTCGCTGAGAAGGTTTTCTGTAACAATGCGGCGCCCCGCCACGACAACAGCGGGGTGGCGCTGCCATTTGCGGCGAAAGGCGGCGAGCTGGTCAGCATCGGGATGCTCACGTATCTCTATACCCCGCCTCCCGTACCAGGAGATAAGGCCCCTGACACGTGAAACTCGCTGGCGCATACCACGAATGAGGCGGCGGCGAGCGGCGGATTCCGCCTTTAACTTCCCCGCATCATACTCTTTGACGAACATGAGCAGGCTTTTGTTCTTTATAATCTTTTCAGTTTCGGGGGGAAGTTTACCCCTTCTCAGAGAAGCAATAAACCCGTCAGCCCTTACCTTGTAGCACGCCAGAAGGGTCTCCGCATAGGAGTAGTGGTCCAGCGCCGCGGCATAGTCACGCAGTCCCGCCACAACCTGGTCCATTTCATACTGCGCAATGGATACAAGGGCCCGGTCATGACGCGCCAGGGATTTCTCACGTTGCTGAGAAGATCCGCGGCGTACCTGCCGGTACTCAGCAACGAGTGAAGACTGCATGCCCCTGATCTCTCCCTTGAGAAGGCGCAGGTCCGCTGCCAGGGACGCCAGGTCACGCCGCGTCAGTACGTGTCTCACCTCTTTACCGGGAAGGGCCCTTTCAATCATGTCGCGGTAGACAACATCAAGGCGCCGCAGGCTGTCACGCACATCCCCTGAGAGGCTCCCCCTGCCGGCACCGAGGGCAGAGGCACCGCGCCCGATACTGCCGATAAAAAGAGCGTACCTGCCCTGCTCCCGGATAAACCGTTCGCTCATTGCCTTCATCTTTTTTGCCTTCGGCAGGGCATTGTCTCCCCGCCACTGGAGGAGGCGTTCACTTCGCGTAATATAGTTTTGTGCCTCGGTACGCATTTTTTCAAGGCGCGCACACTCTTTTTTCATAGCCCTCGCAAGTCACGTTCTTTCAACCGAAGAATCAGGCGCTTCGAGATTTTTCAGTTCCTTTTTCGCGTAAAGCAGCGCCGCCTTCTGCCGCGCCGTGTATTGCGCCGCGAGACGGGAGGCCCCTTTTAAAAAACGGCGCGTGTAAAGTGAAACGGTCTTTCCCGTTACCGTGGCAAGATACCGCCGGCGAAGTGCATCAACGCGCCGGTGAAAATAGAGGCGCGCCTTTTCTTTCTTTGTGACAACCCCTTTTTTCTCAATAAATATCTGACCGTCCATGGCAAGGGGGTCCCTGAAAAAATAGCGTATCTTTCCCGGGACAAAGTCCTTCGGTATCATTTTCTGCATCTGCCCAAAGACACGAAAGTTATGGTGCATCATCTCTTCGCAGTAGTGCCACATGGCAGACTTTTTCAGGTCATCATCGGTAAAGGTAATCTTCAGGGGATAAAAATAGTTCTGTGCCGTTTCCGCAACAGCAGCGACAAGGACCTTTTCATATGCGGCCCGTGAAGTTTCTTCACCGGGGGGGAATTTTTTATACAGTTTCTCAGCGGCCCGGCGGGCAATCTCACCCTGCAGTTTCTTTCGCTCCCGCATACTCGCTTCCATGAGCATTTCCCGGGAGATGCGGCGGCGCTGCACCGGGGTAATGTCCCTGGTGATGAAGAGCTCAACCACCTCGGCGGTATCCCCTCCCATGTAACGGCGGGCAAGGTCAGAAGCGCGGCGACGCGCCGGCTCCATCATGATCTTCTCAAGGTCATACCGCTTCCAGTTCAGGATAAGGTTTTTTAAAAGAACAAGGTCACCCGCCGCAGCGGCGCGGCGGCGCAGAAGGGCATCAGAAGCATCTTTTCCTTCAGCGACCGTATCGGTGAGGCTCCCCTCCCGGAGGGCGTGTTTTTGAAAAATGGCTATGACCTCGCTGCTGCGGCGCACCTCCCTTTCAAGCAGAGACTTCATTGTCGCATCGAGAGCTCCTTCCTTTTCTGCCGCGGCTCTTTCTTTTTCCAGTTCACTGCGATGGAGTTTCCACCATGCAAGGCGCTGGTTTTCTACCGCTGAGGGTAAACTTCCTGCAGATATCAAAAGAAAAAAAACTGCCAGTAACATCGCTCGCCTTTTTTTCATGCCCTTCCCATGCCTTTTTCCAATTTTCAGATGCCCCTCTCATCAGGAAATACCGGTACAGGGGGAAAGAGACACCTCTCCCTGATTATCGATCAATTTCCCGTAATGGTTCAGCATGTTTTTTAAACAAAAGGCATAGGGGGGGGGAAGTCGAAACCCGTCAGGTGCCGAAATCAAGGGTAAAGGTGGTACCCTCCCTCTTTTCCAGGGCCATGTTCCCCTTCAACTGTGCCGCAAGGGCCTCGGCGAGTTCCAGGCCCAGGGAGGAAGTCGACTCTTCACGTCTGAAACCGATGCCGTCATCAGAGACCGTCAGGCGGTATCCCTTTCCGAGACGGGACAGGCTGATTTCAATGCGCCCCCTGCGCCCCCCGGGGAATGCGTATTTTAGTGAATTGCTCACCAGTTCATTGATGATCTGGGCACAGGGAATGGCCTGTGTGATGGGAAGACGCACGTCATCAAGGTCAAGGTCAATGGCCACGCTTGAGGGGTCAACACCGTAACAGTTCATCAGGTGCTCAAGGAGATGGTCAATATAGATTTTAAAATCAACGCAGCTGAGATCCTCTGACTCGTAAAAATTTTCATGCAGCAGGGCCATGGAACGGATACGGCTTTCACTCTGCCTGATGGCCTCGGCAGACCCCTCGTCAGCGGCGCGTGCCGCCTGAAGGCTCAAAAGGCCCGAGACGATCTGCATGTTGTTCCGTACACGGTGGTGCACCTCCCGGATGAGGAGTTCCTTTTCCTGCAGGGATGCCCGTACCTGTTCCTCCGCCCGTTTTCTCTCTTCGATCTCCTTCTGCAGATCCTCGGTGCGCACCCGTACCAGTATCTCGAGCTGTTCACGGTAGCGTGCCAGTTCACGTTCTGACTGGTACCTTTTCAAAACATTGTCTATGGTGACAGGAAGTGTTTTGAGATAGCTCCCTTCTGAATCCTTGATCACGTAATCGTAGGCCCCCGCCTTCATAGCCCGCACCGCAACTTCCTCATCGCCGATGCCGGTGACAATGATAACAGGTGCCCCCTTTACCTTTGAGAAAAGCTGAAAGGCGTCACCATCCGGGAGATGGTAATCGAGTATCACCAGGGTAAAGTCCCTCTCCCGCAGCAGTTTTTCCGCCTCGGCAAGGGAGTCTGCCAGTGTCAGCTTCCCGGGCGATTCAGCCCCCCTGAAAAGTCGCTTGGCCGCCATGCGGTCAACAGGATCATCTTCTACGTAGAGTATCTTCTTTTTTTCCTTCATACCATGCTCCCTCCGGCAATTCACTGGCAGACCAGTAACTGTCTATAATCTGAATCAGTGAAACAAACTGTTCGTGCTCCGCGGGCTTTATCATGTACCCCGCCGCACCATTGCTAAAACATTCATTTCGGTCAGAATGGTCATCAGATGTGGTCAGTACGACAACTGGTATCTTTCTCAAAACTGTGTCTTTTTTAATTTCCTTTAAAAATTCAATCCCGTTCATCCGCGGCATATTGAGATCAAGGAGAATAATACAGGGCGCTTCACTCTCTTTATTTTTGAGCCACCCCAGTGCCTCTTCGCCGTTTCCGGCGACATGCAGCTCATTGACAATATTCATTTCCCTGAATATTCTCTCTATTGTCATGGTATCGATCCGGTCATCATCAACGACAAGAACCGGTCTCCTGCTCCTGGTAAACTGCTTCACCCTTTGGTATTGTGAAAAAGAAACTGCTTCCATGACCTACCTCTGATTCAAGCCAGATTTCTCCGCCAAGGTTCTCAATAATTTTTTTCACCAGCGTCAACCCGATACCGGTGCCGCCCCTCTCTTCCCTGTTTCCCAGTGTCTGAAAAATTTTAAATATCTTCTCATGATAGCGAACATCAATGCCGGGACCATTATCAGAGACACAGAACTGCCAGAACGCTCCATCATCCTTTGATAAGATGGTAACCTCTCCCCCGGCTTCATTCATTTGCTGCACCGCGTTGACCACCAGGTTCTGAAATATCTGCTCCAGGCGTACCCGTTCCATTTCAATAAAAGGAAGACGGTTCTCAATGCGAATGGTTATATTTTCAGGGGGCATAATCATCTCCCTGATCTCTTCGATAATTTCATTACAGTCTGTCAGTTCCCTGTGTCCAGAAACACGACCTAACCTTGAATATTCCAGGACACCCTCAATGAGCTGGTTCATCCTGCGCACGCGGTCAACGATGAGCCCCATGTGATCCCGGCCTTCCTGGTTGATGACATCGCGGTAATCGTTTCGGAGCCAGTTGACAAGCTGGTTGATGCCCCGCAGGGGGGCCTTCAGGTCATGGGAGACCACGTAGGCAAAGTCCTTTAATTCCCTGTTGGCCCTTTCAAGCTCAGCTGTCCGTGCTGCCACACGCCTTTCCAGGTCCCGGTTGAGACGGGTTACCTCCTCTTCGGCGCCCTTCCGGTCAGTTATATCAATGCTCACGGTTGTAACCCGCCGGGGTTCCCCGTCCCGCCACTCCATAACGAGGCCGTTGCTGAGAAGCCACTTGTACTGTCCTGATTTTGCCCTGATGCGGTACTCCTCCTCGAAACAGGGGCTTTCTCCCCCGAGATGGGCCTCCAGGGCATTAACAACAAATTCACGGTCTTCGGGATGTATCCTTTCTATCCAGTCTTCAATTTCAGGTTCAAGGTCTTCATAGTGGTAGCCAAGCATCTTCGACCATCGCCTGTTATATGTTACATGACCTGTCTCCCGGTCCCAGTCCCAGTACCCGAGGTTTCCCCCCTTCAGGACCATGTCAAGACGACGCTGGCTCTCGATGAGGGCCTTGTCGGCAAGACGCCTTTCCGTAACATCCCGCAGGTGCATCAGGAGAGCCTTTTGTGCATCCTTAAAAATAACCGATGCGGTAGCCTCAAGGTAACGCCGGCTTCCGTCAGGATGCCGGTAAGGCCATTCCATCAGGGCAGGCAATTCTTCAAAAGCACCGCTGACGGCTCCCCTGATCTTTTCGCATACAGAAGGAGGCATCAGGTGGTCAATCTTCCCTCCACATTCTTCATTTATCCCGCCGATACCAAGGATCTCTTCGGCCGCTCCATTAAAGAATATTATGTCGCTATCAAGAACAACAATGATCCCGTCTCGGGAAGATTCAACAAGGGCGCGGTAACGTTCTTCACTGAAACGCAGGGCTGTTTCTGTCTGCCTCACCTTCACCTCGAGATCGTAACGCGCCATTGCCATACGCAGGGCAATAGAAAGGGATCTTGACTCCACCGGCTTAAGGATATAGCCATAGGGATCTACCGCCGTGGCATTCATAACAGTGTCATCATTAGAATCCCCTGTCATAAAAATAACCGGCACAGCGTAATTGCTGCGAATCACCGCCGCCGCCTCGATTCCGTCAATGTCTCCGTGGAGAGTGATGTCCATGATGACGATGTCGGGCCTTTCCCTCTCAACAATAGAAACAGCATCCTCACCGGTGACAGCCCCTTTCAGCAACTGGCAGCCGAAAGACTCAAGGCGGTGCCTGATATCGGCTGCGGTGGCCGCATCATCTTCAACAACGAGTACTTTCAGGTCTTTCATAAGGGAAGAAGCCGTTTTCTATTCCTGCTGATCTGCCTGGTCCATGCGTTCAAGTTCATCCGTGGAAAGTATTCTGTCCACATCGAGCAGAATCACCAGCATGTCATTGAGATTGCCAATACCATGTATATAATTCGTATCAATAGTCGCGTTAAAATGAGGTGTTTCCTGTATCTGCTGTTTGGGTATTTCCACTACATCAGAAACAGAATCAACAATCATTCCCACCTCACGCCCCTTTACCTCGACAATGAGAATAACGGTTACCGCGTCATACTCTCTCTCATCCATGTTGAATTTCAGCCGCATATCCACAACAGGTACAACCTTACCCCGCAGGTTAATAACACCCCTTACATAGCTGGCCATATTCGGTACCGAGGTAATCTTTGTCATACCGACAATTTCCTGGACCTTCAGTATTTCAACACCGTAGTATTCGTCTTCTATCATAAAAGAAACAAACTGTTCCCTGTCTTCGATTTCAGCACCCATGACGTTTCTTTCTGGCTGGTTCAACTGTTGCTCTTCATTCATCATGCCTGATATCCTCCCGGAGTAATGATTTTACTTCCCCAATAACTTTCAAATTTACCAATCACTCATGCCTGTATTCTAAATACACAGGGCATTATATGTACCCCTGTTTTGTAAGCGGATTGATCACCGCCCCGTAGAATAAAATTGAGCGGTTTCATGTCATAAGAAATTATAGCAGAGGGAGCGCAGGTGGTCAAGTATGCCGGTTGATGAAATTATGTAGTGGAATATACGAAAAAACTGGTAGGGGAAACCCCGACAGGCAGTTAAGAAATTGCCTTACGAAAAAATCATGTTTTAACCTTACCGAGCCAGTCATCGTAGAAACGATCAATATGATTATAATCTTTCCCGGAATTTTCTTCGGTACGCCCCGGGTAAAGCCTCTGTTCTTCACACCAGGCCAGAAGAACACGGTAGGCATTATTGATTTCTTCAAATTTTTTACGGCATTTACTTTTCTCTTCACGGCAGTGGTCACTGTGATAGCGTAGAGAAAGGCGGCGGTAGAGGGCCTTCAACTCACGGATGGTGACAGAATCATCAATGCCGAGAATTTCACAGGCTTCGCTTACTGTATAATCTTCTGCCATACTTTCCCTTTCTCTACCTATAAAAAGACAGGGGGTGTCCTAAAAGTAGATCATTTTTCTATTATTAAGAACAATATGCTTTACATTACCCCCTAAAACCGCGTTCCCACGAAGAGGTGGATGCAACACTGGATTTACCGAAAGGCGTTGGCCCTGAGGGGGACTTGTAAATTCAAAATAGTGCCCCCTCCGGGGGTTAGGGGGCTTTTGAAACGGCACCCCCTCCTCCCGCGGCAACAACGGCCGCGGTGAAGAAATCCCTTTACCCTTTAGTGGTCACAGGCATTGGGACCGAGTTCAAGCTTATCATTCAGAAAGGCATTAACAACAGCTTCAGGATCACCGGCAGGAGCACCGGTAACCACGGTGATATTCATGTCCTCAAAAAGACTTTTCGCACGGCCCCCCATACCGCCGGCAATGATACAGTTAGCACCCTGTTCTGCAAGCCAGCGGGGGAGAACACCCGGTTCATGGGGAGGAGGATCAAGATCAGTCTGTCCCTTGATTGTTTTTGATTCAGGATCAACCTCAAAAAGTTTAAAGACCTCGCAATGGCCAAAATGCATACAGAGTTTCGCCTGTGCAACAGGAATGGCAATTTTCATATAATACCTCTCAATTTGTTTTCAACAATTCTTGTTCCCGGAAAAGAATACGGGAATCTTCTCTACTGTATAACAATGCATGAAACATGCCATGTTTTGTCTACTGATAAAAAAATAGAATTTATCCAACATTTATTTCATAAATTATTTCATGCAAACACCATTCTATTATTGAAAAAATTATTGGTCTTCCCGGATTATTGAAAATACTTTTTTAATCCCGCCCCCCACCCCCCAAAGGGGGCTATAAAGATTTATTGATTTCTATTATTAGAGCAAAATATGCTTTCCATTACCCACTAATCTACCACAGGGGCACCTGTCGCATGGCTCAGGCGCCCATGAGGGGGACTTATAAATTAAAAGACAGTGCCCCTCCGGGCGTCGTGTTGAGCCTGTCGAAGCTGGTTCGGGGGCATGTAATGTGACTCTATAAAATGTGTGTTTCAAAATCAGTACTGATATTTTTCTAAAAACCCGCTGCTGTTATTGCACTTTGCAATACAGGGGAAAGAGTATTCATGCAATATGCACACCTTCTCTGTGATTACTTACCTTCATCAAGACGCCACTGGATGGCATACTGGATCAACTCATCAGAATTCTGGAGGTTCAGCTTCTTTTTTATACGCTCCCGATAGGTTTCAATAGTCTTGATACTGAGAAGAAGGTCACCGGCAATATGGCGTGTACTCATCCCCTCGCCGATGAGACGAAAAACCTCGAGTTCCCTGTTGGTAAGAGAATCGATGGGAGAATCACCGCGGTCTGCGGGATCAAGAAGAAGCTTATTGAGAAGAGTCTCCTTCAGGAGGGGAGATAAAAATATTCGTCCCGCCAGGATTTCACGCAGGGCACCGATGACCTTCTCGATTGACTCGCTCTTCATGATGTAGCCCCTGGCACCCGCCTTAATGGCCCTTTCTGCATAGATATGTTCATCGAGCATTGAAAGAATAAGAACAGGCAGATTGAAGCGGGACTTAATCGCCTTGGTCAGCTCAATACCATTAGCGCCCTTAAGGCTTATGTCAACGAGAAGTATATCAGGATCATTCCTGTCTATCCCCTTGATGGCTTCGTTTGCGTCTTCTGCCTCACCACAGACAGTTAAATCTGGTTCAGAGTTAATGAACTGACTCAGCCCCTGGCGCACAACAGAATGGTCATCGACAATAAATACTTTTTTCTTCTCCCCCATACAGTCCATCCATTATAAAAGTCACCACCGCCACTGCATATATATTTAATCTTTCAATATGCAGGCTACAGACGCGCCCTGGCCGTTGCTGCTGTCGATATCAATAGTGGCACCGATAATGCCCGCCCGATACCTCATGGTATGAATGCCAAGGCCTCTCTCTGTCGTTAAGTTCTTATCTTTTATTCCGATACCATTATCCTTAATCAGAAAATGAAATCTTTCGTCTTTTTTCTTTATTTCTATAACAATACGTGACGCCCTTCCATGGCGCACCGCGTTATTTGCCGCTTCCATTATTATGTAATAGAGATTCAGTGCCTGAAGATCATCACGGGGAACAAACTGGTCACGGTAATCAAGCTGGCAGGAAATATTGAAAAGCTTTTCATAGTTGATACAGAGCTGTTCAAGGGAAACATTAAAGCCCCCTTCTTCACCGATATTTATCGGACTCAGGCCCCGGGCGATACTCCGCGTCTGTTCCTTCGCCTCGTTGAGAAGGGTGAAAATCTCCTCTGCATTCTCCGCTTCAGGGAGATCTTTTTCAGCAAGTTTCTTAATCAGGAGTTCGCAGAGAAATCCCGTACCGGTAAGAATCTGCCCCAGGCCGTCATGAAGATCACGCCCGATCCGCTGTCTCTCCTTGTCGACTGAGTCCATTATCTTTTTTTCAACCAGCTTTCTCTCGGAGATATCCCTAAAAATACCCTGGTAGCCGGTAATATCATTTTTATCATTTTTAAGAACTGTCACGGTCACAGAACAGTCAACAGTGCTGCCGTCTCTCCTTTTCATGCGTGCTTCGTAGTCGTTGATGTATCCCCGTTCGAGAAGACTCTGAAAAATGACCCCCACCTCATCTTCATCGCTGAAAGTTGACCCCACGGAAATACCCGTAAGCTCACCGGCAGGGGCATCAAAAAGGTCACAGGCCGAATCATTGACATCCAGAATAATTCCCTGGCGGTCACAGAGAACAATGCCGTCACGGGACTGCTCAAAGAGTGTACGAAATTTTAACTCACGGTCTTTCAACTCATTGTCCACATGGTGCTTGTAAATGGACATCTCCACCATGGCATAGAGTTCTTTGGCGTTGATCGGCTTGATGATATAACCGTAGGGATTAGCCCGCTTTGCCTTTTCAAGCATGTCGCTGTCAGAATAGGCGGTAAGAAAAATCAGGGGGATATCATATTTTGAATTAATAATGAAAGCGGTCTCTACGCCGTCCCTGTCACCTTCGATACTGATATCCATGATAATCAGGTCATAATCATTTTCCATGAGAAGCCTGAGGCAGTCATCGGCATTTGAAACGATATCGGTTTTCTCATAACCGTACTTGTTAAGTACAGACTGGATATAGAGGGCAATGATGACCTCGTCTTCAACAAGAAGGATCCTTGAATTTATCGTCTTATGCGATGAGTTGTTTATTAGCTGACTGTTCATTACACGTGACCCGGAAGGCATAGATAGCATCACGAAAAGAAAAAAGCAATGAGAAAATGAATGAATAACCGGTTATGCATAATATTTTTAAGCCACATGTGACATAAAGAGAAAAATACTCTGAAATACAGGTAAATCTATTTCATCTGCATATTAAAAAAACGAAAAATGCGGGGAAGTTCAGAGCCCCAGTACCTGAAGGTGTGTCCCGCCCCCTTAGCCTCGTGATAGACAACATCAACACCGGGGGCATGTTTTTTCAGGGCAAGATAAAAACCGCGGCTCTGAGCCAGGGGGACAATACGGTCCCTGGTACCGTGGCCAATATAAAGGGGCATCTTCCACCTGCCCCGGACCGCCTCGTACCAGGGATTGTCCACGGTCCGCCAGCGTGATGAATACTCCTTCCAGGGCCCGTACATCCGCGTCATGAGGCGGTCATTCTGCATGGCGGCCTGGTTATAATCACCGGAGAGAGCCGCTCCCGCAGTGAAAAGGCCCGGGTTCTGGAGAGCACAGAGAACAACTCCGCGCCCCCCTGTTGACAGGCCAAGAAGGAAGTTACTTCCCCCCTTTAAAAAAATACGATGACTCTTCTGTAGATGGGGAACCAGGACCCGGCGAATCCATTCACCACCGGGACGGGACTGCCACTTGATTCTCTTTTCTGTTTCAGGGAACCAGCGTGAGGCATAGAGTGAAATATTCATCTCAGGGAAAACTCCCCTGAATCCATTCTTTTTAAGGTACTGCAGAAGTTTTGTTTCTTTATACCAGCGCTGCCGCCCGTAACGCCACCCCGGCAAAACAAGAAGGTCGCCCTGTATCTTTCCCCGGGGGATGTAGATATCAACAGCCACGGCAGGCCCCCTCTGCTTAAGGGGATAAACCGGGATCCTGACAGTACTGATGCCCTTCCTGTCCGGTCCCCGGCCATGACCTGTCAGCTGGGGCACACCGGCACAAAGCATTATCAGTATTATACATGTTTTTACCGGGCATCTGTTTACCATTGTACATAACTCCTGATACTTCGGTATCCTCTATACGATCTATTCTCTCCAACAGCCCCCGCGTCCACGGAACAGAAGACCTGCCATTTTCTTAAAATGGCCCACCTGGAGAAAACGTCTCCTGCGGGAAACCATGCCGCCACAGGACTGTTTCCCATCTTTCATGCCATGGTGCAGGCATGCCCCTTCTGCGTCAATGAACAAAAAATGTTAAATGGATACTTTGAAAATAGAAATACAGGATCACAAACTTTCATTCCCGTTTTATAATTTAAAATATACTTTATCTTTTATCATCAATTTTTGATAAAAAAGATTTTCCACCCCCGGCAATTATCGTTGCAATCTCTTTATCCCGTGTTAGAATAGAAAAAATTTTTCATTTTAAGGAAGGTGACCGATGCTAAACTTCACTCTCTCCGATGAACAAATTGCCCTGCAAAAAAAAGCACGTGACTTTGCCGTGAAAGAAGTCCTTCCCGTTGCATGGTACTATGACCAGGAAGATGAACTTCCCCTTACTATCCTTGACCGCGCCTTTGAAGCGGGCATCATGAACACTGACATCCCGAAAGAGTACGGGGGAAAGGGATACGGACTCATGGAGGGCGTCCTCCTGACAGAAGAAATATCAGCGGCGTGTCCCGGCCTTGCCACCTCTATATTCGACAACAGCCTCGGCATGGAGCCCATCATTATTTCTGACAATGAAGAAATCAAGAAACGATACCTCCCTGAAATTGCCCGGGGTGAAAAGTATATCTGTTTCGCTACGTCAGAACCCTTTATGGGCTCTGATGTTTCAGGGATACGCTGCCGCGCGAAAAAAGACGGCAGCGATTACATCCTCAACGGCACCAAGTACTGGATCACCAATGCCGGCATTGCCGATTACATGACAATCTTTGCCACCGTAGATCCAAAGGAAAAACATGCAGGCATCTGTGCCTTCGTGGTACACCGCGACTGGGAGGGAGTCTCCGTGGGGAAACATATCCCCAAAATGGGGCAGCGCACCTCCAATACCGCGGGAATTCGCCTTAAAGATGTCAGGGTGCCGGCAGAAAATGTCCTGGCGGAACCGGGACAGGGATTTGTACTTGCCATGAAGACCTTTTCCCGCACACGTCCCGTTATCGGCGCCTTTGCCGTGGGAGCGGCCCGTTCGGCCCTTGAATATGCCATCGATTACGCGAAAAAACGGCAGGCCTTTGGTTCCAAAATCAAGAATTTTCAGATGATCCAGAGCAAAATCGCTGAAATGTACCAGAAGGTAGAGACATCCCGTCTTCTCGTCTACCGTGCCGCCTGGGAAGCCGACCAGGGGATTGATCCCACCATCAATGCCTCCATTGCCAAGTTCTATGCCACCGAGGCGGCCATGGAAGTGGTCAATGACGCACTGCAG
>CAZHNW010000118.1:0-13424 GCA_964534225.1 uncultured Leptospirales bacterium | reverse complement strand
GTCATTTTTATTCTTACAGATATTGTTTCAGTTGAGTTTCAGCTGTCATGAGTATTGTTTTGCCAGAATTTTTTGGATTTTCAAAGAAAGGCTCTGAGCCTATTGATTTGAGCCTATTCATTTTGATTCAGGCTCTGAGCATCAATTTATGCAAATTTATGCAGATTGCAGTCATCCCTATCCCTCGATATCCAGAACTCCTTTTCCAGCACTCGGCTCAGAGCCCATGGATTTTTTTGAGACAATAAAAAAATTCGGAGGAAAAGTGAAAAGGTTTTTCTTTTCAATAATATCAAAACCGTTCTTTTGAATGGTTTCCTCGAGTTCTTTCATGGTATAAAACTTCATAAAAGGGATGATCCCCGGTTTCGATAAGAGTGAAAGGATAAAACTTTTTAATGACGTTTTTTCTCCCAGGCAGTCAGTGACAGAAATAAAGATGCCCGAAGGAGTGAGCATTTCCTCGAAGCGATGAAGAAGACTGTCGATATCTTTTATGAAGTGAAGAATGTTAAAGGCAAAAACAGCATCGTATTTTTTATCACTGAAAGCGGGATCAAAGATGTCAGTCATGGAAAAGTCAATAGAATCGATGTTCCTTTCATAACTTTTTATTTTTGCTTCTTCTATCATCCTGCGGGAGGTATCGATGGCAATGATCTTATCTACGGATGGTGCAAGTTCAATGGTGGTGATGCCGGTACCACAGCCAAAGTCAAGGGCCCGGGTACCTGAATTGATATATTTTTTACTCAATTCAATGATGTCTCTGTAGACATGTGCATATTCTTTTTCTACCTGCTTATCGTAAGTGCCTGCCATTTTGTCCCAGAATCTGTGCGGCTTTTTCATGTGCATTACCTCAATTTGCGATAGCGGGCGGGTACTGACTTTAATCGCTGCACCCTGATCAGCTGCCTGATTTCGCTTTCCATGAGTCCCTTTGAACGCATGTCACTAATAAGAGAGAGTTCTTCCCAGCAGCCATTGTTGAGAGAAAATTTCCCCTTACCGCTGAATGCCATGAACATGCTCACCTTTTTGCTGGCAAAGGTTCCTTTTACAGATTCACTGATATTATAGTTGAGAAGGGCTGTCTCTCCGCTGCCGGTTTTTTTCACTTTCTCAAGTTTTACCGTATTGGTCCTGCCGTAAGAGGCGGCGATAAAATTCTGGTCATAGGAGAGAAGGCTGACGTCGAGTTTCCATGTATCGCCGGTTTTTACCCTGCGGCGGGGGAGTTCAAAGAGAATGGCAAGAAGGTTTTTCTGTCGCGGCTTAGTCCAGAAAGAGGCGATGGAACCGTCTTCGTTCAAAAGGCCCCGCACCTGGACGGAATTCTGGGTGGCTCTGAGCAGTTCAATGAGCAGGTCCTCTTCCTTTTTTTTCTCTTTCGTTTTTGTGTCTTCCGGCTTTGCCGCCTTTGATGTTTCGGGGAGTCCTTCCTGGATAAAGAGAACTGAAATTGTTTTATCCTTATTTTTTTTCAGCAGTACAACCATTGAGAATTTTGTGGGGAAGTTAAAGTCCTCTGAAAAGAACGATATCTTCGCGTCAGGGGACAATACGTGATAGGAAACCCTGTAGGCTATGCAGCTCTCTTTAAACTTCCATCTTAAATCATAAAGGCCTTTTTCTCCAGCAGGGGAAGATGGCACTGCCATGGCAACGAGCAGCAGGGGCAGGAAGAAAAATGAAACCGCTTTTTTCATGGGAAGCAACCTCGTTATATGATACCGGAATGTTTCACATCCGGAAACCTCCGGCGATGATTTTTATCAATCAATTTTATCTACTACCGCAAAGAGAGTGCTGTCAAGTATTTCTACTTCCCCCTGTGACAAACCAGAAAGAGGAAGTATTCAGTACCATGTTTAAACTGAAATGTATGAATGAAGTCACCTTGACCTTCGGGGTTTAGGTTTTTTGTTGACAATTTTATATACTATACGTATATTTGGTATACATACATGGAGGCATTGAACATGACACGGAAGCAACAGATCACCATGAGTGCACCCGCCACGGGGCAGCTGAAAGACTTTCCCTTTAAGAAAACCGTTCTTTTACTGGTTCTGGCGGGGACCCTGCCTTTTTCAGGCTACATCAGTTATTTGCATTATTTTCTTCTTTTGTTCGGCGCCTTTATTGTCATACGGGCGCTCCTGTCAGCTCATCCGGAGAAAATAAGCCGTAATATTTCCACACTGCTTATCCTTACCTGCGGAAGTTTTCTCCACGTGGCGGTACTGAACCATTTCGGCCAGGCGGGGTATACTCCCGGATTTTTTACCGGTATCATGGAGGGGCTTCGTTCTGAGGGGACACGTGACTTCCTGGTAAAAACAGGCCTGTTTATCGGTATCTTTCTCCTGGCCCATACCGCCCTGGTGCGCTGTGCCATGCGCCTTACCGGTACCAGTACCGGGCTTTTCCTGGGGCGCCGTGTTCCTGACACCGGAACCGGTATCATCAGGCAGCGGGGCGAGGGGATACTCCTCAGGAAAGATGTCATTGACCGGCGCCGCAGGTTTCTGCGCGTGGGCCATTATTTTTCAGAAACAGGCAACATCGGTACACAGATTTACCGGTCATACCTTTTTATTCTTGTTCTCATTCTGCTTATGTTCCTTGTTACCCTTGCAGTTTCTCCCGCGGGGAGCAGTGATTTTCTTTCATATTACAGCA
The DNA here is from genome assembly GCA_964534225.1 of uncultured Leptospirales bacterium. Lineage (GTDB taxonomy): Bacteria > Spirochaetota > UBA4802 > UBA4802 > UBA5550 > CAZHNW01. The sequence goes on along the minus strand of CAZHNW010000118.1, from coordinate 10,736 downwards.
GAACCATCCTTTACCTTGTAATCGGCATGATTCCCTTTTCACTGGTTGTCATTGCAACGGTTCTCCTGTCGATACGTTTTTCATTGCGCCATAACGCGGCACTGCGGTGAGAATTTCTTTACATTTTTGGCAACAAAAAGTATATTTCCGGTAAGCAGGTATGGAACACCAACACGTCATAATAAAAAGAAACCGGATCAAAGATGAAATGGATATTAGAAGAAAACCTCCAGCGGCCCATAAAGTCATGGTGCCAGGATGTTGAGCATGACGCCCTTCAGCAGGCAGTAAATCTTGCCAACCATCCCCATCTCTTTCGTCACGTAGCCCTTATGCCTGACTGCCACCTGGGCTACGGCATGCCCATCGGCGGGGTCATCGCTTCTGAAAAGGTGGTAATCCCCAATGCCGTGGGGGTTGATATCGGCTGCGGTATGGGTGCCATTGAGACCGATTTTCCCGCCGATAAGCTTCAGGGCAAAAAACAGATTCGTTCCCTCATGGATCGTATAAAGGCGCGGGTTCCCGTGGGGGAAGGTCATGCCCGGAAACTTCCCCTTTCGTGGGAGGGTTTCGCGCGCCACCGGGACAGCCTTACCGGCCCCGTGCCGGGATGGTACGGTGAAAAGGAACATGATCTCGATGCCCGCAACCTGGGAACCCTGGGCGGGGGAAATCACTTTATCGAACTGCAAAAATCGGACACCGGCATGGTATGGCTCATGCTTCATTCAGGTTCACGCAACCTGGGGCATCGCGTTGCCAGTTTCTATCATAAGCTGGCACTCTCTCTCAACGAAAGGGAGCGCGCGATACTTCCCGACAAGAACCTTGCCTTTCTCTGGATAGAAAAAGAAGGCCGGGACTATATTCGTGATATGAACCATGCCCTTGACTATGCCGCTGAAAACAGGCGTATCATGATGGAAGTTTTCAAAGAGGCCGTCACTGAAGTTCTCGGTGCGGTGAACTTCCTGCAGGAAATAAACATACATCACAATTATGCCGGCAGAGAGACTCACTTTGGCAGAGAAGTCTGGGTGCATCGCAAGGGGGCAACCTCGGCACATTCAGGAGAGAAGGGGATCATACCGGGAAGCATGGGAAGCGCCTCGTACATCGTTGAGGGCCTGGGCAATCCTGAATCATTCTGTTCATGCAGTCACGGGGCGGGAAGGGTGCTGGGGCGCGCAGAGGCATGCCGCAGGCTTTCTGTTGATGAATGTGACCGTGCCATGGAAGGTGTCGTTTTTGACAGGTGGCAGCCCTGGCACGGCCGTGGCAAAAAGAAGGGGGGGATGCTTGATCTCAGCGAAGCCCCCCTGGCATACAAGGACATCGATTCAGTCATTGACGCGGAAGATGATCTTGTGAAACCACTGGTGCGTCTGCGCCCCCTGGGGGTGGTAAAGGGGTGAAACAGAAGTTTGTGCATCCAATACAGTGTATGGAGATGGATCACTCTCTTGTTTTATCTTCCCCCCGCAAAGGCAGGGGAAGATAAAAGTTAAACAGGTTTTCCAACAATACTGTTTCTTAAAACGGGTGGAGCAATTATTTAAAACAAGATGTGACGATCTCAAAATTTGAGTTTTATACTTCCCCCGAAACTGCGTCCCGGTTGTTCAAGGCCATCAACATCAGGTGCGTTGGTGCTGTTGATCCGTGAAAGGTGATCATGGTACGCCTTGTCGGCCAGGTTCTTGCAGTAAAGGCTGAAATGTAGAAAGTTGTTCCAGGAACCACCAAAAGAAATATCCAGGGTGGTGTAACCCGCCGTGGCTGTTTCATTTACTCCGAGTTTTTTCTGGCTGGCTGCTGAATGCAAAGCCAGTTCACTCCAGTATTTAATTTTTTTATGTTTTCCCTTATATCGGAGGCCGTAATTTCCTTTCAGGGGAGGGATTGATGAAAGATTGGTGCTGGCTGTGAGGTTTTCTCCACGCACATAGCTCAGGTTTCCGAAAGCGGAGATTCCCCATAGGATTTTCACTTCCGCTTCGAACTCACCGCCATAGAGAGCCGCCCGGCTTACATTGGCGAATTCGGCATCGTCAAGTGCCCCGGTGGTTCCGCCCGTAAGGCGTTTCTCAATATAATCGTCTATGAGATTATAGAAACCGCTGGCGGTAAGCCAGAAGCGCTTGTACTTTACCTTGACTCCTCCATCAAAGTTCCAGCTTGTTTCAGGCTTGAGATTCGGGTTGCCGTAGTCGGCTGTATCCTGGTGAGGGCCGAAGAAGAAACGTTCATGGAGCGTAGGCGCCCTGAAAGCGCGGCCTATATTTGCCGTCAGGTTTACCCGGTCTTTAATTATGCCATAGAGGAGGCTCACATTACCGCTGACACTTGAATCATACTCCGTTGTTTCAGTTACAGGGTGACCGGTCTCGCCGTCGGTATGAGACCGGTACATGTCGTACCGGAGGCCGGTTGTAATATTGAACCGATCGGTTACAGTGATCTCATCCTGTGCGAAGATGCCAAGACCAAGCCTGTTAGACGGTGGGATAACGCCTGCGTCGTCGAAAAGAGGGCTGGGATGGACCCGGTCAGATTTTTCAAGCTCAAGGGATGTCTGCAGTCCTGCAGTTATCCTGTTTCTTTTGCCCAGTTGCAGAGTGGTACCCGGGTTAAAATTAATGGTATGGAAGTCGACATCAACCTGCACCGGAGCATCACTTGAATTGATAATTCTCATGTTTCTGTTATGCAGCTGGTATGCCGTATCGATTTTTAAATTTTTCCAGATATTACCGATATCCTTCAACCTGTAATTAAAGAAGAGGCCATGGTGTTTTTCTCCCTCGAAACGTGCCTTCGGGAAAGAGTTGTCAAAGGTGGGTACCTCAATGCTGGCATAGCTCCCGGTGCCGTAGATGCTGAAAAGCTGTTTTCCCTTTGTATAACTTGCTCCAAGGCTGTAGTTATAGTCCTCTACCGCGCTGTTATCCAGGTCTCCCCGGGGGGTCTTGATATCATCAGTCTTTTTAAAGCTGCCGTTAAGATAGTAGTTGAATTCTTTATAGCCCCCGTCAAGTGAGAGACCGGTAAAGAATCAGTTGGTGGCGCTGTCGTACCCGAAGTTTACAGAACCGCCGAATCTCGGTTTGTCGTTTTCTCCTGTACGTTCCTTTAATGTTATGAAGTTGATGACACCGCCGATTGCATCCGAACCGTACAGGACAGATGCTGGCCCCCGTACTACTTCGATTCTTTCTATCTGCGAGGGATCAATTGAGAGGGCATGGTTTCCGCCGGGCCTTTGCTCTGAGAGTTTGATGCCGTTTATCAGTATCAGTACCCGTGAATCGTAGAGTCCCCGTATCATGGGACGTTCCGTTCCCGGGCCTGTCTGGGAGACATCTATGCCGGCTTCATGTTTGAACAGATCGCCGGTGGTGGTGGGATTGCTTCGCTCAATTTTTTTACGATCGATTACATTCATTGGAAGTGATGTGTTGAACACCTTCGTTTTGGAGCCACTTGCGGTTACAACAATCGCTTCCATGATGTAGACATTTTCATCTTTTTTTTGTTCTTCTTTTTTTTCCGCTGTTTTATTTGTATCCCCTTTTTTTGCTTCCTCTGCCGAAAGGAAAGTGCTGCCTGGAAAGCATATAGAAACAATAGCAGCCATTAACATGGCAGTTCGAATTGTTCGTTTCATTTTTTCCTCGCTTTCAATTGATATGGTTTATCCCTTAAATTTTTAAAATGGGAAAGATGACTTCCTGCATATACCTCTTTACACGATTGATACCTTTTGCGGGCGTGGGCTTATTTACCCATCATCGATTCGAAAGAGGCTGCACCGTAAGAGCAGTTTTTAACTGTTGTTGTATTAGAGATAAAAACCGGGAATGAGTGGGGGAGCGCGGGGGTTTTTATGGTAGATAACGGATGCGGTTATTAAAGTTTTTGGAGAAATGATAATTTCAATTTTTTTGATATATGAATAGAGTATGACAACAGTGAGGATAACCGCCGAAGAGAGTATCATTTCAATTTTATGGACCGGGCAGTCATGGTGATCGCGAAGGTCAGCTCCATGGTTGTGCATGGCATGCATGCCCAGGGAGAGAATGATGAGCATTAATATAGAAAGGAGAGCGAACGTTCTGTGACGGTCGAGGAAGAGTTTTTTGAATATGTAGCAGGGTGAACTCTTCATGATGGAATATATCTTAATGACTGTAAATAGATTTGAGAGACTCTACTATATTTTTTTCATAATTGCCAGAGTTTAATTTCAGCTTTTATAATTTTTTAATTCATTTATTAACTTCTCTCCGTCAAGTTTATATCTTTCGATAACAGTTTCAAGAGTTTCGAAAAGGGCTTCACAACATATGCATAAGCCTGCCCTGTCATTCCAGGCATTAAAAACCTCAACCAGAGATTCATCTTGTGTAACGATATCTAAAATAGTTTGTGATTCATTAATTACCATGCTCTTCTCCTTTGACATAGTAAGGAATGTTTTCTTTATAAATGTAATCATCATCGTGATGGCTTAATTGATATTCTGCTTTTTCGTTAACAGGGCTTGATATAATATCTATTGAGGGAAGGTAGGGTTTTATATCGAGCACAGGTGTTCCATTAAAAGCATCTACACCCTTTACATGAATTATATTGCCTTCAATTTTTTCGAGTTTTACCAGGGAAAGACTTACCGGATTCGGCCTTCGGGGACTTCTGGATGCAAAAACACCAAATTCATGATGGCTGCCAGGAGGAATCACCCTGTTCGACCATCCTTCTTTCTGGTGGAAATGGAACATTACCCATATATATTCAAAGTCCTTGAGGCGATAAAGACCCTCAATATATTCCATTTTTAGGTCAATTATTCCCTTACTGTCCGGGGCAAGAATACCCTGTCGCGGTGCGCCGGTTTCAATACTGAAATCGGTTTTGAAAAAGCCTATGGGAGAAAGAGTTATTTCTGTCATGTTGTTTGTGTAGTGTTATTTTAATTTTTGTGTTGCCAAATTAAGTATTTCAAGTAATTCTACAATTAGGATTAGCTAATTTTTGTCCAGTACTATTTTTGATTTATCGGTTTGAGAAAAAAAGTGGTCTAAAAATTTAAATGAAGAGAGTGTTTATATCTGAGCAGCGCCCGCATACTGGCATTCTGGAAAAAGATGCGCTCCCAGGTCCGGGATGAGTTTCCTGACACTTTTTATTTACAGAGTCATGATCCGATAAAAACGGCACTTGAAGAGATCCAGGCCAGGGCGGATGAAGACGCGTATCATTCACTTTCCATTGAGGGGTATCGGGTTTCTGATGAGCTGATTGCCCGTGTTAGAAATGGAGAGTGGGCCCCTGATGTCAATGAAGATGATCGTTCCCGCAGAGATGCTCTGGCAGCCAGAGGCTATCGCGGGGCATTTGAACTTGTCCTGTCAGATATCGAAAAAGTATCAGGGGGGGAAGTTGAAGGCCCCTTGCTGCGCCGGCAGCTGCACCAGTGGTACCGTGAACTTTTTCTTCCCCTGCTGCAGGCAGGAATACTCGAAGCAACAGATCTTGTCGGTTACCGTCGGGGGCAGGTATACATCCAAAATGCCCGGCATGTTCCACCTCCCTTTACTGGCGTGACTGATTCCATGGATATGCTTTTTTCTCTTCTTGAAGAGGAAGATGATCCTTTCGTTCGGGCAATGCTGGGACATTACTTCTTTGTCTACATTCACCCGTACATGGACGGCAATGGCAGGGTGGCCCGCTTTCTGATGAACTTTCTGCTGGTTACTTCCCGTTACCCCTGGACAATTATCCGTTCGTCGGAGAGAAGCCGGTATATGTCTGCCCTTGATTTTGCCGCAACCGATATTGATATCAGGCCCTTTGCGAAATTTATTCTCAGTGAGATGGAGTACTGGCAGGGGCAAAGTTAAGCTCATCATCGACCTTCACGGTCTATGTTTTCCTTGATTGACATAATACATTATAACCACAGGTTGAAACAGTATTTCTTTGGGAAGCCAGACATTTCTGTCAGAGGCACTGACCTGAGAAACACAGCCCGAAGGGATTAATTAATATTGACATTAAAATAGTGATTTGCAAAAATATCGTTCAATTTTGAATACAAATATACAGGATACAACCCATGTCCAAAATGACCTTACAGCAGCTCGAATCCCACCTCTGGGGAGCTGCCAATATGCTGAGAGGAAAGATAGACTCCTCTGACTACAAACATTACATCTTCGGACTTTTATTCTACAAGCGTATCTGTGATGTCTGGGAAGAAGAATACGAAGAACGCATGGCCGAGTTCAATGATGCGGAACTGGCAAGCGATCCTGAAGAACACCGGTTCCATATACCTGAAGGGAACTTCTGGTCTGACGTCCGCAAGAAGACTACAAACATCGGTGAACACCTGAACCGAGCCTTTCATGCAATAGAGGATTCGAACCTCAGGCTGAAAGGGGTCTTTCAGGATGTTGACTTCAACAATAAAGAACGCTTTCCCGATGCTACCCTTGAACTGCTGCTTCAGCACTTTGACAAGTATCGCCTCAGAAAGAACGATGCGGAAGCCGATATGCTTGGGAATGCCTATGAGTATCTTATCGCTCAGTTTGCCGATGATGCGGGCAAAAAGGGCGGTGAGTTCTATACACCCAAGATGGTGGTAAAACTCATTGTCGAGTGCCTGCAGCCGAAAGAAGGCATGAGTATCTATGACCCCACCTGTGGCAGCGGCGGCATGCTCCTTGAATGTTTTCATTATCTTGAACGCAACAAAAAGAACCCCCGGTCCCTGTCTCTCTACGGTCAGGAGATGAACCTTAATACCTGGGCCATCTGTAAGATGAACCTTTTTCTTCATGATATTGACGATGCTTTTATTGAACGGGGTGATACTCTTCGTAATCCAAGGCATCTTGTCTCTGAAGACAGCAAGGCAATCAAGACCTTTGACAGGGTCATTGCCAATCCGCCTTTTTCTTTAAAGAACTGGGGTGAGGAAATCTGGAAGTCAGGAGATCCCTTTGCCCGTGACACCTATGGCTGTCCGCCGAAATCCTATGGTGATCTTGCTTTTGTACAGCACATGGCTGCAAGTCTGAACAAAAAAGGCAAACTCGGAGTGGTACTGCCCCATGGAATACTTTTTCGTGGTGGTGCCGAGGGGAAGATACGTGAAGGCTTTCTGAAAGATGACCGTATTGAAGCCGTAATCGGTCTTGCTTCGAATCTTTTTTATGGTACCGGCATACCTGCCTGTGTGCTGATAATCAATAACAGTAAGCCGAAGGATCAAAAGGGGAAGGTGCTGATTGTTAATGGTACTGAAGAGTTTCAGGAAGGAAAGAATCAAAACACCCTGGGGAAAGACCATGTCGAGAAACTGTCAAAGGCTTATTTGAAGTTTGAAGATGTTGAACGTTTCTGCCGGGTTGTTGACCTTGAAGAGATAAAAGAGAATGACTATAACCTGAATATTGCACGGTATGTGCAGATAACTGAAGATGAAGAAGCAATTGATCTGAAGGAAGAGTTGAAGCTCCTGAAAGAACTGCAGTCTGAGAGAGATGCTGCAGAGAAGAAGATGATGGGGTATTTGAAGGAGCTTGGGTATGATGGTTGAAGAAGTGACATCAAATATGATGAGAAATGCTTCTTCTTTCCCGAGTGATTGGCAAGTTCTAACTTTTGGTGATATATCAAATGTTAAACGGGGAGCTTCTCCTCGGCCTATAAGTTCACCGAGATGGTTTAGTGATTCTGGAACGGGATGGATCAGAATTGCAGATGTAACGAGATCGAAAAAATACTTAAGGGAAACTGAACAGTATTTGTCAGAAGAGGGAATCAGTAAAAGTGTGCTTGTTAAACCCGGAGACTTAATAATGAGCATTTGTGGTACAATAGGTCGGCCTGTTATTTTAGATATGGAAGCCTGTATTCATGATGGTTTTGTATTATTTAGTGAACTACCCTCTTCAGTTGAAGCTAATTATTTATATTACTTCTTGGAAAATAAATCGGAGGAATTTTCAAGTAAAGGTCAGCCAGGTACTCAGAAGAATTTAAACACTTCTATAATAAAAACAACAACCGTTCCAGTCCCGCCACTGTCTGAACAGAAAAAGATTGCCGAAATCCTCACCTCTGCAGACGAGGCCATCGAGGCAACCGGTAAAGTCATTGAACAGACAAAGAAGGTAAAGCAGGGCCTCCTCAAGGAGCTTCTCACCAGGGGCATTGGACATGACAGGTTTAAGAAAGTCAGGCTTGGCAATGAAGAGGTTGAGATTCCTGAACAGTGGGAAGTGAAATATTTACCTGACATTGCTTCTTGGCAGAACGGTAAAGCTTTTCCATCTAAGGACTACCAATCTAAGGGTGTTCTATTGGTGAGACCAGGAAATCTAAATGTTAATGGAACAGTAGAATGGGATGATAGACATACTACTCATTTACCTTATCATTATTGGGAAGACAACCAAGAATATCATGTGAGAGATGGTGAAATTTTAATGAATCTAACTGCTCAATCCTTGGAAGATCAGTTTCTTGGCAGAGTGTGTATTACTTTAGGGGATACTAAATGTTTACTTAATCAACGAATAGCAAGAATCAATCCCCAAAAAATAAATAGAGATTTTTTGTTTTGGTCTTTGAAGGGACCTATGTTTCGAAAGTATTTAGATTTAATGCCAAAAGGATCAAAAGTTCAACATTTATATAATAGAGATTTAGAAAAAGCATTTGTTGCCGTTCCCGAAAAAGAAAGCGAGCAAGCAAAAATAGCTGATATTTTGTCTTCATTTTCTCAAAAAGAAATCACTGCTGAACGTGAATTAAGTAAACTACAACAAATAAAAAAGGGACTCATGCAAGACCTTCTGACCGGAAAAGTAAGAGTAAAGGTGTCGCCATGAACCATGGGTCGTCATAGTGAGCAAAACAGGTTGTCATAGTGAACAGAATAAATGTCATGGTGAGCAAAACAGGTTGTCATAGTGAGCGGAGTCGAACTATGACATGGAATCGAACTATGACGTGGAGTCGAACTATGACGCGGAGTCGAACCATGACGCGGAGTCGAACCATGACATGGAATCGAACCATGACGTGGAGTCGGATATCCTTAGCATCTGTCATCCTTCGTCTCCGCTCAGGATGACATTCAAAACCGAAGTACTCAGGATGACGGTTGAAGCCGAATAAATTGTCATGGTGAGCGGAGTCGAACTATGACACGGAATCGAACCATGACGCGGAGTCATCCTTCGTCTCCGCTCAGGATGACAGTTAAAACCAAAACAGGTTGTCATAGTGAGCGGAGTCGAACTATGACATGGAGTCGAACCATGACGCGGAGTCGAACCATGACACAGAAACAACAGGGTAAAGCAGTGTTAAGGGTAAAAATGTCAGAAAAATATCAAAAAAAAGTGTCTAAAGAGGTTGACAAATCAGTCAACTTTTTCGATATTATTATCAGCATACCCGCCAGGCCTCTGCGAGAGCACGCCCAAAAGTGGCGGGTTTTTATATTAATGGGGGCAGTATTATGAAATATATAAAGCCCCCTCTCTCCTTTGAACAACAGGCTGAACAGCTTCGGGAACGTGGTCTTACCGGCGATAAAGATCTTATTATTTCACGATTACAGGCAGTGAGTTACTATCGTTTGAGTGGCTACTGGTACCCCTTTCGGATGCCCTCTGATGATAAATTCAAAGAAAATACTACCATTGAAAGAATCTGGAATCGTTATACCTTTGACCGACAGCTGCGTGTTCTGGTAATGGATGCAGTTGAGCGTATAGAGATAGCGGTCAGGACAGATCTAATCTATAACTTTGCTCATGAATATGGCCCCTTTGATTATCTAAAATCTGAATGTTTTCCCAATCTTAACCCTTTTCGACACAACAAAATGCTGACATCCATGTATGCAGAAACTCTCAGAAGCAATGAAATTTTTGTTAAACATTTTAAAAGCAAGTACGGAGATGAACATACCATGCTCCCTCTCTGGATGATTGCTGAGATTATTCCTATGGGTTCTTTGCTGACATTCTACAAAGGGATTGATAAAAAAATAAAGAAGGACATTTCAAAGAAGTATGATGTTTCTTTTAAGGTCATGGAATCATGGCTTACCACCCTGAATACTATAAGAAATATCTGTGCACATCATGGCCGGCTCTGGAACAGGGAGCTGGGAATAAAGCCGATTATTCCTGACACAAAGAGTAAGAAGTGGCATGAACCAGTTAAGATTCCCAACAACAGAATGTTTAGTGTCCTGACAATTCTAAGATACCTGCTTGATTATATTGCACCACAGAGTGAATGGAAAAAGAGACTCAATGATCTCTTTGAGAAGTATCCCGATGTACCACTTATGAGTATGGGATTTCATGAAAACTGGCAAGAGAGTGAACTCTGGAAATAAAGTTATGTTGTCATGGTGAGCGGAATAAATCGTCATGGTGAGCAAAACAGGTTGTCATAGTGAGCGGAGTAAGTTATGTCATGGTGAGCGGAGTCGAACCATGACGCGGAGTCGAACCATGACATGGAATCGAACTATGACGCGGAGTCATCCTTCGTCTCCGCTCAGGATGACAGTTAAAACCGAAGCACTCAGGATGACATAACTCAGGATGACACCTGAAGTAGTCATAGTAAGCGAAGTAAGTTATGTCATGGTGAGCAAAACAGGTTGTCATAGTGAGCGGAGTCGAACT
>CAZHNW010000117.1:7207-13519 GCA_964534225.1 uncultured Leptospirales bacterium | reverse complement strand
AGAATTCTTGTTTATCCCTTTAAAAACAACAGCAGTTCCGCTCACTCATGGATTTCTGCAGGTATGACTGATACAGTTATTTCCGATCTCAGCAGGCTTCAGAATATCAATGTTATTACCAGCGAAGACCGGAAAAAGGCCATTCGTGAACTGGAGCTTTCCATGACGGGACTTGTTTCTGATGAGACAACAGTCAAAGTGGGGAAAATAACCGGGGCGAACATGATTTTTACCGGCAGCTACATGGTTTCGGGAAAAAAGATCAGGGTTACAGGACGGCTCATCGATGTCGCATCGTCGGTTATTAAAAAGTCGATAAAAGAAGACGGAATTCTTGATAACCTTTTTGAACTTCAGGACAAAGTGGTCCTTGCCATGATGTCCGAAACTGAAAAGATTAAGATCAGAAATGTTCGTAAGGTTACATTCAGGGAGGACCAGAAGAGAAATGTCAGAAAGGGTTTCAAGCCCGGCCTGGATGCCTACCGTTTTTACTCCCTGGGGCTTGTAGCCATTGAAAAAAATCCCGCCCGTGCCCTTACATATTTTAAAAAGGCCCTGAAACGGGAGCCCGATTATTTTGATGCCCTTCTCGCCACGGGAGACATGTATAATGTCAGGGGTAAACCCGATGAAGCACTGAAATGTTATGTAAGGGCAGAGGGCCTGATACGAAAGGCGGGTATGAAAAAGAGTATCAAAGCCGCCCTCCTGGCAAACAGTATCGGTAATTTTTACTGGAACCGGGGGAGGTACCGAAAGGCCATGGAATATGCAGAGAAAAACCTGAATATTTTAAAGGCGAAGGGAAAGAGACGGTCATACCTTGCGGCAGTAACCGGACTTCATCTTGCCGCAAGCGCCTGCCGGGGCCTGAAAAAGATGAACCGTGCTGAAGAATATTACCGTGAAGCCGAATCGATACTCTCCCGGGGCGGATTCAGAAAAACCACCGGTTATGCCTGGGTACTTGTCAACCTCGGCGCCCTTCATATGAACATGGGAAATTACCGCGGTGCGCTTTCCTGGTACCAAAGGGCCATAAGCACATGGAAGTCTATCGGCCTGGGAAATTCCCAGGGCGTGGCCTATGGGGAGTGTGAAATGGGCTATGTCTACAGTGGAATGGGAAAACACCGCACCGGTATTAACTTTCTTAAAAAGGGGCTGCGGCGTTGTGAAAGGCTCGGTCTTGCCGGGACGGCCAACTACGCCTGGTACAACTGGTATATTGCTGTTATCTATTACGGTAAAACAAACCAGGCCTGCCGCGCCGTACCCTACATGAAAAAGTCAGCTGCCCTTTTTCAGAGATTGAATCATTCCACTGCGGCAGGGGCACAGAAAGCACTTGTTGACATGCAGGTCCGCTGCCGCAGCCGGGGAAGATAACCATCCCCTCCGGGGGGAGGCAGGGGGGCTCTTGAGGTGGCGTTAGTGCTGATATCCCCGGTGAAGGCATTACTTCGTTTTTGTAATAAAAAAGATACTTCCCACATCGATGAGGGGTCCCTCTGAAAGAGAAACGATCTCAACCCCCGCACGGGCGATAAAGCTTTTCATGGCCTTTCCGTGGGGATGAGATTCGAGAGAACCAGTGAGAAAGAGCCGGTCTTCACAAAGCCCTGAGGCCCCGCCGATAAAGCCATAACGGTAGCCGGGGAGGCGGACATGCCCCGCCTCGATGAGGAGTGATTCAATGCCCGCCTTTTTTGCTGCAGCGTCAATGCCCGCGTCAGCGGTGATGATATGTTTTTCTGAAACAATACATGTGGAACAGCGGCTGTACCCCTGTGCCACGTTGATAAGGGGAATGCCTTTTCGTGAAAGGTGCTCGACAATATCTTTCTCGGTTTTGTCAATGCGGTGAAAGGCGGCAGCGCCGGTAAAGGCAACATTGAAGGGGATGTCTTCAGGGTATGCGGGACCGGGCCTCTCGTGGCAGAGGTAAACTTCCCCCCATGCTCGTAATGATTTAATGAATGAAGACGGCATGTCACAGCGGCAGAAGATTTTATCATGGCAAATGAAAAGCTGAAGGTCCGCATGCCCCTTTAAAGGGGGCGCTACATCATCCGAGGGGGGAACAAAAAGAATCTCCCCGACATGGTCCCTGAGCTTTTCAAGTACCCCGGGGGGTGTTTCGGGGTTTATTATGGCACCGAATGATTTCATTTTTTTCGTCTCCTGGTTCCTGTCTCCCCGTTTTCGATGTCGGGTCATGTGATTATTGTATGCGGTGAAAAACTGCTTTATGCCTGTCATTGCATTTTCCCCGGTCTTCGTCAAGGGCAATAGCGATGGTGTCTTTTTTGTCACCTCCAGTGTTGACAAAAGGGAACAGTGTGGTTTATTCTGTTACTGCTGTTAAAAACGGTAACAGGGAGGACGCATGAAGCACATTTACCTTTTGTTTTTTGCCGGTTTTATTATTGTTGGTATGACTGCGGCAGATGTAACTGCCCGGAGTTATAAGAAAGTTGATTCTCAGGGAATCGCGAACATGATTTTTGCCTCCGCACCCATAGGGAAAGGCAAGGAGGGAAGGGTACGGTTAAAATCACGTTTTACCTCACGAGACAAGATCTACGCGCGTTCATATTTTCCCCGCGCTATAGGCAGATTCAGCAGGGGTGAGAAATGCCATGTTCATCTCTGGCTCGACGGCAAAGTGGTATGGCGGGGTGTTTACAGCGGCCGGACACTCCCTAATTCATCATGGGATCAGATTCAACTCTACATTAAAAATACCGGTGATGATGATTTCAAGGGAGGAATGAGCAGGGCTCTTGGCAGGGCGTCATCCGGTTCACACCAGGTTCAGATTGTCATTCTGCGGGACAAATTAATGAAATACAAATATGTAAAAAAAGGCAACAGGGTTACGAAAGAGCCGGTCTATAAACCGGTATACCTTTCCAAAGGGAAATTTACCTACATCGCCCAATAAGTCACAGGTATATCTGAAAAGTACTACCGGCGGCGGTACCCAGCCGCCGGTTTATATTTATTCTGCCAGGGGCGGTATACCTCACCGGGGGTGTCGGCGAAGAACCCCTCTCCTTTAAGGGAGACCGCAAGGCCCTTCTGGTGCCGCGAAAAAAAAGCTCCTTTGCGCTGACTGAAGGTTTTCATGTTTCACTATCCGCCAGACAAGCCCCCAGGTTTTCGCAGAAAAGATTATAAAAGTATAGGAGTAGCAAATGATGCTGTATATCCGCATTACACTGATACTTGCCGGACTGGTCCTCCTGGGACTGGAGTTTTATCCCGTTGCGATGGAGTATCTGAAAACGGGCATTCTCAAAGAGCCGCAGTACACGGGCAAACTGGTAGCGGGGGGGCTTATTTTTTTATTGGTATCTACCTCGGAAAGGGGAGATCAAAGAAAAAAAGGTACCGTGACACCGCGGGTATGAGTGATGTAAACGAGGGCCCCGATGAAGATTAGTTCGTGTTGCTCTCTTCGGTGAGTAATCCCTTAACGGCACTGCCCAGGCGATCCATGAGTTCTTTTTTCTGCAGGGAAAAGATGCTTTCACCCTTAATATCCATGCTGCGAACCGCGTCACTCTCCGGGAGTATGCAGATCAGTTCAGGTGCGGGGGGAAGTTTAATCCCCTCTGGCAGTGTATCCTCCCGTGAGCGGTTGATGACCAGTCCCTGCCGTGATGTGGGCACTGCCTCACGGGCGACCCTTTCTATGGTGGCCGCCACGTCGAGCCCCTTTTTTGAAAAGTCTGAGACAACAAGAAGAAAATCAACGGTCTCCATGACCCGGCGGTTAACCTGTTCTATGCCCGCCTCTCCATCGATGACCACGTAATCAAAGCCTTCGGCAAGGGTGCTGATAATATCACGCAGAAAGCTGTTTACTGAACAGTAACAGCCCGCCTTTTCGGGCCTGCCGATGGCGAGAAAGGCGATGTTTTCTTTTTCGTCAAGGGCTTCGAATATTTCATAGTCGATCTGCTGCAGAAGGGTTTCTTTGTCTGCCCCTTCTCCCCGGCCGGCCCGGTCGATGAGGTCAGAGCGTATTTCGTCAACAGTGCGGCGTGGTTCAAAGCCCAGGGCGGTGGAAAGGCCCACGGCCGGGTCAGCATCGATGGCAAGGACCTTTTTTGAAGTGTCTTCTGAAAGAATGCGTACCAGGGCGGCACTGATGGTTGTCTTCCCTACGCCCCCTTTGCCGCAGAGGGCGAACGTGATGGTGCCGGTTGTTTTACTTTTTGTCATGTGATGCCTTCCTTTTTTTTTCAATGGCACGTTTCATGGCCTGCAGTTCCCTTACACTTCCGCAGACATCAGAGAGATCGCATTCCCCGCAGTTATGTGTCAGGTCTTCGGTGAGGCGGTTCATTGCCTCGATGACCCGTGAGGCTGGTTTGATGATATTCTCAAGGGATTCAACCGTCTCCTTTGACAGCGTGACGAAGATGACTTCCACCCCTTCTACCCAGGGATGGGATGAAATTTTTTCAATGAGGCGTGCACCGATAAGGGAAAGGTTCAGCCCTTCATCAATAGCCCCGTGGCTGATGCGGCTCCACTCTCGGCGGTACTGTGAGGCGGCCCTGAGCATGTAGCCGCGCAGGTCAAGGTTGAAGCGTTCCCTCTCCATGTCCCGGTACCGGTCGAGACAGTTTTCTTCAGTGAAACCGCTGCCGTAGACGAGAAGCACCCTGCCGAAGGGAAGGCTTTTTCCCCTGGATTCGGGCAGGTCAGGGCCAATGATACTTATGGTGTTGTTCTGTACGCGTTGAGTATCACCCGTCCAGAGGAGAAGTGACGTTGAGGCGGTGTGGGGATTCCCCAGCTCTACGGCGGTATCAGAGGCGAGGATGATATTTCGTTTGCCCCCTGCAGGCCATTCTGTTGACACAGAAGTGGCGTCACAGGTGGTCGCCGAAAAAGCCTGTTCTTCCTGGAAGCGGCGTATCCTGTCAATATGGTCATCAAAGAGATTCATGTTTATTTCCTGCTTCCAGTTTACTGAAGATGAGAAAAAAGCAAGCAGGTTTTTTGATGATTTCGTTTCTAAAGGGCCCCGGCAGGTAAAAGTGATATACTATTTGAAGAAATAGTGTTCTGTTTCGGTATACTGTATTGTCTGGCCTCAGGCGAGGTCTCGTGACCTCATCAGCGGCCAGACAATCATACTACCAGTTCAGTCAGTGACTGGACCATCTCTTTCATGTCTTGTGACCTGACCTGGATATCGCTGGAACCTTCAGCAAAGTTCTGTGAAATGTCATTCAGGGAATTGATCAGGTTTGTCATATCCTGCATGGCGGTTTTCTGCTCTTCTACAGCGGTGCTGATAGAACCGGAGAGTTCTGTTACAGAAATCGTATCTTCGATGACAGACTGGTTGACGAGATTCTGTTTTTCCATAAGGTGTGCTACTGAAGTCACACTTTCGCTCAGGGTATTTATACCATCGACGATTTCTTTTATCGTGTCAGCGGTTTCATCAACAGTGGAGAGACCCTTGGATATTTCACTGATTATCGTTTTGATCAGGTTTGATATTTCTTTGATGCTTGATGATGTCTGGTCCGCCAGTTTTGAAATCTGGTCGGCAACAACGGCAAATCCCCGTCCATATTCTCCAGCCCGGGCCGCCTCAATAGCCGCGTTAAGAGATAGCAGGTTTGTCTGATCAGAGATGTCGGCTATCATTTCAATGATGCCCGTCATCATCCCGGAACTCTGATGGATGTTTCTCAGATTTTCCGCCATGGTGCTGAGCATGCCGTGTCCTTTTTCAGCAATGCCCGCTATGTTTTTGGCCAGATCACGGGTCGAGCCGGTCCTGTCCGAGGCTTCATTGATTTCTTTTGAAAGACTGTTTATCTTTTCTACCAGGGAATTGAGGCTTTTGCCTGTTACTTCAATGGTCGAATTGACATTATTGATGCCCGCAAGGATATCTTCAGAGGTGGCAGAACCCTCTTCAACCGATGAAGCCTGGGTCTGTGATTGCAGGGAAAAGTTTTCAGCATTTGCGAAAAGCTCATGTGAATGAACGTTCAGCCTGTCCGTCACTTTATATATTGACTGATGGAGTTCCTTGATGTGAGTATACTGTTCACTGTTTTTTGATGCTTCATTTTTGATCTGTTGAATGGATCGTTCGTTAATGGCATAGACAAGAAACCCGATTATGGTGACAAAGACAAAAGCAAAGGTGTTGTCTGTCACGTAGTCAAGAAACTGGGAAGCGGGGAGATTAAAAACTGTTGGAAGGAAAAACCAGCAGAAAAGCTGGAATACTATAATGTTGGGCAGCCAGGGCACCTTCACCCCGTC
>CAZHNW010000117.1:0-7197 GCA_964534225.1 uncultured Leptospirales bacterium | reverse complement strand
AACAAACAGAATAAAATGGGAGCCGATCTGTACAACGCCTCCGACGAGATCGCCCAGCTGGCGATCCAGGGTCCTATGGCTCTTAAGGCGATGCAGAAGCTGACGGACACTCCGATCACCGATATGGAATACTATAATGTTGAAAATGCCGTAAAAAATAATACCTCTCTTGTTTACAATAAGGGGACATACGGTCTGAAGGGCAATGGCAATAACAACAGTGTCAAGCCTTGAAAGGGGATTGAAATCAGGATCAAAGAAGAGAATCCCCCATGCGGCGACGAGAATGATGCAGATAAGTATATTGGCAGAAATGGTATACCTGCCTCTTTTTAAAAAGAACAGGCCCGCGAAAACAGCAATAAATATCAGGGTTATACATAAGAGTCTCATGAAAGTTGTGCCTGAAATAATACTGATAAAGAGAAACAGGGGGGCGAGAATAAGAAGGGCCATGAATATCTTTGACAGGATGCTGGCCTTTAAACGGAGCTGATGACTTTTATCTTTATATGCGCCGGTCAGGAATGAGTTAATGTCCATGGAAGGCCCCCTTTTTTCGCATAATAATTGCATTGCGCAAATAATAACAAGTGTTTTTTAAAAAAGTTAAGGATTTATGGTCTGTTTGTTGAGGAAAGATAAAACAGGAATGAAATTTTTACAGAAGAATCAATTGAATGTATCAGCGAGTTTGAGCCAGCCGCAGGGGAGCATTCAGAGTTTGATTTATAGAGGTTTCCTTATAATAGTAAGGTGACAGGTTGTCAGGAAAAACAGAGTTCTGTTTGTCATTTTTATTGTTAAGCAGAGAAGACAGGTCAACCGGCGGACATTTTTCTATCCAGCCATGAATTCTTCTGTAAGTATCCCATAGCGGAGAATGTCATGGTATTCTCCGTCAAAGAATATTTCCTTTCTGAAGGTTCCTTCATGGACCAGGCCGGCTGTCGAGGCGATGTGACACATGGCGCTGTTGTAAGCAGTGGTATGAAAGAAAACCTTGTTCAGGTTGAGTACGCCGAAACAATATTCCAGGAGAGACCGGAGTACACGGCGTGCATGACCCTTTCCCTGCATGCCGGGGTTGACGATAAATGAAATCTCACCGCAGTGGTTTTTGGGATGGATATAGTGGACAAGGGCCATGGCAGTGAACCTTTCATCGTCAGTGGCGTACCTGAAGATATGGGCCCCACGGGATATTTCATCGTGGTACCATTCTTCAAGATCCCGGCGGGGAAGGGGGCGGTAGAGGGTATAGAGGTTGCGGTAGATATGGCTGTCAGTGAGCCATTCCGCAACAGGGGAAAGGTCTTCTTCCTCGAGGGGGAACAGCCTGTCAAGATTGCCTGAGATCATTTTACCCTCTCAACGTCTCCGGTAAGGCATCCCATTAACGGCACTGTTGATGTCAATGACGACAATGCCTGCATGGGAAAATTTCGGGAAATGTGTTCTGGTTTTATCTGCCACAGTTTTGCCTTTTGTTATAGAAACCTTTTGAGGAGAGATTACCCGGAGCGCATTCAGGGATCAATTCATTTTTATTTTTCCGTCAGGGGGTTCTCATCGAGCAGGGGAGTCCCGCCACGCACTTGCCGCAGACATCTGTCTCTTTCTCCAGATTATGGTGCCGGTCATTCTGCAGAAGCCTGTTATAACAGGTGAAGCGGTCAAACCCGGTGGGGGTCAGTGCCCCGGTGGGACATTTTTTTACACAGTAAAGGCAGGTACCGTTTTTTTTATAGAGACAGTACTCACCAGTGGGTCTTTCTGTTTTTTCTATTTTGCAGGAAGTGACCAGCGAGGAAACGCGTCCCGCGCAGCCGGATTTGGTAATGAGCATGTTATTCATCCCAAAGGTCCCAAGGCCGGCAATAAAGGCGGCGTGGCGGTGTGACCAGTCACTGATACATTTTTCAGGCAGGAAGTTATGGGTTGCCGGTGCCGTGGCCGACTGGTGGCCCCTGCGGGAAAGCTCTCCAGCAAGGGTCTCTGCGACAGCGTTAAGGGCACTGTTGGTATCGATGTAGGCCCGGGCCCAGAGGTGCGAGGCGAGTCCTTCGTTTTTGTTGCTTTCAATTATTTCATTCGAAAAGGGAAGAAAAAAGCAGATGACACTGCGTGCCCCCGGCAGAAGGTCTCGTGGAAGGAAATGGCTTTCGCTGACAGCATTTTTTAATTCATTGAAAAGCGGGTCTGCTGCATCTGCCACCGCAACCAGGGGCGGGCGCCAGGGAAAGGGGGAAGAATTGTCCTGCCATAATTTTTGTAATGTAATGCTGATAATGTTCCTGATCTCGTCATGTGTCATATCTGTACACCGAAAAAGACCCCCGGCCAGTGGTGATGATTGCCGTCAGAGGAGCTGAAACCGTAGAGGGGTTTACTGTCAACGGGAGAGTTGTCTACCCTGTACAGGTAGTTATAGGAGACACCGATAAAAACACCCATCCTTTTAAAGAAGCGGTAGCCTGCCGCTGCCCTTACCTGTGAATGCAGGGCTGTATCGGAAAAATTTTCAAGATGGTAGAGTGAATGGGCGGAGATGTCCATGTCGAAGAAAAAATTCCCCGCGGAAAAGCGGCCCCCGAAACCGAGACCGATACTCATATTTTTCCTGTGATCGAAGCCGAGGGCATAGAGTGTGTAGAAATTTTTTGTTCCGTGTTTGGCGGCAAGCCTGGTGAAACCCGTCTCTTCTTCCTGGATGTCGAAGCGGGTGATGCCGTTTTTGATGATATTGATGATACCGATGGCGGCGCCGTCAAGGTCTTCTGAAATATTGACCATACCCAGCTGAAGTCCCCTGGTTTTTTTTCCGTAGTTGACAATTCCCAGCTGCATACCCGTAACTTCTTCCGGGGCAAGGTTAATCATGCTCCACTGGAACCCGGTGAATTTTTTCGCGTGGTTGAAGACTGATGAGACCTGCAGGCCCCTGCACCGGTCATCGGCATAGTTGAAAACTCCCGCTACCTGAACACCGGAAACATTCTCTCCGGCAGTATTGAATACCCCTGATACCTGTGTCCCCGTAACGTTCTGCCCCGCTGAATTGAAGACACCTGCAAGCTGGAGTCCCGTCAGGTCCCTTCCGGTAATATTGAATATGAAGGATCCCTGTACATAGCGGGTGTCGTCTCCGGTAATGTTACCGATGGCGGCAACCTGGACACCGGTGGCGTCCTCACCGACGATATCGACGCCGAAGGTGAGGGCAAGCCCCTGGAGACGTGTCGTGTATGATCCGAATATGGAAAAGGAAAAGTTGTGAATGATTTTCAGTTCTCTTCCAAATGAGGGAATGAATTGAAAGCTGAACCACATGGTCTGGTAGCCGGTGAGGTCCTTTTCTCCCCGCGGGGTGGTTTTTTCCCGTGTTGTCTGTTTCATGGAATGCCGGGAGATGCGCCTTTGACTTCCCCCCCTGAGATAAAGAGATGTTTCATAGAGGCGGCCATTTCGTTCATTGATGATGGTATATTTGCCGGCGTCGAGGCCCATGGCGATTTCGCGGCCCGCGGGCTTGTTCAGCTCCGCCACGAGACGGTTGTACCTGTCCCGGATGGCAACGCGTCCGTAGAGGTTTTTATGCAGGCGAAGTCCAGCCCCGCTTTTGCGAATATCTGTCATGACTACATCACCCTTGCCGGTCATGCGGATATTGTAGTGGGGGTGCTGCGGTCCGCTGAGGGTTTTTTCTGTACGGGTCAGGGTCTCAGAATAGGCATACTGGTAGGCCTCGTTAAGGGTTACGCGACCGTCTCCCGTTGTGTCCGCGGCGCCCCGCAGTCCCGATACGAGATAGTGGGTAAAGAACGAGCCACCTATGCGGTCAGACTCCTGGCTCGCCTCGTTGTCAGAACTCGACGACATAAAGGCATACCCCTTCATGTCGTAGGAGGTATCCATCAGGAAGGGGGAGCGCATCTTTCCCCCCTTGAGGCGGGTAAAGGCCCCGGAGGAACATGAATCGAGAATGGCGATATGCACGTCAGCTGGTATGGCCCTGAGGGAGCGCTTGATTTCCCGGTAGGTTATCTTCTGGCGGTTTAGAAGTATGCCCTCACTGTCTGAGTGCCCTGAGTAGTAGAAGATAAGTTCTGTGCGGCGGTATTTTCTTTTTTCTCGCCTGATGGTGTTGTTGAGGCGGTAGATTGCGTTGAAAAACTGCCGGCGGTCAGGTTCTATCAGGATGCGGTTGTTACTGCCGGATATCCCTCCCATGCGGTTCAGGACCTTTTTCAGTGACCGGGCATCGGAGACAGCGTAACGGAGGCGCTCCCTGCCGGGGCCCCCGTTGTTGGCGCCGATGATTATGGAGTAGCGCCGTGTCTTTCCTGATTTGCCCACCAGGTCTGTGGCGGGCATTGATATAACAAGGAGAAGTATTACCGTAAGAAGTCGTGTCCCTTTCATACTGGTCACCTTTTCAACAGAATGAGACTTTCCTGGAGAAAATTATCCGGGAGGGGAAGTTTTTGCTCCCGCAGTGCTCCGGGATCTGCCGCAAGGCGCCGGATGTCTCTGCTGATTTTTTCAACCGAGAATTTACCGGGGGACGTCACAAGGAAAAACCTTTCATACGCGGGTGCATCATCGAGTTCATATGATGCGTCGAGAATAATGCGTTTCCCCGGTACGATTTTTGCGGCGCCATTGCTTCTGCGGGGATAGTGAAGCGTGACAGCCCCTCTCCCGTCAACAGAAAAAATTGCGGCATAGCGGCCTTTCGCGGGGGTAAAGGCTATCTGCAGGAGGTCACCTTCTTTTACCCGTGCCATGTTTTTCAGGTGTTCGATACCATTTTTACCCTGGCGGTAGATAAAGAGGCCCCCGGTGCCCTTTATGCGTATGCCCGGTTCACTGCCCGGGACGGGGCCGGTGCCGGGGATGTGCGGCACAATGAGATATCCCGAAATGACAAGAAATGCCGCAGCCGCCGCAGGTGCCATAACGCGGCGCATAACACGGTTAAGGTTTCGGGGGGAAGTTTTTCTCCCCGCGGGAGTTTTTCTTTCTGCGGAGTAGAGGGCCCGTTGGCGGATTTTTTCACTCATCAGGTCTGCAGGGTAGGAGGAACGTATCTCTCTGTTCGATTTTTTTAATGCTTCGATACGGGCCGCCGCGGCGGGGTCATTGCGAAGGAGCTCTTCAACTTCCTGCATCTGCCGTGGGGGAAGTTCTCCCAGGAGATAGCGTTCACAGGTAAGATCAGATAATTTCATGGCCAGCCTCCTGCAGTTGTGTCACATGCTCTTTCAGTTTTCGCAGGCGCTTGCGGATTCCCGAAAGGGACATGCCCACGGTATCCGCCACCTCCTGGAGTGTCATGCCGTCGACAAAGTAGAGTACTGCGATGTCCCGTGTCGTTGGCTGCATGGGTTTGAATATCCTGTCCAGTGTTTCTGAAGCCATCAGTCGTTTCTCCGTATCGTCATAACTGGCAATGATCCGCAAAAGATCATCCCCGGGGATTTCATTTTTACGTTTTTCATTTCTGATCCTGTTGAGACATGTGTTGGTCGCCATGGTATAGAGAAGGCTCGAGGGATAGTCTGCCCTGAGACGGTGGGCCTTTTCTATCAGCTTGAGAAAGACTTCCTGCATTGCATCGAGGGCATTCTCCTCATCCCTGAGAAGGCTGCGGCACCTTCGCAGAACCATGGGACCGTATTTTTCATAGAGCTCTTCGATATCGAGATTCATGTATTCTCCGTTTTTATTCGAATATGCATTGCAGTGCTAAAGCATTTTAGCGCCTCCAATGAACATTCAATACATCTTATATCTGAACGCCAACAAAAACTCCCGGCCAGAAGCGGTGATCATCACTGCTGTAGCTGAAGGTGTAGTCATGCATTGTTTTTAATATTTTCGGATCCCTGTTATCCTCGCCAAAGCCGGTAGCGTAATTATATGATACCCCCGCGATAAGGGAAAGCCTTTTGAAAATTTTTATGCCCGTGTAGAGTCTCGCCCGTGCATGAAAGATGCTCTCTCCTTTGAAAAAACGGCTGCTTTTCCCTGCCTGGTTCGCGGTAATGTCGCCCCCGATGGTAAGACGCCAGAGCCTGCCCCGTGCACCCCAGCCGAGGCCGAATGAAACATGTTCCGTGTCACCGCGGGTGGCTATGGTGTAGATATTGTAGAAATTTTTCGTGCCATGTTCGAGGGAGATGTTGATCATGCCCATTTCATCCCCCCATATGTCCACATGAGTCTCGCCGTTGGTAATGATACTGATGAGTCCCAGGGGGACGCCGTCAACATTATTGGCAATGTTGATGAGGCCGATCTGGACACCGGAGATGTCCCGGGCGATATTGACAAGGCCGATCTGGGCGCCGCTGCTTTCCGGTTTTTTTCTGCCCGCGATATTGACCACCGAGGCCTGGAGGCCGTGGAATGAAGCGGCATAGTTGAAGACCGCCGCCATCTGTGCCCCGTAGAGGTCACCCCCGCTTATGTTGAAGACACCCGCGCCCTGCATCCCCTTACTGTCTTTGAGGGTAAAGTTAAAAAGGCCTGCTCCCTGGAAACCCGTGGCACCGGCACCGGTAATGTTAAAGAGACCCGCCGCCTGAAGACCTGTACTGCTGCCACCCGCGAAGTTTGCAAGGCCGGAGACCTGGGCGTATTTCATGTCTCTCCCGGTAATGGTACCGAAGGCGGCGACCTGGGCGCCGGTGGTGTCTTCCCCCACAATGCTGACTCCGAAGCCTATACTCGTCCCGGCGAGCTGTGTGCTGTAGTCACCGAAAAGATGAAGAGAGAAGTTTACCCTGGTTTTACTGTCCAGTACGATCATGGGCAGCAGGGAGAATTTTACCGGTATCCGGGTATATTTTTCAGAGGCAGGTGTTTTGTCATGCCCGTTGATTGCGGCAGGCTGTGATGTTTTGACTTCCCCCCGGAGGGCACTGCTGATGAGAACAAGGATGGCCATGGTGACGATCCTGATGTTATATTGTTTCATGATGGTATCTCCTTTTTCTTTTTCTTGGTAATGTAACACCTGTAAAAGGAGAATGTGTTACCGGGAGAAAAATATTTTCTGCCTGTATTCTTGAGATTTTCAGCCCCATTGGGCTAAAATTTATTGACTTTAACTTCTATGGAGCTAAGCTTGTATTTACTGCTTTTTTTCTGGCCGCAGGAGTCATGCCGGTAGAGGGCTGATAGACATTT
>CAZHNW010000116.1:4166-13540 GCA_964534225.1 uncultured Leptospirales bacterium | reverse complement strand
GGGGTGATGTTTTTTTTCAGGTCATCAGGATCTATGGCGCCCTTTTCATCACAGGGCAGTACCGTTAGATCGATGATGCCGCATTTTTCCAGTTCCCTCAGGGGGCGGATTGTGCTGTTGTGTTCCATGGCGGTGGTTATGGCATGACCGCCCCGGCAAAGGACTCCCTGTATGGCAAGGTTCAGGGCGTCAGTGGCATTGAAGCCCAGGAGAACCCTCATGGGGTTCTCCTGGCCAAAGAGTTCGCCAAGGGCAAAGCGGGCAGAGAGGACCAGCTCTCCCGCCTCGACAGCGAGACGGTGGCCGGAACGGCCCGGGTTGGCGCCTGTTTCGGTCATGTACCGCATCACTTCCCCTGTTACGCCCGGGGGCTTTGGAAATGATGTCGCGGCATTGTCGAAATAGACGGTTTTATTTTGTGACTTCAATGACAAAATCGTCACCTTCTTCTTTAACATTGCAGGTCATGCTGCTCTTTTCGGCGCAGCGAATGACATTTTCTTTTGACACAACACTGTTAACGAGAACAGTAAATTCTGTTTTGTTTGCCTTGATGGCCTTCTGTGTAAGAATGACCGGCTGCGGGCAGGAAAGGCCCCGTGCATCAATAGTATCAGACATATCAACCTCCGTCAATTTTTGTCAACTTATACTGAGATTTTTTCTCTCATGGTAAAACCGATAACCAGGCAGAAAACAATACCGATGATTACCGCGGCGGGTCCAAAGGCTCCCGCACCTTTTGGTGAACTTGCCAGTGCAAAGTTATGGGCAAAGCCGGCACCGGTGATCATTCCCATGACGAAAATCCCCGCGTCAGCATCGCCTTCACCGGAAAGGATAAGCTGCCTGCCGGGGCATCCCCCCGCGAGGGCAAAGGCAAGGCCTGAGAGAAACATACCTGAGAAGTTCCAGATATGGACGGTGTGTGCAACAGGCTGTTTTTCGAAACCGGGATGAAACTGTCCCAGGATGACATTTACTATCAGGGCCACTACAACCAGGGCGGCAACGCCGCTGACAAGGTGAAAGTCCCGTGCGAGGATGATATCACGAAGGGAGCCCATGGTGCAGAACCTGCTGCGCTGGGCAAAGCCGCCTATGAGAAGGCCCACGCCGAGGCTGATCCAGATGGGAGCATGCATGGCACCGGGGCCTTTGGCGCTGAAAAATATTGCCCCTCCCTCGCTGAAGGAAACTTTAAAGATGAGGAGCAGCAGAAGGGCAACCATGAAACCGGGCATGAGCCAGCCCGAGGCCGGTCTTGTGTCATGGGACCGCCCCAGTGAGTAGCCGTTTTTAAGGAACATGACACCCACAGCGATACCGCCGATGAGGCCGAGAAGGCCCACAATGGCATTGCCATCACCGCCTGCAAGGCGCAGGAGCGCCCGCCAGGGGCATCCGAGGAAGACAAGGGCCCCTATCATGGCAAAAATGCCGAGAAAAAAACGGATCAGTGTTGATGAGCCCGCCCGTGGTTTGTATTCCTTCGCGAACAGGGATATTACAAATGACCCGATGACAAAACCGATGATTTCAGGCCTGATATACTGTACCACCCCTGCGCGGTGAAGGCCAAGGGCCCCGGCGATATCTCTTTCGAAACAGGCGACACAGATGCCCATGTTGCCCGGGTTACCCAGGTACTGCAGAAGGGGGGCGAGTACGCCGATGGTGACGCCCACCAGAATGATTCCTTTCCTGGTAGCAAAAAAGTTTTTCATTGATTCTCCTCCGATGACAGAATTATGCAAAAATTATTAGATGTGCTGCGAATCCGGTAAATATGACCTGCCGGTTTCAATATATCTAATTATCTGTTTTATTGATAATTAGATATTAAAATATCAATAAATAAAGCAAGGATTTTTTTTAAAATGTTTCATGAAATTCAAGCGATAATGAAGGTTCTTCCCGCATTCATTATCGCTTGACAGGTGTTTCCTTATGTTACAGAATCTCATAAGGGCTCCGGAGTGGGTGGAGACGTTGTCCTGCTGACGGTGATACGTGAAAGACGGGAAGTTTTATCCCGTGAGTGGATAAACTTCCCCCATGAATTTAAATTTTCTGGTGAATGGCATGAAAAAGAATATAGCTTTTGTTTCTCTGATGACATCTCTCATCGTATGTGTTACCTGTGGTTCTCTCCCCGTGAAAAATAACGGCGAAAAGGAGAAGTCCAGGGAAAAGGAAATTTTGAAACAGTATACAGAATCGGCAAAGGACAGGTACGCGGGATACCTGGTTGACCTGAAAAAGTATACCACCCGGGGCGGGGTTTTCCAGGAGAAGTACTATAAGCTTATCATAGCCATTGCCCGGGATATAACCGAGAAAAGAGGGCTCTCTATAATCAGGGGCACCGTGGGTTTCTACTATGACAAGAAAGCGAACCTCAGGGACCGCCTCTATTTCGGATTCGACATCGATGCGGGGGCTGTTAATAATACCCGTTACGGTGACGTTGCAGTGGGGCTTATCAAGGATAATTTGAAGTCTATTATCAATACTGTTAACTCAGCGCGGAGCATGTTTAACGAAAAGGAGATCGTCGGTATTGTTATCGGTTTTTCATGGAAAAGCCCTGTGATGCGCGAACAGGTCAATATCTGGGCGACCGAAGGAGACGTTATTCGATTTGAGGACGGCAGGCTTACCTTCGATGAAGTTGTTCAGCGTTCAACAATTACCAACACTGCGGGGAAAATCATTCGCCTGAGATGATCGACTCGAGCTCACGGCAAAGCTGTTTTATCTCCATCATGGTGCCCACGGTGATGCGCAGATATTCTGATTTTCTTCGTCCCTTAAAATGGCGTACCAGTATTTTTCTTTCTTTCAGTTCTTCGTATAGCTCTTCAGCGTTTTTTTCAGGGTGGCGCACAAGAATAAAGTTGCCCCGTGAGGGGACAAGGGTGAACCCGAATTCTTCAAGGCGCGTTTCGAGGTAGTCCTTGTTGTCTCTCATCATCTGGAGGTTGTAATTAAAGGTGCGTGTGTCTTTCAGGGCGGCGGCGGCGCCGGCAATGGCAAGTGTGTCGACGTTGTACGAATCCTTGATTTTCATGAAACCGCGGATGATGTCTTTGTGGGCGATGGCAAGGCCCACGCGAAGTCCCGCCAGGGAATATGACTTTGAAAAGCTTCGCGTGACAATGAGGTTGTCGAATTCATTGACCATTTCTATAACACTGCCGCCGTAAAAATCGATATAGGCCTCATCAACCACCAGCAGGCCCTTGAATTTTTCCAGGAAGGCCCTGATCTCTTCGGGGGGACAGTATGTCCCCGTGGGATTGTTGGGATTGGTTATGATGACCATGTCATATTTTTTTTTCAAAAAGGCCAACATGTCCCACGAGAAGTCTTCGGCCAGGTCGATTCTTTCAAAGGGAACGGCATTTGCCTGTGCCAGGGTGTCGTAAAGGCTGTATGAAGGATAGGCAAAGGCGGCAAGGCCGGTTTTTTCGATGAATCCTCTGAAGATGAGGGTAAAGATTTCGTCTGACCCGTTTCCGATAAAAATGTTATCCCTGTCGATAGAGTTCTGCGCCGCAAAGACATCGCGGAGAGTATCAGCCGTTGCTTCAGGGTAGCGGCGCAGTTTGTCGGTTACTTCTTTTTTAATCGCCTCCAGGGCGTGACTCGAGGGGGGAAAGGGATTCTCGTTCGTGTTGAGCTTGATGTATTCGTTGATGTCCGCGGGTTGTTCGCCGGGAATGTATTCGTCCATGTTTTTCAGGGTGCTGTTCCAGTATTTCATGTTTCCTCGATTGTTGATTTTGAAACAGTATGTGTTTCAAAAAGTTTTTGCAAACAAAATATTTCAAAGGGCAGGGGGGGGGAAGTTTTTCCTGCCGCGGCAGGATCATGTCCCGCAGCCTGCCCCCTCTCCGGGGGAACTGTCATGGGCGGCGCCCACGAGGTTTTCGAGTTTTTCTATTTTATTTGATTTCATGTAATCTTCCAGTTCGTCGATGAGTTTTACCGAGAGTCCGGGATCCACCATGCCCATGGTTCCCACGGAGACGGCGGAGGCGCCGGCCAGGATGAACTCGAGGGTGTCTTCCAGCGTGGCAATGCCCCCGAGGCCGATGACGGGAATGTTGACCTTTTCATATATCTGGTAGACCGCCCTGACCGCCAGGGGCCTTATGGCAGGGCCTGAAAGGCCGGCGACTTTCCGCTGGAAATGGGGGCGCCGCGTTGTAACATCGATTTTCATGCCCAGGTACGTGTTGACGGCAGAGACCGCGTCTGCCCCTGCTTCCTGCGCACGCACCGCAAAGGGGGTAATGTCGGTAACATTGGGGGAAAGTTTCACCACCAGGGCGCATTCTGTTACCTTTCTGGCCTTTTCGAGAAGGCGGGTAAAGACATCAAGGTCGGTGCCGAATGCCATACCCCCTTCTTTGACATTGGGGCAGGAGACATTCAGCTCTACCATGTCAATACCCTCCGTGGTGGAAAGGATGCGGCAGAGTTCGACATTTTCTTCTTCGGAATGGCCTGCCACGTTCGGGATGGGAAAGGCTTTTTGTTCAAGGAGAAAGGGAAGTTTTTTTTCGAGAAAGACCTGCAGGCCCACGTTTTCAAGACCGATTGAATTGAGTACACCCGAGGGGGTCTCGAGTATCCTGTTGCCGGGATTTCCACGGCGCGGTTCAAGGCTGAGGCCCTTGGTAAAGATTCCCCCGAGGCGGGAGATGTCGATGTAATTGCTCAGTTCCTCGCCGTAGCCGGCGGTGCCGGATGCAACGGTAAGGGGATTTTTCAGTGTAGCGCCGCCGATTTTAATGCTGGTGTCCATAAACTTCCTCATATTTTTAAAAGAAAAGTGTTCTATTCGAATATGTTGCTTTTCAAAACGGAAAATTTACTCTCAGGGTAATCCCGGAGATCAAACCGTTGGAAGAGTTCTGACTATATTTTTCGGCGGGGCGAGTCAAGAAATAAAATGGTCTTTTTTTATTGACAGGGGCTCTGAGCTGGAGGGAATATTGTTATATGACAAAATCTGCATCAGGACAATGAACCGATGAAGGACGCCCTCACCTATATCGCCTTTGACATTGACGGCACCATCTATGATTCCGCCAATATCGTGGTGCCCGCCTTTCACGAGGGGATCCGCTACTTCACGGAAAATCTCACTGACAAAAACCTGAACGTGCCGGGGCACGAAGAAATCCTTGCCCTTGTGGGCATCCCCGCCCATGAGATTTATATGCGGCTTTTTCCTGAGCTGAGCGAAGATGAACTCCTTGAATTGAACGATTCATGTCACAACAGCTTCAAGAGACTCATCAGGGCCCATGAGGGGAGGCTCTTCCCCGGGGTCTTCGATGCCCTGCAGGAGCTCCACGGTGAGGGCTATGTCAGCCTTACCGCTTCCAATGGCAGAAAAGGATACATCGAGGCCATCCTCGAGGCCCATGATATTCGCCGGTTTTTTCACAGGGACCTTCTTTTTCTCAGCGAGACCATCGGTGACAAGAGTGATATCGTGGGACTTTACCGTGACCGCATCGGCGAAGATGTTCTTCTTATCATGGTAGGTGACCGTGAATCTGACCGGGAGGCGGCACATCGCAACAATGTCCCCTTTATCGGCTGCGCCTACGGGCATGCCGGCATGGATGAGATTGAAGGGGAGCCCTGTATCGTTGAAAGTTTTCACCAGGTGCCGGCGATGATAAAAAAAATCGAAAGGGAAGTTCTGTGAGAAGGCCCTCGTCGCGGCATTTTTTTTCTATACTTATTATCGTCATCTTTATTTTTGGCCCTGCGGCGTGTAAAAAAACGGTGCACCAGGTAAGCCGTCCCATGCTGGGCACGGTTATTAACCTTACCTTTATCGCCGAAAACGCAAAGGCCCCTGCCGCAGCAGAGGCGGTCTTTGCTGAAATTGCCCGTATCGAAAAGCTGATGAGCCCCTGGCGCAGGGGCAGTGACATCGAGGTGCTCAACCGGCGCGGCAGCGCGGGGCCCGTTAAGGTTTCACCGGAGACCTTTGCCCTGGTGGAAAAGTCTATTGCCATCAGCAGCCAGACCGGGGGCGCCTTTGACATCACCTTTGCCTCAATGGCACATCTCTATAATTACCGCGACAGAAATTTTCGCCCCCCCGCGGATATTGCGGTGCGCCGGGCCCTGGTGCTGGTTGACTGGCGCCATCTCAGGCTCAATAAAAAGCAAAAGTCTATAGCCTTTTGTAGAAAGGGTGTAAAAGTGGGCCTGGGGGGTATCGCCAAGGGATACGCCGTGGCGCGGGGAATTGCTGTTTTAAAGGAGAAGGGCATTCGCGGCGCCATCGTTGAAGAGGGTGGTGATCTGCAGGTTCTCGGTGACAGGTACGGCACTCCATGGCGTGCCGGCATCCGCCATCCCCGTAAAAAAGATCTTCTTGCCGCCCTTGATCTTCGTGACGGCGAGGCAATTGCCACCAGTGGTGACTATGAGCGCTTTGCAAAGTTTGGGGGAAGAAAATTTCATCACATCATCGATCCCCGAAAGGGGCGCCCGGCGGGCTCTTCTGTTTCTGTTTCGGTCGTCGACGGTGATCCCGTTACGGCTGATGCCTTTGCCACGGCACTCTTTGTTCTCGGCCCTGTTGAGGGGGGGAAGTTACTTGCCGCGCGAAAGGACATTGCCGCGGTGATGGTGGACTCTGAGTTGAAGGTCTCTGCCTCAATGTCACTGAAGGGGCGGTTGGAATTTTTTGATGCCCCGGAAGTGACGTGGCTGCGGTGAGGGGAGAAAGGATATGATAGCGACACTGAAGGCGCGAAAGCGCTTTCGCGCCTTCAGTGTCGCATCTGTTGGAATTACGGATAGGGAAGTGTCTCACCCGTTATCGGATTGATATATTTCAGGTCACTTCCGTCGGATGCCTGGGTCTGGTAATCGTGCCAGATGAGCATGCCTTCGTTCCCGTCATCAATGGAGAGGAGGAGAGGCAGTGGCCAGTTCTCATTGAAACTGTTCAGGATGACCGCGACACCATCATCATCATCGCTTGTTCCCCCGTCATTGGCGTACCATGTCGTGTCTTTCTCAAAAGTTGTCTGGTCCGTGTCGACAAGTCTCATGCCGAAGATGCCGTAACTGGCATAGGAGAGGAACCTGTTGTCTCCCCAGAAAACAAGGGCCGTGTTGCCCGCGGTGAGCATGATCTGCGGGTTCTGCTGCGTGCTGCCTAAAAGGTTGGTAATCTGCACCGTATCTCTACCACCGTTATAGGCGCGGGTGACATAGATATCATCGCCGCTGTTAAAGGCCACCAGTACCGCGTCGTTCGCGGCGTCGAATGCAGCTGAATGCTGGGAGTTTACAAGGCCGGTAACAAGCTGTCCGTTCGTGTCGTCATACTGCCGGATCAGGCCCCAGTCGAGGCGCTGAGCGCATAAATTTCCACCTTTTTTATAGAGAACCACGATACCGTCATTGGCGCTGCCGCTGTTCTCGGTTATGACATCGATGATGGTCTCTGCCGTGGCTGTCTGGGTGTCGATTGCGGCACTTCCAATGGAGGTGCCGTAGCCGTTAACATGCATGGCCTGTATCTGTGAGGAACTGTCCTCGTAGATAATGACAGCGTTGCCAAGGTCATCGGAGACCAGGTGCGGGTTGCTTCCCCCGACAACAATGTCATAGGCGGCACGCAGTTCAACCGGGGGAGAGCCTTTCATGCCTATGACGCGGCCGCGGATATTGCCTCCCTCTTCCCAGACATAGAGAACTCCGGGCTGGCTGATGATAAGGTAGGGCTCGTTGCCTGCTGGAAAGGCGTCCCATGAGAGGGTCAGGTCTCCCGAAGCGGCGGCGGTAACCATGGCGTAGGTGCCGTCTGTTACATTGCAGGCGATGTCACCGGCGGAAACACTGCCGAACTGGCCCGCATCAACGAGGTGATTCGTTGTGTCGGTGTCGGCAAGGCCTGAATCAATAATATCGCTGCTGTCGGTATTGGCATAGGCAAACTGAAGCAGGTTGTAGCCCTGGTTGTCTACAGAAAAGATATTTGCCGTAAGGCTCAGAGCCCAGGGTTGCAGGTAGGTGGAAACGTCCAGGGTGGTAAAGGTCCCTGTGGAGGCATTAACGGCGATGTCACCATCGGCAAGGCCCTGGGCGGTCAGGTCATTGCCCATTTCGTAGAGGGGATTGGCCGGGAAGGCGCTGAAGGTTTCAGTTGTCCCTGTATCGTTATAGATATGCAGAACATGCCCGTCTGCAGCGCTTATATCATGATCGAGGGTGATTTTAAAAAAACGTTCGATTCTGTCTGATCCGGTGGTATGGGTGGTGCAGTGTTCACTGTAGATGCGGTATGTATCATTCCCAGCATCGGGAAAGATATCTGAGGCCAGTGTCAGATCGGTATCGGTAATGGTGGCAAGAACAAGGGCGTAGGTTGAGTCCGTCACATTCATGATCAGATCATCGACGGCAACGATATCGGCCCCGTCAGTCCATGTTGCGGTTCCGTCAATGAGATGGCTGGCTTTGTTGGATGTTGCGGTACCTGATGTCAGGTTTGCACTGTTGTAGATGTAATAAATTTGACCCGCGACGAAAATATCGGCAGACAGGCCAAGTCTTCCGGTGGCAGCATTGGTAAGATCATTAACTGTCGCTGTGGCAAGAACCTGATATGATGCATCTGAACGGACTACAATATCACCGATTGCAATACTCAGGGCGGTGAAATCTTCTGATGAATCCACAAGTTCACCTGCAGTTGTCCCATCCGTGGTTCCGCTGGTTCTCTGTGCATGGATATCATACGCCTCTGTCCCGTTGGGAAAAATATCGCTCTCAAGTTCCAGGTCGGTTTCGGTTACTGTAAGAACCAGTGCGTAGGTGCCGGCATTGTCTGCCAGGTCGTATTGATTTACAGGAACCGCGGTAAAATCAGTCTGGCCGTCTATGAGATGACCGGGGCGATTTGCACTTTCCGTGCCGCTCAGGTAGTCCAGGTAGGGAGCTGTGGCATTAAAGATGCCGTCACTGGTGGAATCCACCGTAACAACCCTGCCGTAGGTGGAGGTGTTCGTATTGTAGACGATGTCCCCGGCGTCAAACCAGCCGGGGGGAGTAAAACCATGTTGTGTGAATAACGTGGTGCCTGATACGTTTTTAGCCCCCGCTATATTCATGGTATGATTTGTTACGGTAATTGCGTTGTTCTGGAAATCGGTGTTGCCGTCAGCGATGATGTAGGTGTTACCGTTAACGGCAATAGACGCAGTGTTACCCAGGATGTATTCATGGTCTGAACCGGTTTTGATGATTGTTGTACCGGTTGTTCCCGTGGTATTGTAGATAACATCATCATGCGTTTGGTAGATGTATTTATGACGCTGCCT
>CAZHNW010000116.1:0-4156 GCA_964534225.1 uncultured Leptospirales bacterium | reverse complement strand
ATCAATGGTAGTTCCTTCATTTCCTGTTGTGTCATAAACTATATCGCCGTCACTCACCAGATCAAAAAGTGTTGTACCGGCTCCAAAATCATTGTCTTCGTAAACCGGGTTGGCAAGGGAGAGGGAGGCCATCTCTACGTTTCCATTGAGCACATCGGTGAGCATCCCCGTATAAACCGGTACCGCCTGTACATTGCTGATGGCGGCGCTGTGGACCTGCAGGCCTGTATCCGTGGCGGCATAGCCCCAGTCAAAGGTACCTGAAGCATCAAGGCGTTTCGCCCAGGTAAGGCCGCCGGTTGCCCGTGTCGCCAGAACAATTGTTCCCCCCAGCTGGTCTTCAGATGATGAAACATAGCTGTAAGTCTGACCGCCCTCGGTAAAGAGTCCCAGGGGGCTGCCGGCGTTCCACTGGGCGGCAACTGAGGCATCATAGCGTTGTCCGTAGATATGGTTGCTGCCGCTGTTGTCGTCGTCCCAGAAGAGAAAGGCCCCTTTGTTGGTTACCCCCCACCTGTTTGTCAGGCAGCGCGGGGTACCCTGGTTCCCAGCGCCGGAGTGGATATCAACCGGTGTTTCCGGTGTCAGGGTGTTGAACTGTATGGCGGCGCTGGTGGTCCCGGCATTTCCCACATAGTCCTCGTAGTCGACAGATATCCAGTAACGCTGTCCTGCTGTGAGTGATCCCAGGGTATATGAATGGACTGCTGAATAGCCAGCGTCTGATACGGGGGCTTCGGTCATGTCGCTGTTTCTCCCCCAGTTCAGGGTGTAGTTGGTGCTTTCGCTGGTGATCCACCGGATACTGCCGCTGGTGGTGGTCGCAGAGGTGATCACTACTGGGGTGTCGATCGTTGGATTACTCCCATCAGGGTCAGTAATGGCGGTGACCGTGTCAAAGGTCCATGTATCTCCCGCGGAGAGATAGTTGCCGGAGAGGTCACGTATTCCTGTGGTAATGTTGACTGTATAGGGACTGATGTTCGGTTCAAGGGTGGCTGTGAGTGTCATGGTGGCGGTATTGGTGGCGGCGTTATAACTGTATGTTGCCGGGACACTGTAGGTGCCGCCGCTGAGATAGAAGGTGGAGCTGTTTATCGAGGTAGGGTCAATTTCGCCTGTTTCATTGAACTGAATACTTATTGCCTGGCCAGTCAGGGCTATACCGGTTGCGCCGTCAGCAGGGGTCCTTGTGCCGGTATCAACGGTTGGTGGCGTCGTGTCAGGGGTCGCTCCCAGGGGTACCGAAAATGAGACTGTCTGGGGATTGTTCAGGGCCACGCCGTTGACAACATCGGTAATGGTATTGTTTATGGTAATGGTCACTGTTTCATTGTCGGGGAGGGGATAGGCGCCGCCATAGATAAAGGCAATTCGTGCATAGGTGGTGGATGTTGTGTCTGTCGTAATTGTATAGTGTGTTGTTTCTGTGAGATTCCCCAGAGAACTTGAGGAGATGGAAATGCCGCCTGAAACTTCCGCTGAATTGACGGGCATGTTGAAGATGATCATAAATTCAGTATCCACCGGGGCTGTTGTCGTACCATCAGGGGGGTATACACCGGTTACAGAAGGGTAATAGTAGCCCGCAGTAGTCCCCCCTGAAGGGGTGGAGGTAACATCCTGGGTTGTGACTGTAGGGGCTTCTTTACTGCATGAGAGGGGCAGCACAATTGCCAGGAGGAGCGATGTAATAATTCCTGTGAATGGTATTTTTCTTTCGCATTTCATTGATTTTTGTCCGCCCCGTCTCTGGTACATGTTACATTAAATTATACTTGATTTTAATTGGAAATGTGCAAGCATCCTTAATTATATTGCTGAAATTATAAGAAAAAAAGGGCATTCGTCAATTGTTTTTGCCCATTTCGGCAGAATCACCCTATATTATAGTAGTAAAACTATTATTCCTGTGAATCGAGTATAATATACTAATATGAAAGACCACAGTAAAGTTAAAAATAAGCCTGGTATCTTCTTTTCGAGTCTGGTGAGACTGTTTTTGCTCGCGGGCATTTTAGTTTATGCAGCATCTTTTATACCCCTCTATGCTGTTGATACAGCCACCCTTACCCCGGCGGCTACCACCACCATGTCAAACAGCAAGGCCTACTATGCCGCGGGTGTTACCTATACCTTCAGGGTGCAGGCATCTGATTCGACCATTACTGCCAAGTCTGACTGGGGAACCATCACCCTTGAGTTCTCTGACGGGACAACAACCCATTCATGTACAATAGATATAAATACTGATGGTGTAACAGGGGAGAGCGGAGTGACAGTTGATTCCGTAACCGATAATGTCGCTCCCGGTCCCTACACCAATATCGACTACACCATTGTTCTTCGTTTTCTCTGGGGTGATGTAAACGATGAATTCAATGCCGTGGGGACCAATACCATTACCGCCACGGTCACAGGTCCCGGCGCTGACGCGACAGATTCTCTGCCTGTAAACTATGGTGTTATTACCCAAATGCAGGTACTCGGTTTCGCCCAGAATGGTGATGCCGCAGATGCGCGGATCAATCCCTGGCACCGGGCCTTTACTGTTTCCGGGGATATTGTTTATTATATAACCGGGGAGAGTATAACAACCAAGATCGAGGACACCGACCCTGGTGAAACCGGTAACTGTACCCTCTACAGGAATGGCGCCGCGGCCCCGGCAATTGCCGTTGACGCCGATGACAGTGACGGGGTCTCATACTCGATACCTGACGAATATGCCGTTACCAGCCTGGGGGGAGATCCCGGCTGCCTGGGGGACCATACATGGGACGTGCGGGTCGCCATGGATACAGGAGTCGCCACGGTGGTAACTTCTGTCAATACCTTGACTGTAAACTGTGATAAAATCGCAGTGGATTCTATTGTGGTCTATAACGGCGGGGGAATCGATGCCCCGGCATACTATCGTAGCGTGAACTTTCCCGGAACCCGGATACGGGTTACCGCCTACCGGCAAAGCCTGGGAAGCGGTAATAATGTTGTGGGCAACACCTATGCCGTGGTTAGTGACGGCACCAATACCTATACTGTGCAGATCAATGATGGTGATCCTTCCGGCAGTGTGCTTTTGAATCCACTGCCGAACATTACGCAGGTGCCTGACGGCACAACACAGACCCTGAGCTATGAAGTGATACGCATTTATGGCGGTGCCTATGAGGGGCATGATACCAATAACTGGGGGCAGTACCAGAATTCTCGTATTGTGCATGACACGGCAGACCCGGTGGTCTACTGGGACCGTAACGACCCCCCGGGCATTAATGGTGCGGCAGCAACCTATGATGGGGACATCGCCGGTGTCAACAGTACACCTTTTAGTACCGGTTTCAGCTATTCGCAGACGGCAACAACGATAACCCTGAACTGGACTCCACTTTCGGGGCTTTCAAATCCTCCCCATGACGGCGACTTCTATTCCTATAGAATCTATTATAAAGAAGCCTCTGCCACTACCTGGACAATTGTTGACAGGAGTACCAGCGGATACGGACCGTCAGAGACATATGACCTGAGTGATATCACGACAGGTTCCGCATCGATTACGGATCTTCTTCCTTTTAAAGAATACAATTATTACATTACCGCTATTGATGTCTTTGGCCAGGAAGTTGACAGAACCAGTGGTGTCTCTGACGCGATACATGAAAACGGAGGGACCGCCACGGATTACAGTTCCATTGTCACGAACCCTTCAGAGCTTCGTGTTACCATTTCAGATGGGATCACCCGGTATCAGGACAGCAGTTTCAGCGGTGAATCTGTACCGGTTCCGGCAAACAGGACACTGCGCAACAGCGCTATACTTATCACTGTCTATTTTGTTGGCGTTGAAGGGCAGCCTGATTCAATGAATATCATCCTTTCCAGTTTTGCCGCCACAGACCTTGTGGGCGGCACGGGGCTCAACGGGGCAGAGGGCACGGACTATGATCGAATCAGCTGTACAAAATCAGGGCCCAATACGTGGACTGCCCAGATTCCCACGACAAACAGGTACCTGACGGAAAATGCTGAGTGCCGGTTCATTATTGAAAGTATTAAAAATAATGTACAGTCCTATGCCGATCATGACGCGGATTTTGATCCTGCAGAACAGGTCCCTCCCGGGGACCCCAATGATATTGAATGTACATTCCGTATC
>CAZHNW010000115.1:0-13599 GCA_964534225.1 uncultured Leptospirales bacterium | reverse complement strand
ACTGGCAGAACCGTGTCAGCAGGGTAACTGATCCCGACACGGGAACATTAGTCGGTCAATACTGGTACGATGACCAGGGATTCAGGGTACGAAAACTCGCCCTGAGAGAATCTGACGGACAGGAGTATCATATTGAAGTCTTGTACCCGTCGATGTACTTCGGCATGGAACAAAAAAAGACCCTCAGCGGCCGGGACGTTCCTGATTCACAGTCGGCGGTCAATAACATCTATCTGAACGGTGTACGGATTGCTGCCATGGCCCCGGGAGGAAAGACCTTATATTATTTGACAGATCAGGTGGATTCTGTAAATTTAATCGTTGATGACAATGCTGATACCGTGAGCCGGTTTGAATATCTTCCTTATGGAGAGACATGGGTAGAAACGGGCGCAGAAAAACACAACCCGAAGTTCAACTCACAGGAGCTGGATAAAGAAACCGGTTACTATTATTATAATGCCCGGCATTACGATCCAGAGATAGCCCGGTTTGTTACTGCGGATAATGTGATTGATGGTGAGGGTGATACTCAGGGGTGGAACCGATACATGTATTGTCATGGGAACCCGGTGATGTATCGGGATCCAACGGGGCACTATATTGCTGAAGGTGGAGCAGAATATGCTGGACCTCAAGAGGAATATTCTGGTTTGGATAAATATAATTTTCCTTCAGAAGATGATTCTGTAAAAACTATGAAGGAAATTGCTGGTAATAATCTATCTTTAGCTAAATGTAGTAAGTATAGTAGGGGTGCTAAATTTAGGAAACAGATGCTGGCTAATCTCACGAAGAGTAAGGCTCACAATGATAGAGCTTGGACAATGATTGGAAAAACTAAGGTATCAATAGTTGGGATTGAAGATCCTCAAAAAGCTATAAAGGAAATGAGTGATAAAACACTTACAGTTCTAGCCGATATGTCTAGTCAAAATAAACTTTCATCAATAACTCTTTCAAGTATGGCAAGAAGTGCTCTTACAAAAAAGGATCCTCATCAGTACGGAAAAGGTAGAGGTTTAGATATAACAGCTGTAAGTAGAGGGAAGGATAGCGTACGGTTTAGAGATAAACCAGACTATGTACAGAAAAATGAGCCTTCTCTCGCAAGAGAGGTGACGAATTGGCTTAGAAAAGATTCAAGAGTGAGTCAAGTGTGGACTCCATGGAGCATGGATGGAAAAGAAAATAAGAATGAAACTATAAATGAAAAGATACATAAAAGTCACATGCATGTTTCGATAAGGCCAGATAAATAGGGGGAAATAATTTTATGAAAAAGTATCTTGTTATAATAATTTTTTTGATTTTTACATTTGTAAATACAAATCATTGTTTATGTAATATAAAACGAAAAAATGAAACAAGAGTTGTTGTGGTTGGTAATAATATAAATGTTCGTAAAGACCCTACAACTAAATCACCAATTTTATATCAATTAAAGTTAGCAGAGAGAGTTACGATTCTTAAGGAAAGTAATATAGTATATTTAAGTAAGCAAGCAAAGGGGAACTGGGTATATATAGATACTGAATATACTAAGGTAGATCATAAGGATTCAATCAAAGGCTGGGTCGTTGATTATTTTCTAGCAAAATATTCGTCATTTAAAAAGGTAAATAATTTTTTATCATGTAGTATTGAAGGAACAATCGGTGATTGGCATATGAAATATGTTTTTTACAAAAACGGAAAGTATAGAAGAGAAGATTACGATTATTCTACTAGAAAAAGAATATATAAGTTTGGTAAAATATATAAATACCGTAAAGTTTTATTTTTGAAAGACAATGATGGTACAGCGGTTGACTATTTTTATTTTAATCATAAGGGATTTTTATGTCATTATCAGAGAAATGCAGATGGAGAATCTATTTGTACTAAATGCAGTGATTAGTACAAAAGGTCAGCCGGCTGATCAATCCCCTCACCCCCGGCCCACAGCCGGGCGCTTTTTGGACATCCTGTCCGCGCCCGGCACTAAAGCATCCTGCTTGTCGTCTCCCACTATAAATTGAAAAAAGGAGAGGGGGGCAAGAAGTTTCTCCGGGCTCGGCAGCCTGAAAGGCTACTCTCGAGCCCGAACAGAACCAGTTTTTTGAAAGCAAGAAGCCCCACCAGTTAAATTTTACCTTTGGTTACACAAAGCCGGCAAGTTTATGAATATTTCAAGTAAGCCTCCCCGGCAAATGACGCCCACCAGGACGGTGTAGTGTCGGCGCTGTTCAGGAAGAACAAAAAAGCGCCGACTCGGCAAGCCCCTCGCGGCGACTGAGTGCTGATCAGGATGATCGAATGCCAGCGCAAAACACGATGTTTTAACAAGCGCTGGCCGAGCGCCTTTTTCGCCCCTTTTGTGGCGTGACAAAAGGGGCACTCTTTGACTGATCAGGTTGATTCCGTTAATGTTGTTATTGATGATGATGCAAAGACCGTATCCCCCACTGGTGCATCCGTGCACGTCGGATTTAGTTAATTTTGTTATTGATGCCGCAGGTCCGGGACTGTGGTGTATTTTATTATCATCAAGATGGTTATTGACAGGGGAGATTTTCTGCTCTATCCTGTTTTGGCAGATTTTAACTGTTTTTCAGGATTCTGCCTGGTTAACAGTGTAATAACTCCATGTCAAGATAACAGCCAGGAGGAGGGAATGAAGATGACAAACAAAATATACTGCCGAATAAAATTATTTTCTTTTTATATGGCAATAGTATTCTGTATGTTTTCCCCCGGAAAGAAAATATTCAATGCTGCTATTGCGTCAGGGGAGACACAACGATTAAAAAAATTTACTGCTCATCTCAATGAAAAAATTCCCCGGTTGATGCATGATTATGACATACCCGGTGTTTCCCTTGCCCTTGTACGAGAGGGGAAAACAGTCTGGTCACATGCATGGGGATATGCTGACCGTGACCAAAAACGAAAGATGACTCTGGATACCTGGTGTCGTGTTGAATCAATTTCGAAATCTGTTACCGCATGGGGTGTCATGAAACTCGTCGAAAAAGGAAAGATTGATCTTGGTGCCCCCGTGGGAAAATACCTGGGAAAATGGAAACTTCCCCCTTCACAATTTTCACTCGAAAAGGTCACAATACGCCGTCTTCTTTCCAACAGTGCCGGCATGCCTCTTGGAACGATTGGTGTGCGTTATTCTCCCGGCGATAAAAAGCCGTCTCTTAAAGAAAGCCTGACCCGTGATGCTCATCTCATGCAGGAACCGGGGAAATCCTTTTCATACTCCAACACAGGGTTTA
The DNA here is from genome assembly GCA_964534225.1 of uncultured Leptospirales bacterium. GTDB lineage: Bacteria > Spirochaetota > UBA4802 > UBA4802 > UBA5550 > CAZHNW01. The sequence goes on along the minus strand of CAZHNW010000115.1, from coordinate 10,333 downwards.
ATCTTCTCGAGCTTTTGATAGAGGAGGTAACCGGCCGTGACTTTGCGGTTTTTATGGAGAAGGAAGTTTTACTTCCCCTTGAAATGAAACATTCAAGCTTCAGGTGGCGTGATGATTTTTCTCCGCCTGTTGCTTTCGGCTATGATCTTGAAGGAAATGTAATCGCTCCCTATGTTTATCCCGAGAAGGCATCGGGGGGCCTTTTTTCAACTGTTAATGATATTGCACGATTTATTGCCGCGGGAATGCCGGATTACTCCACAGCAGGCAGCAAAGTTCTCAGTCGTAAAAGTATCCAGGAAATTTATACACCGGCAGTTGACATCCCTGGATATTATGGCCTTGTTTTTAAAGCCTACGGTTTTGGGCACTTTATCGAGACTCTGCCGGGAAATACCAGGGCTGTCGCGCACGGTGGGCAGGGATCAGGGTGGATGACCCATTTTCATTCTGTTCCCGGGACAGGTGATGGTATTGTCATTTTGACAAACAGCCAGAGGAGCTGGCCCTTTATTGCTTCGATTTTGACTGACTGGGCAAAGTGGCGAGGGTTCTCGTCAGTCGGTATGGGAAAAATACTTGCAGCAAGGCGGGGCATCCAGGGGCTCCTGGCACTGATAGTCATTCTCTTATTTTGGCAGATATGGCGCATTACGAAGGGGATCAGAACCGGTCAGCGGCATTTTGCCTTCTCAGGGGAAAAAAACCAGAATCTTAGTTTCCGAACTGTACAGTCAGTTTTTGCCATAATCATCATGGCCGGCCTGGCATGGGTGCAGAGCCTTGATTATTTCTTCATGTCATCGGTTTTTCCCCTTATGTTTGTGTGGTTGCAGGCCGCCCTGTTTTTTTCTGCTCTTCTCCTGGCTCTATCGGCGGTTTTTCCCGAATCAGGTGAAAAACAGAAATGATTATATCCGGCTAACCCGTCACCAGGTAGTCACAGTGTGCCGTGGCTACCAGTTTCCCTTCTCTGTTGTGGGCATCGGCTTCCATGTGAACCTTTCGTTTTCCCTTTGATTTGACTTTTCCTGTAATGGTCAGCTCATCGTCGGGAAATACCGGCCTGTGATAACTGGTATTCATATGGACCATTGCCGATACAGGTGTCTTTGATGCCAGGTGGCAGAGGGGGCCAAAGACATTGTCAAAGGCGGCTGAAATATATCCTCCCTGCATGGATCCAGCGGGATTGCAGTATTCTTTAAAGACTGGAAAGGCAACGGTAAGTTCTTTACCTGGTTCTGCAGCTATGAAACGCCCTTTCATATTTGTAAAACAGGGAGGTGGTGAAGGCAGTTCTACAGCAAGGTCACCGTAGGGTTTATATGAGTCAGTATTTTCTTTTTTGTTCATATCTCATACCTCGTTTAATGTATGAAACATGTTATTCAAATGTCAAGAATCATTGTTTATAAATGGTGAAAATAAACAGTGATGCGAAATGGGACACTGCCTTTACTGTTACAGGTTAATAATTAACAGGGTTTTGTGAATAAGTAATAGACTGATGCACAGTCATTGGCAACATTGTCCTTGTGAGCACACATTACTTCTGGGACATAGAAAACGTTTCTTTTCACAATCTCGATGTTATCATGGAACATATAAGGGCAACGAATGGATACATTCGATGTTACGTCGTGTACGCAAAAATCAAGGCCGCACGAAAAGATACCCTCATTGACCATGGTTGGGAACTCATCAAGACTGAAGGCATCGGGCGCAATTCAGCGGATAAAAAGATTATAGAGATGATCAGGACATTGCTGGATAGTGATAGTAATGCAGAAAAGATTGTTATTATATCAGAAGATAAGGGTTTTTATAAAATCGGAAGGACTGTTATTGATCGGGGACTGGATGTTGAAATAATCTGCTCCACTAAAAATCCGCTCTGGGTACATGACCTGGCTGACTATAAAAAGTTTAACAGAAGAATGAAAGGATACTATGCAGATATTTCTGGATGCTGATGCTATGCCACGCACTGTGCGTGAAATTCTCTTCAGGGCAGCTGAGCGTAACAGGATACAACTTGTTCTCGTGGCTAACCAGGAATTACACTATCCCGGATCTGGGTTTATATCGAACATAGTTGTCCCTGCGGGACCGGACACGGCAGATGATAAAATTGTAGAACTGGTGAGGGAAGGGGACCTGGTCATCAGTGCTGACATTCCCCTTGCAGACAGGGTCCTGTCAAAGAAAGGACACTGTATCGACCCCAGGGGAAATTTATTTACCCCGGAGAATATTAAGGAGCGGCTGGCGGTCCGTGATCTGATGAGTGAATTGCGTGACAGCGGCATTCCAACCCCGGGACCTTCTGCTTATAGTCCCCGGGACAGGCAGAATTTTGCCAATCAGCTGGATCGTTTTCTTGCAAAAAACATAAATAAGAACGGAGAATGCTAATATGGATGGATCAAAGAGAGGAGATATTAAGCCGGGAATAAAGGTCGCCATTGTACAGAAACAGGATCAGCGAAGTGGTAAACTTACAGAAGGTGTCGTAAAGGATATTCTTACCAACTCCGCTTCTCATCCACATGGTATTAAAGTACGGCTTGAAAGTGGTCTTGTTGGGAGGGTTAAGGTAATTTATTGATGTATCTCAGATTGGTTTGACTTTTACTTCGTTTTCTGGATACTCGGCCTTTCGGGCCTCGTATACAAAGGGCCGATTTCCTGTATTGATGGTGCTGTTTAACTATACCTTCCTGCTTAATCAGTAAATATTCAAAGTCTAATATCAATATAGTTGACATTTTAAATTATTAATGAAAGAACTGACGTGTCAGTTCTTTCATTAATTTACAGCAGGAAACGGTATAGGAGCCTCAGAGCCCTTGACGCAAAGGCATGAATCTCTAATAAAGATATGATGAGTCGAAGGAGGAGGATTTTTTTAAATGGGAAAGCTTGATAGATGTAATTCAATTGAAGATCTTAATGCTCTGGCAAAAAAATCTATACCTGGTGTCATATTTGATTATATAGAAGGAGGTTCAGAAGACGAGATAACCATTGCGAGGAATCGCACCTCCTTTTTAGAATATGAATTTATACCACGGGTACTAAACGATGTTAATAATATCGATCTCACTACATCAATGCTGGGGAAAAAATATGCAATGCCCCTGTTCCTGGCGCCTATCGGAATGTCACGGTTATTTCACTACAAGGGAGAAACAGCCGTTGCACGGGCAGCTAAAAGTAATGATATCCCCTATGCTCTTTCTACAGTAGGAACAACATCCATTGAAGACATCGGAAATGTACCCGGCGGATCCCATTTTTTTCAGATTTATATATGGCAAAACCGAAGTCTCGTTTATGAGTTTATTGATCGCTGTAAAAGAGAAAACTTTAACGGAATAATCCTGGCCGTTGACTGTGCCTCCTTTGGAAAACGAGAACGGGATCTGCGGAACGGTCATGGCAGGCCTCTTGAATTGAAATTTAAAACAGCTTTAAGCGGCCTTACGAATTTCAGATGGCTTTATCGCTTCATGACCTCGGGAAAACTACGAATGGCCAACATGGTTCACCAACTTCCTTACGGTGGTGATGCGCAAAAAACAATTGATAGGGTTAACGAGCAGTTTGACCCATCAGTGACATGGGAAGATGCCCGGGAGTTGAGAGAATACTGGGACGGTCCCTTTATTTTAAAGGGAATTCAATGTATCGAAGACTGCAGGAGGGCTGTTGAGATAGGAGCAACCGGGGTAGTTTTATCCAATCACGGGGGAAGACAACTTGATTCCGCTCCGCCAGCCTTTGAAGTGTTGCCTGAGGCCGTTGCTGCAGTCGGAGGTAAACTTGATATATATATCGATGGAGGCATTCGGCGGGGATCTGATGTTGTGAAGGCAATGGCACTGGGTGCAACTGGTTGTATGATTGGTCGGCCTTATCTCTACGGACTTGCCGCCGGTGGAGAAAAAGGAGTAGAACGGTCAATTGAAATCCTGAAGGAAGAGATGGAAAGGGTAATGCAGTTAATCGGGTGCGATTCCATTGAAAAGCTGGATGCCAGCTATGTTAAAAAAATAAAATAATAAGGAAGTAAAAGCTATGAGTAACGGCGCGAAAGCATTGATACAGACCCTTATAAATTCCGGCATAAGTACCTGTTTCACAAACCCGGGAACCTCGGAAATGCATTTTGTAGCAGAACTGGATAACACCGACATGAAAGCTGTATTAACACTCTTTGAAGGGGTAGCAACAGGTGCTGCTGACGGATATGCACGAATTGCAGGTAAACCGGCTGCAACTCTTCTGCATTTAGGTTGTGGACTGGGTAATGGACTGGCTAACCTGCATAATGCCCGCAAGGCACGGGTTCCCATAGTCAATATAATAGGAGACCATGCTACATACCACAAGCAATATGATGCACCTCTTCAATCAGATATTGAAACCATAGCTCGGAATTTCTCTGCATGGATACGTACATGTTCCTCAACAGAACAGCTTGCCGCCGATGCTGCTTAGGCTGTAGCGGAATCTCAAAATCTCCCGGCAGGAATATCTACCCTGATTCGCCCTGCAGAGGTTTCATGGGAAGAAGGAGGTGAGGCGAAAGAAGCTCTACCTGTTACTGTTCCGAGAAAGGTTGATAGTGAAGATATAAATAGAATTGCCGAAGTACTACTCCAGCAGGGTAAAAAAACCGCAATCCTCCTGGGGGGGAGAGTCCTTGTGGAAGAAGGCCTGGTTGCCGCATCCAAAATTGCAGAAAAAACCGGAGCAAAGCTTTTTGCAGAAGTGTTCCCGTCCCGAATAGAGCGAGGGGAAGGGCTTCCACATGTTGAAAGAATTGCCTATCTCGCAGAGATGGCATCGGTTCAACTTAACGGATACGAAAATCTTGTATTAATAGATTCAAAGGAGCCGGTATCATTTTTCGCATATCCAGGAAAGAAGAGTTATCTGGTACCTGATACATGTGCTGTTTATAAACTGAACGAACCTGATCAGGATGCATTGACTGTTGTTCAAAAGCTTGTAACGGCTGTTGATGCTGAACAAATAAGCCCAAAACTACAGGGGAGGCAGAGGCCGGCACTGCCTGCGGGTAAACTTACAGGAGCAAAGGTCTGCCAGGCGATTGGTGCTCTTATGCCGGAAAATGTAATTATCTCCGATGAAGCACAGACTTCAGGTGTGCAGCTTCCAGTTTTTACTGCCGGTGCGCCGCGGCATGATGTCCTCACACTAACGGGTGGAGCAATCGGCCAGGGATTGCCAGTGGCCCTGGGGGCTGCCATTGCAGACCCCGGACGTCGAGTGATAGCTCTGGTTGGCGATGGAAGCGCGATGTATACGATTCAATCTTTATGGACAATTGCGAGAGAAGACCTCGATGTTACTGTTATTGTTTTTAACAATCGCTCTTAGGCAATCCTCAATATCGAGCTGCAGAGAGTCGGTGCGAAGAAGTCGGGAGTAAAAGCAAAATCTCAGCTCGATCTTTCACAACCAGAGATTGATTTTGTTGCCATTGCCACAGGAATGGGAATGCCGGGCCAAAGGGTTCTGACAGCCGAAGAGTTCACCGGCGCTTTAAAAACTGCCTTTAGTAAGCCGGGGCCTTATTTAATCGATGCGATTGTTCCTAACGAATACAGTGGGGTAAAACTCAAGGCATTGCCTTACGTCCTTGGCGCAATAAACAAAATTCCATCTCCTGTTGCAAAAATGATTAAGAGAAAATTTTCACCTTGAAAATATTCGGGTAGATGTCCGGCTTTTGCGAATCCCGGGGTACTGAATCATTTTGGAAAAATTAAAAAGAGAACCTGATAATGAAAAAAGAAAATCAACATGAAGCTGACGTAGTAATTATCGGTGGGGGGATCGCAGGTATTACGACAGCACTTGAGTTGCTGGAGTCAAATAAAAAAATTATCCTTCTGGATCGGGACACTCATGAAAAATTTGGCGGTCAGGCCATTACCGCCTTCGGCGGCATGGCGCTGGTTGGTACACCGATTCAAAAACTGGCAGGAATTAAAGACAGCCCTGAACTTGCCTATGAAGACTGGTGCCAGACCGCCCGATTCGGAAAGGATGATATATATCCGAAGAAATGGGCCGAGCTCTATTGCCACCAGTGTAACGAAGAAGTATATAAATGGCTTCGGAAGAGAGGTGTTCTTTTCCTGCCCTCGGTTCTCTGGCCTGAGCGAGGCTACAACCGTCCCGGCAACTCGCTGCCCAGGTACCATATAGTATGGGGGACAGGAAGTCACCTAACTAAAAAACTGATCGATGAACTGGAGACACATAAAAACAGGAAAAACCTGACCCTGATCTTTGAACACATCGTGGATTCTCTGCATTTTAAGAACTCATCTGTTAATGGATGTGAGGGGAGGATCGAAGCAAATGGAGAGCGGTTCACTGTGCGGGCCGGGAAAGTTGTAATCGCAAATGGAGGACTCGGCGGTAATATTGAACTGGTAAAGAAAATTTGGCCTGAATTCATGGGAAATGCGCCGAGTGAACTTCTCGTTGGCTCTCACCCCTATTGTGATGGTTCCGGGCATGAGATGGCAAGAAAAGTCGATGGGGCGGTTACAAACACGGAATATATGTGGAACTACCCTGGAGGGATTGCTCATACCAATCCTCAGTTCACCGGTCAGGGCCTGAGTGTTTTGCCTCCAAAGTCGGCTCTCTGGATGGATTATTCAGGCAGAAGAATTGGCCCACAACCCCTTATCGGGTATTACGATACATCTTATACTCTTGCACAGGTTTGCAAATTTGATAAGCCTTATACCTGGCATATACTTAACTGGAAAATTGCAGTAAAGGAACTTGCCCTTTCGGGGGCAGAGCATAATATAACTATGCGGGATAGAAAATATTTCGCATTAATGAAAATGGTCCTTACGGGAAATAAAGATCTGGTTAAACAGATGATAGAAGAATCCACAGATTTTGTCACAGCTTTTTCTCTTGAAGAACTTGCCGAAAAGATGAACCAGCTCACCGGCACAAATGATGTTGATGTAAAAGGTCTGGAATACGACATCAGGAGATACGATGACCAGATCGATAGAGGGGTGAAGTATCACAATGATGATCAACTGAGAAGAATCGCCCATGCACGCAACTGGTTCGGGGACAAAATCCGCACCTGCAAATTTCAAAAGATACTGGATGCAAAGTCCTTACCATTGATTGCGATTCGCTACAGGGTATTAACCAGGAAAAGTCTTGGAGGAATAAAAACGGATCTTGAAAGCAGAGTGCTTAATACCTCGGGAGGTATAATTAATGGGCTTTATGCTGTTGGCGAGGCAGCCGGCTTTGGAGGCGGGGGAATAAACGGCAAGAGTTCCCTGGAAGGAACATTTATTTCGACAAGTATACTTACCGCAAGAAAAGCCGCCCGGGCAATTTTAGCACAATAAAATAACTTCCGCCCTGAGGGATTAATTAAGAGAGGGTCGGCTTGTGCCGACCCTCTCTTAATTATGCTCGCGGATTCGGTAGAAGTTGGAACTTTTTTGTTTGAAGTTGTAAGGGAGTTTCGGCTGTGGATGAAGTATGAACAGAAATAAAAATGTACTTCTTGTATGCCTGACAATATAGTGTATATAAGTGTATTGTTGGGCAATTATTTGATTGACAAATTGCCCAACAAACCACAATATATTTACATGTGTTGGGCAAGAACGGGGCAAGAATAATGAGTACTATCCAGGCAGTATTGAAAGAAGAATACGAAAGACTACAGCGGCTCATTACGCGATATGAAAACGATCTAAAAAGTCTGCCGACTGGATCAATTTCTATCAAACGGCGTAATGAACGGAAATATGCGTATAGAGCATATCGTGAAAACGATAAGATAAAAACTGAATACATTGGTCCTGTCGATACAGAAAAAGTACAGGAAATGCAGGCCCTCATAGAAAAGAGGAAAGAACTCGAAAAACTTATCAGAGCAACCAGAGTGAAGATTGCTGAACTGCGCAAAGTAATTAAATACTCGACTTAGGCGTTTTTTAGGGAAGAAAAAAAAGAATGAGGCAAAAAATAGTATTAATTTTTTACCCCATTGTGAATAGTATCGTAAAAACGATATAACAATGGATAAAAAACTAATACACCAGAGATCAGTGACAAGTACTTTAAATTCTTTGAGGAAATTATTTCAGTGCCTCAGATGAAGCATTTGAGAAATATTACAGAATCAATAATTGATTTTGAAGGCAGACATACAATTTCAAAACTGAACAATAATCAGATTAATGGAACAGATGTCAGCAATGATATCAAATTCATAAGAAACAGCAAATGGTCACATATCGATCTTTTAAAGCAGTATCATTCTATCATGAAAAGAAATGCAGGTAAAGCCAGTGTAGGCATTCTTGCTATAGATGATACAATGATTGAAAAAAGAAAAATAAACAGATTAAGGAACAAACAGAATGAAATTAAACAGCTTTGAAAAACATATGATAATAAAATTCTAAAGAAAAAATTCGGAGATAAAGATATGAAAATATTAGAACAACTTGATAATTTGAAACAGAAACTTGACAGTTTTCGTCCGCTGCCGGCAGGCATTGTTCAGAATCTCCATGAGAACCTAATTCTCCAATGGACTTATAATTCAAACGCAATAGAAGGAAATACTCTTACCCTGAAAGAAACAAAAGTAGCACTTGAGGGAATAACTGTTGGAGGGAAAACCCTTCGGGAACATTTTGAAGCAATCAATCACAGGGAAGCTATTCTTTATGTTGAGGATATTGTTCAAAGAAAAGAACGATTCACTCTGTGGCAGATCAAACAGGTGCATGGCCTTATATTAAAAAACATTGACGATGAAAATGCCGGTATATGGAGAAACATCAATGTCTCTATTTCTGGTGCAGAGCATGTTCCTCCTGACTTTCTGGCGGTTCCTGGTGAAATGGAAAAGCTTGAGACATGGTATGGTGATCAATGTGAAAAGATACATCCTGTTGAACTTGCCGCAAGACTTCACTGTTATTTTGTAAAAATTCATCCATTTGTTGATGGTAATGGCAGAACAGCACGACTTCTTATGAACCTTGAGCTGATGAAATCTGGATTTCCCGCTGTTGTGCTACCCGTTAAATCTCGACTGCAGTATTATGAACTTCTTGATTCTGCACATATCAGAAATGAATATGGTCCCTTTATTGATTTCATTGCCCAACTTGTCGAAGAAAGTTTTAAGCCATACTGGCATGCTCTGGGGATAACGGAGAGTAACAATGAAAGATAAACCATCATTCATCGAAGACCACATCTCCTAAATCCCAGCATTGCAATTACTTATCAATATGGGCTATACTTATCTCACGCCCTATGAAGCACATGAACTTCGCAATCAGAGAACATCAAATATTATTCTTGAGAAAATAATAGACAATTACCTTGATAAACTTTCAAAGTATGATATAGTAAAACCTGAGTTCAGTTTCCAGGGTCCTTTTAATCTTTTTGTTGCTAAAGAACCTGAAAATGTATGATTATTGTGCTGGTGTATTCGTTGTTCGATATCTTGTGTATGCCCGATATAGTATCTGCCTGTTGTTTCTGACTGTAGAATGTAAGTGAAATATTTTTTCATAGGCATTAATAATGAGATAGGGGGTATCCTTTCAGGATACCCCCTATCTATATTTCTGCTCCCCCGGTAGCCCCGGCGTGCCGTGGGGAACCTACGACCCAATGGTTAATCCCGGCGCGCCGGGACTCTACCGGCTGAGAATTAACTCCTGGATAGATCTACGGCTTTTCCATGATTTAATTTCTTTTTCACGCTTCATAGCCACAGAGCGGGTAGGGTGTACTTCACTATAGACCAGTTTCCAGGGTCCTTTTAATCTTTTTGTTGCTAAAGAACCTGAAAATGTATGATTATTGTGCTGGTGTATTCGTTGTTCGATATCTTGTGTATGCCCGATATAGTATCTGCCTGTTGTTTCTGACTGTAGAATGTAAGTGAAATATTTTTTCATAGGCATTAATAATGAAATAGGGGGTATCCTTTCGGGATACCCCCTATCTATATCTCTGCTCCCCCGGTAGGACTCGAACCTACGACCCAATGGTTAACAGCCATTTGCTCTACCGGCTGAGCTACAGGGGAATGAGTACGCTCATATTTTATGTTATTCCCTTTGTATCCAGTGGTTAATCCCGACGTGTCGGGACTCTACCGGCTGAGCTACAGGGGAATGAGTACGCTCATATTTTATGTTATTCCCTTTGTATCCAGTGGTTAATCCCGACGTGTCGGGACTCTACCGGCTGAGCTACAGGG
>CAZHNW010000114.1:0-13611 GCA_964534225.1 uncultured Leptospirales bacterium | reverse complement strand
CCGAAATTTTTCGGCCACAGCAGGCCGGTTTCTATAAGGGATACGAATGAGCGGGGCAAAAAATTCGAAATTTTCTGCAATTTTTTTAAAAAAACGATGGAGGCTCTGAGCCGGCCTCAAAAACAAGGGAGGCTCTGAGTCTGGGGGGAGCTATAAAAAAATCTTGACGGGAAGCATGCTTGATTATATTTGGTTATAGAGTAGTAGAGGTCTGCCTGTATTTATGTTTTTCCTTGATCAAGGATATTCAGGCCGCTCATGAGTTCTTTACAAGCCATAGGGATGTCACACTTTTCCCCGGCATATTCCCTGGCTAAGGAGATTATTTATTCAGCGCTTCATATTATTCCGTGAAAGCACCGGGAATAAGATTTAGATATGTCCTTGCATAAGGTGGCTGGTAATGAACCTGAAAGTGCCCGGGGATTTATCTGCCCCGCTGTGGGCAGGTGATGGATCAGCCCTGTGGAGAAAAAAGAAGATTTAAGGCTGCCTGTTTATTCAGTAAGCCGTGAACTGCATTATTATATACCAATTATGTATCTCAAGGAGAAGTTATGACACTTGAATTTAAAAAAGGTATTGATATCCTGTCCGAACTTGGCGGGATAAAATCTATTGACGAGGCAAGTGCACTTTTTAATGAAAAATGTGATGCCACTAATCTTGAAAAGATCAATAAGATTAAAAATGAAGAGGCCCTGATGAGGATTGCCAACGCAGCGGCTATGTTTAGACCTTCTGATATCTGGATTAATACCAGTTCTGATGAAGATTTGCAGACCGTCCGTGACAGGGCATTAGAAAAAGGTGAAGAAACCAGTCTCAACCTTAAAAAGCATACCAATCACTTTGACCTTCCCGAAGATCAGGCGCGGTTAGTAAATCAGACATTCTATATCGCAAATGAGGGGGAAGATGTATCTTCCATCGCAAAAAAAGAATTAAGAGCAGATTCTTATGCCTACCTGAAAGAAACAGCAACCGGCCTTATGGAAGGCAGAACCATGACGGTTTCATTCTGGAACAGGGGACCTGTGGGTGCAAAGGCTGCAATCCCGGCCATAATGATTACTGATTCATATTATGTTGTTCATTCAGGCAATATCCTTTATCATCCTGTTTACGACAGGTTCGATGAAGAGATAGAGCGTGCAGGCCTGTTTTTTACAAACTGTCATTCATATGGTGATCTGAAGGGAGAAAATATCCCCAAAGCAAGGATCTATATGGATAGAAGCTGGCAGACAACGTTTTCTATCTACTGTACATACGCGGGCAATACTTTGATGCTGAAAAAGGGTAATCACCGTTTTCATGTTGATCATTCAACATATAACAGAAATGGCGAGGAACTTTCCGAGCATATGTTTATTACCGGGCTTACCGGTCCCGGTGGAAGAAAAACTTTTTTTGCCGGTGCCGCACCATCCGGTTGTGGTAAAACAACAACGGCCATGGTGGGGACAGATTTTATTGGTGATGACCTTGCACAGATGTGGATTGAAAATGATGGCACTATTCGCGCGGTAAATCCTGAAAAAGGTATATTTGGTATCCTTAAGGATGTCAATCGTGAAGGAGACCCCTATCTTATGAAATGTCTTCGCGGTGATAAAGAAGCAGAAGTTATTTTTTCGAATATTCTTATTGATGAAAACAATACTCCGCGATGGACAGGTGACGGTGATCCTGAACCAACAGGTGGCGTAAACTTTCAGGGGGAATGGACCCCTGATTCCGGTGAGCCCGTATCTCACCCTAATTCACGCTGTACCGTAAACTGTGTCGATATTGAAAACTATAATCAGAAACTTGGTGAGGATCCCGCCGGGGTTCCAGTGAGTGTTATTACCTATTCAGGCCGTGATGCGGATACAATGCCTCCCGTATGGCAGGCAAAAAATGCCGATCACGGTGTTGTCATCGGCGCATCTATTCTATCTGCGGCCACTGCCACGGAGGTGGGAGCATCAGGTGTGAAGCGACAGCCCTGGGCGAACGCACCTTTTGTGCCGGGGTCTCTTTCAGACTATATGGATTCACAGTTTAAATTCTATAATAACAGTAAAGTAACGAAGAAGCCTGTTATTTCCGGATTGAACTACTTCCTGACCCATGAGGCCCGCGGTGGGGAAAAGGGTGACACCGGGCTGCTGGGAGAAAAAAGAGACGTTATTGTATGGCTGTCATGGCTTGAGCGTCGTGCAAACGGCGATATCAACGCCATTGAAACACCGATAGGTTTTATACCTGAATATGAGGATCTGAAGAATCTTTTCAATGAATTGATCGGTAAAGAATATTCTGTTGAGCTTTATAACAAGCAGTTCTCATTCTATATTGACAATATAATTGGCCGTATTGATCTTCAGTCTGAAGCATATGGGAAAGAGAAGAACTGTCCTGAAAGGCTTTTTGAAGTGTATGAAGAGCAGAAAGAAGGGCTTGAAAAATTAAAGACGAAATACGGTTCTGTCGTTTCTCCCAAACAGCTTGCAGAAGCTGCCGGTTGATTGATCATCATTCAATGTTGATATAATGAAGGGGGTATCCGGTGTGGGTACCCCCTTTTTCGATTTTAATGTTTTAATTCACCGTATCTTTGTCCGATTTAATCATTTCAGATTCTTTTATGACTGAACTGAATATAACGTTAATGATTCCCAGGACAAAAAATCCCCACATAAAGGGTGTCAGGTTTATCGTTTCTGCTGCCTTGCTGGCATCGGCCAGGGCTTCTGCAGAAATACCTCCCAGTATCGCCATAAGGGTGATAAAAATGGCACCTGAAATCTGACCTGAAAGGACGATCATTCCCTGTGATGTTGACTCAGGAGCAGGATGGCTTACCTCTGCGGCATACTGATAGCCCAGGGGCGCCGCTGCCATGAAAAAGAAACCAAAGATACCGCTGCTGATGAGAAGGGGTACATACCCTGTACAGATAGTGAGGCCCAAAAGGCCGGGGAGCATGAAAAAGAGACAGATTTGCATAAAGATTTTTCGCTTTCTGAATTTATCAGAAAGGGGGGGAAGGGTAACCGCTCCCAGGAGACCCGCTATCATCATGACAGCTCCCACGTTGCCTGCTTCATTTCCTCCGGCAGTGAATCCTTTCGAGGCAAGTAACAGGTCGACAAAGGTTGTGATGGCATTGAACATCCCGAGGCCAATAAAGAAAATGCCGAGGAGCAGAAGGGAGTCTTTTCGGGTAAAAATATATTTTAGTCCTTCTGTAATAGTTGAACGTTCATAATTTTCCATGCTGCAGGGAGGTGTGACGGGTTTGTCTCTTGCCAGTAAAAGAAAGAGAATAGCGCTGATAACTGATACAACACCGTAGATATAAAGCATGGATTGAAGAGCCGGAAGCGTCAGGGCTTTTGCTCCTTCTGGCAGAAATGACTGGGCCAGTGGTTTTGTCACTGCCATTGCAAGAATGATGCCAAGAAACTGTGCCAGGGCGGTAATGCCTGTTGCGGTAGCGCGTTCATGAATGGGAAACCATTCCGCGGCAACCTTTGTCATGGCATTCATGATAAAGGGCTGTGCTGCAGCAAGGGCAAATTGTGAAATGCAGACCATGGTGTAATCAGTTCCATAGTAGCCGCGGACCATGCCGAATATTCCTGTGAGAACAGCACCAATGCCGACACCAATACGAATACCGTAACGGTCAATAATGAAAGATGCGGGTACTGATACGAAAATATAAACAATCATGAAAGACATTGAAAGAAGGACGATCCAGAAGGCACTTTTTTGATAGAGTGCAATTGCGTCAACGGTGACAGGGGCAAAGGCTATCCAGTTGAGCTGGATGACAGCGTTGATGAGGGCAAAAACCGCCAGCACCACCCAGCGATACGGGAAAACCCGGTAAGCGTTTTCAGTCATGGAATTTCTCCTGTAGGTGTGGTTTTGCCGGTTCTGCCGCAGTTTAATAAGCGGGTATTTTCTATATTTACATGAATGTTATATGGTAATATGGAAAAGTCAAGTGTTAACCTGATTATAGTATTTTTTTTAGGAATGCTCAAATGGTTGAAAGAGGCTGTGGAAAGGAAAAAAATTGATCATTCTTTTGCAATCCAGCTTAAGGCATCGTCGAATGTTTCAAAAATCATGCTCATCGAATCTCTCTGTTCACCAGGAAGTGAACGTGTATAGAGACGGGCACAGGTACGGATCACGGATTTTTTTCGGGCAATGAAGGCCATTTTAATGAGGTTATTGGTTTTTTTGAATTCCATCATTTTCATTTTTACATATTCCTGGTCGCGGGGAGGGACTACTTTCTGTTCTCTAATGTCGCTGATGATTTTATGGCAGTTGTTTTTTTTCAGTGTTTCCATGGAAAGATCAATGGCTGCTCGAAAGCTGCTGCTTGAGCAAAAACCTGACCATTCCTGGTAGAGGTATCCTTTTTCTTCAATAAGAGTGATTGTTACATAGTCTTTTTGAAAGATGACCATTCTTTAGCCTTTTGGAATAAATTCAGAGTTTATACCTGTTTGAAGCAGGTAATGAGTTTATCAACCTTTTTTTATCGACAGTACCTGAAGATTTTTTTCAGATATAACTCCAGCGCCTGTTGAAAAACAATGATCAATTTCAGCACAAAAGCCCTTACCGGCAAATTAAATATGTATTGGACAAAGTCTATAGTTTCGATGTAAAATTAATTATGAACGAGTATTTCAAGGTCAAAAGAGTGAAAGAACCAGAGTGGATTGATCAGTGAATAATGGAATCGAAAGTATTTATGCTATCCTCTGCAATGCCACACGGCAGGTTGTCTGTGCCTATGATTTCAAAACGAAGGGATGGTCTTATATCAGTGATTCAGTTCTGAAGGTATCCGGTTACTCCGCAGAGGAGATAATCAATGACAGGATTGAGTGGATACCGGAGAAACAGCTGCGGGAAATCCTCGGTGATTTCTCGGACGAAAAAAGGGAAAAAAATTCATGGGACAGTATCGATTCTGAACTCTTTGAAAAATATATCAGCATCAATACCCGCGAAGGAAAGAGTGTTGCCGCTGTAATACGTGTCCTCTTTATCAATTCGGGGAATGAAATTACCGGGTTCATTGGCCTTATTGAGACAGTCAGTTTCAGTAATGTTCCTCTTTTGTTGCGTCGTTATATCAATACCCTGCAGCTTTCATCACATACGGGGATTCTTCTCTTTGATGCGGATGGCTATCTGCGCAATATTAATGACCGTGCCCTTGATATGATGAAATTTAAAAGAGAGGAACTCCTGGGAAAGCATTACCTCGATTTTGCCGAACCACGTTACCATGAAGAAATTCAGACATATAAGGATGATCTTGACCGTGATTTTTTTGGCCGTTCACGGGAAATTTTTGTCAGGAAGAAAGACGGGTTTCTTTTCAATGCACGTTTTCTGGCGACCACGATAAGAAACGAGTCCGGTGATATAGAGGCCTATGTTGTTGCCGCCAGGGAAATCCCTGATTCGTCAAAAATCGCCAGGCAGTTAAGGCTTACTGAAGAGAATTTTAAGGGCCTTCTCGAGGCAATTCCCGAACCGGCGGGAATCCTTGATACTGATTTGAATATTATTGTCTTGAATAATGCGGCAATCGAAAAGCTGGAGGCTATTCAGAATGACAGGAAATATTCCAGAGATGATTTTATCGGTCGCTGTTTCACTGATTTTTTTGTACCTGAGACAGCTCTTATATTCTGGGAAAAAAGAAAAGAACTCATGGAGGGGAAAGAGTTTCAGCAGTATGAACTGAAAATCGGTGAGAATTATTTTCAGCTGCATATTTATCCCATTTTTGATTCCCGGGGAGAAATAAGCAGAATTGCAGGTTATGCAATTGATGTTACCAGAAAAATGAGAACGGAGAAGGATCTGATAAATGCCGAGATAAGGTATCGGCAGGTTCTTGATAATATGTTCGAAGGTTTCCTTATAACGGACAAAGACCTGAAAATTATTTATGTTAATAAAAAGATACTTCAGCAGACAGGGCTTCCTTCATCTTTTTTCCTGGGGCAGGATCTCCCCTTTATGGTTTTAGGTGCTAACAGGTCAGAGGCGGAAAGACATATCGCAGAAGTCATTGAGAAGGGAGAGAGCCGTTTTATTTCTGATATTGAAATACCAAGCAAAGGACGCATGACAATAATGTTTTCTGGATCTGAAATTGTAAATGAAAACAATGAATTCGATGGTATCCAGGTACTTACTGCGGATATAACTGTTATGAAAGAAGCGCGTCGCCAGTTGCAGTATAAGGCAGATTTTCAGAAGCTAATTGTAGATATTTCCACCCGCTTTATTTCTCTCAGTAATACAGACATTGATAAGGGTATAGAAGATGCCATTGAGAGGGTGGGACTTTTTAATAATGAAGAAAATGTTTTTATTTTACAGTTTATTGATAATATGAAAATCTTGAGAAGAACCCTCTACTGGGTTTCTGAAAATTCCAGTATTGTTACCGGGGATTTTTTTGAAATGCATCTCGATTGTTATCCTTCAGTGAAAGATGTTTTTCTCAGGGGGGAAGTAATCAAGGTAACAAATCTTTTTGAATATTCCGGTATTTCTGAAAATGAGAAAAATCTCGCAGAAAGGCATAACCTCTGTTCAATCCTTTGTGTACCTCTCAGGATCAATGATAATTTTATGGGATACCTCGGCTTTGCTTCGTCGGTGCAGAAGGAATGGTCTGAAGACGCGATATCACTTCTTGAGATGGTTGCCGCCATCTTTATCAATGCCTTTGAACGAAAAAGAATCAAGCATGATCTTCTGAAGGCGGTAATGAACAGGCTTTCTGATCGCGAAGGAGAATTCCTCCAGTACCTGGTTAAAGGAATGACATGGCCCGCAGACAAGCGTTTGATTGCTAAAAAGATGGACGTGCTGCCGGGAACACTGGACCGGTTCATGAGCCGTATCAAGGAAAAGGTGCGCAGTGACGAGATAGATCAGTTCATCGATTCCATACGCCTCAGCGGAAGCATGGGGAATGAAAATTTATAAGATTTTTCGTTACTACCCAGGTACCGTAAACAGCTTTGTTGTTATCGCCTGCATTATTATTATAGCCCTCGCCTCTCCGGGGTATTCATTTCAGTTGACGTCTTTTTGTTTCGTGGTATACTCGAATTATGGCTTGACATCATCGTTTGATGTAAAATCCTTAAGCAGTAGCCGTAACAATACAGCGCCGGTACAAATGAATGTGTTCAGGCCATTGTTGGCCGCCTGAAATACAGTATCGCTTTACTTCTCCAGGGACATGCCCTGTGTTCCCGGGGAGCAACAGGCAGACAAAATTTTTATTATATGTGGGGAAGTTTAATTCTATGAAATGGGCCTCACTTCCCGCGGCCCTGATGGCCGCGGTGACATTATACGCGGGTATTACCTATCTCTGGCTCTACCTGCGCCGGAGGGAGCATCCCCATAACCTCTGGTTTGCCTTTACCTGCCTCTCCATTGCCCTCTATGATATTTTCTGCGCCGGTCTTTACAGCGCCACATCACTTCACGAGGGAATGTTCTGGCAGCGTTTTCAGTTCGCCACCATTGCCCTTTTTACCATCTGTTTTTCATGGTTCGTTGTTTTTTTTACACGCTACCGGCGGCGCATGCCCTTTTATGCCGCGTCAGTAGTACTCTTTATTTTTATGGTACTGGGGCTTTTCATGAAGGGAGAGGTGACACTCTCCCCGGCACATCCCGGCGTTAAGCATGTGCACCTGGGTGATTTTTTCAGTGTCACCTATTACGAGGTGCAGCCGGGGCCCCTCTACCTGGCCCAGTACCTGGCAATGATCCTTACCGCCTTACTCGTTTTTTACGTGGTGATATGGTTCTACCGCCGCAGCGAGGAGCGCCGCCGCCTGCCCCTGATTATTGCTATGATAAGTTTTTTGCTGGCGGCATTGAATGATTCCCTTGTCGGAGCCGGTGTCTATTCCTTTGTTTTTATCATGGAGTACGCCTATCTCTTTGTCATACTTTTCATGGTCTGGGTGTTGCAGAATAATTTTATCGACCTGACTCGTGAAGTGGAGGAGCTGAATATTCAACTGGAGGAGAAGGTCAACGAACGTACCATGGAACTTCTTTTCAGTGAAATCGGGCGGGGCCTCTATCTTGATATGCTTAAAGAACTTCCTGATTCTGATTCTTCGAAGGAGAAGAATCGTGTCATAGAAGAGGCTGAAGAAGCCGGCGGTGACGGCGATCATCTCTCCACGGTGCGCAAGCTTTCACGGGATATCAGTATTATTCTGAATTTTGAGAACATGATGGCAAAACTTCTCGAGAAAGCCATGGAGATTTCTCACTCGAAGACCGGCTCTCTTTTCATGGTCAACGAAGAGGGTTCTCTGACGGTGCAGGCGGCGCATGTTACCGGCGGGAGCGCCAGCAGTGAAACCGCAGGGGTAGTTGCCTCGTACGTTTTTTCCTCCGGTCATGTTGTAAGCATGGGGGGAAGTTCAGAGTCTGCAGCAGAGCCCCAACTTCCCCCCGGGACTGCCGAAAAACTGGCAGGGCGTATTCTCCTCTGCGCCCCCGTGCGCCTGGGAGGGGACATTATCGGTGTCGGCTTTCTCGAAAGGGACGCAGGTGATGATGATTATTCTGAAGAGGACATGCGTATTATTTCTTCTTTCATGAACCAGGCCGTAGAGGCCATTGAATACGCTTTTCTCTACCAGAGAATGATAAACCAGAAAATGAAAAAGGCCCCCGCTCACAGGGAGCCGACACTGACGGGGGCAACTGAAGAGAAGATAAAGAAGGCCATCAGCTATATCGAAGAAAATTATTCGTCAGATATTTCCCGGGAAGGCCTTGCGGCGTCACTGAATATGCACCCTGATTCACTGGGGCGTTTTTTCAAGATGTACACGGACCGCAGGATAAGCGAGTATATAAACGAACTTCGTGTAAAAAGGGCGGCACAGCTGCTGGCTGAGACTGATGACAATATCATTGATATCGCTTTTGCTGTCGGATTCGAGTCTGTCACAACCTTCAACCGCGCCTTTTTAAAAGAAATAAAGGTCACTCCTACCACGTACCGTAAGACAGGTGTCGGATCCTCGTAGGCCGGGGATGCTGATTTGTTGTTCTTTTCTTTTTTCTTTCCTTATAACAATTATTTCCAATTCCTGATTGATCAGGTTATGATAAGACTCTCCGGCCGGTTTTCAGTATCAATGGGGTACTAATACTGAAAGACACCCAGGCAGGATACAATGATGAAAGCTGTAATGATGTCTCATCTGTTTCTGGAAGGGCATATGCCCGGCAGGTGCCCCGGGATAGTGAGTGCCGCAACAGAAAAGAAATTAAAGATTGCCCTTGATTTTATTCATGACAATTACAGTTCAGATATTTCCCGCGAGGGACTTGCTGCCCTTGTTGATCTTCATCCTGATTCATTAAGCCGTTTTTTTAAACAGTATACTGATAACAAGATACGTGAATACATCAACAGGCTCAGGATAGTTGAAGCGGCGCGGCTTCTCCGGGAAACAGATGCGGCGGTCATGGAGATTGCCGCGCGGGTCGGTTTTGAGAGTCTTACAACGTTCAACCGTGCCTTTTTAAAAGAGATGCATTCTACCCCTACGAAATATCGCCGGCAGGCGGAAACCCGTCTGAAAGATGCCGGGAGGGGATGAAATATACTTGCAGTTTCCATGAAAGGGGATAGGATCGCTGGAATGCCAGGGGTTCTTTATCCCGAAAAAACAGGGACAGCAAAAAGTACAGAGTCAGATTGAGATTAAGAGATTATTGAGGAAGGGGACATGAAAGAACCAGTATATATTTTAGCCTTTGACATTGGTACAACGGGGAGCAAAGCCTGCCTCTACCGGATTGATGACAAGATCGAGCTTGTTGATTCACACCTGGAGGAATATCCCCTCTATACACTTGAAAACGGCGGTGTGGAACAGAAGGCAGACGAATGGTGGGCCGCTATCTGTAATTCATCAAAACATGTTATCAGTTCCACCGGCATCGATCCCCGCCAGATCATGGGTATTTCATTCTGTGCCCAGATGCAGGGGCTCATCCTTGTTGATAAAGAGGGGGAGGTTCTCCGTAATCCCATGAGTTATCTCGATGGCCGTTCAACCCGGCAGATTGATGAATATCTTAATACCGGGTTTTTGAAAATTGAAGGTAAGTGGAACCTGCGTAAGGCTCTTTCCTGTCTTCACATTACCGGTGGCCTCGCCGCAACAGCCAAAGACCCTCTCTGGAAGTATCACTGGGTAAAGGAGAATGAACCGGATATTTTTGAAAAAACCTATAAGTGGCTTGATGTGAAAGATTATCTTGTCCTGAAATGTACCGGGGAGTTCACCATGGGGCAGGATTCGGCCAATATTACCTTTATATATGATACCCGTCCCGGTAAACTCGGTTGGAGTAAAAAGCTCTGTAAAATGTTCAATGTCAACATGGATCATCTTCCCCATGTTATAGAGGCCACTGATGTGGCGGGTAAGCTGACTGCTGCTGCGGCAGGCGAAATGGGGCTTGTTGAAGATATTCCCGTTTTTGGCGGGGGCGGTGATGTTCCCATGATTTCCATCGGTTCAGGATGTCTTGATCTTTATGATACCCATGTTTACGTGGGGACCTCAGGATGGGTTGTAGCCAACGTGGATAAACGCATGGTAGATATCGGTCATTTTGTTGCCTCTATTCTTGGTGCCATCCCCGGCCGTTATAACTACGTGGCGGAACAGGAGACCTCAGGGGTCTGCATGCAGTGGTTTCGCGACCACCTGGCACTGGATGATGTGGGGATCTATCTCGAGAAACAGCATGTCTGTGACAAGGAGTCTGAATACGACAGCCTCTATGATTTTCTCACGGAAGTTATAAAAGAGACACCTCCGGGAGCAGGTAATGTCATTTTTACACCATGGCTTCACGGAAACCGTTCACCTAAAGAAGATTCCCTGGCACGGGGCATGTTTTTTAACCTGGGCCTCCAGACCGGTAAGCGCCAGATGGTAAGGGCCGTCATTGAAGGGATATGTTATCATAAGAGGTGGCTTCTTGAAGCGGTGGAAAACAAGATTCCGAAGCAGCAGTCCGTACGCTTTGTCGGCGGCGGGGCCAAGTCAGATGCCAGCTGCCAGATACTGGCGGACATAACGGGACGAGAAGTGGTGACCATTAAGAATACCCAGAACGCCGGGACCATCGGCGCAACACTTGTGGCCGTAGTAGGCCTTGGTCTTGCTGAAGATTTTTCCCATGCAAAGAAGTTTATTCCCACGGACAGGGTATATTCACCGCAGCCTGAATTAAAGGCAATGTATGACAATAATTTTGAAGTTTTTAAGAAACTCTATGATAATAATAAAAAACTTTTCAAGCAACTTAACGAGGAAAGAGAGCAGAAGAGTGGAACAATAGTTCACGCTGATGTATAGAAAAAACAACGGGGGATTCTAATGGCGAAAAATGAGATTAAAGTTTATGGATATCGGTGGGTGATTCTGGCGGTATTTGTACTGATTACAATACTGATAGAAATGCAGTGGCTTACCTTCGCGCCTATCGCACGTGCCGCTGAGGCTTATTATGGTGTATCCACCATGAAGATAGACCTTCTTTCCATGATATTTATGGGGGTCTTTGTTATCATGTGTATACCCGCGTCATATGTTATTGATACCTATGGAATACGAATCGGCATCGGCTTCGGCGCTGTCCTGACAGGGGTTTTCAGCATGATGAAGGGCCTCTGCGCGGAAAGCTACAGCATGGTTCTTGTGGCCCAGATCGGTCTTGCCATAGCACAGCCCTTTATCCTGAATGCTGCCACAAAAGTAGCGGGACGCTGGTTTCCCATCAACGAAAGGGCAACGGCTGTCGGCCTCGGGACACTGGCCCAGTTTCTGGGCATTATCGCAGTTATGCTGGCAACGCCGGAAATGATCAAGGCCTCAAACGGCGGCAGTGCCAACATCAAGGGTATCCTGATGACATACGGCATCATCGCCGCAGCAGGTGCTGTTATTACACTTATCTTTTTGAGAGAAAAACCCCCCACGCCTCCGGGACATGAAGATGAAGAAGACCGCTTTGAGTTTTTCAAGGGTTTCAAACATATAATGGCCAACCGTGACATGAAGATTGCCATGATTCTTTTCTTTATCGGCCTGGGGATCTTCAATGCTGTCAGCACCGTTGTTGACGGTATCAGCAAGATGAAGGGATTTACCATGGAGCAGTCGGGCCTTATTGGCGGGATCATGCTTATAGCAGGTATCCTGGGGGCCCTTATACTTCCCCCCGTATCAGACAAACTAAGAAAGAGAAAGCCCCTTATCATCGCCGGTATGGCCCTGATGACGCCGGGACTTATTGGCCTGACCCTTTCTCAGGATTATACTATTGTGCTTATATCATCCTTTATTCTCGGCTTTTTTCTCCTTGGTGCGGGAGGCCCTGTTGGCTTCCAGTACGCTGCCGAGATTTCTTATCCCGCTCCCGAATCCACGTCCCAGGGGATTCTTCTTCTGGCGGGACAGGTTTCAGGGATCATTTTCATCGTGGGAATGAATCTTTTCGGTATTATGAATTTTCTTATCGCCTTTATCGTTCTGGCTGTGGTGAATATTTTTCTGACTACACGACTCCAGGAATCGAAAATGATAACAGAAGATAACTGAAAATAACAGAGACAGAGACGGTGTGTGCCATGAAAAAGGAACAGGTTAATAGAAATGAGAGACAGGAGCAGATCAGGGGTGATGATTTACAGGCACTCTTTGATGCCCTGAAGTTCTATGCTGACGAGGACACGCACCGGGTATTTATTGATGGCAGTGGTTATATAACAACCCGCGCCATTAAAGACGGGGGTAAAAGGGCCCGAGAGGCCCTTGATATCCTGAAGTAGAAAGTGTGTTTTTCTCTTCGGCTGCCGTGGAGGTAAAAAATGACGGCACAATCTGGAAATGAAACAGTAAAAAATGACCTGCAGTTTCTTAAAAAACTGCAGAATCCTCATGCAGACGCGGAATTCATCGAAAGGCTTTATAACCATCTTGTAGAAAATTCTCATCTTTCACGGGAAACTATTCATTATGAACTCGAGGTGGGGCTTACACGTCTGCACCTGGGCAGGCATTTCTTTCTTACCCTTGATGTCGAAGAAATTTCTTTTCTTATTCTCCATAATATTTATCAGGAAAAAGATACCGGCGATGTGAACGGCAGGTATCCTGATATTGATGTGGCGGGGAAGGTCAATGACAGGTATCTTTTTCTCATTTCAGAGACAAAATCACTTATTAAAAAAACCGGTGATACAATACAGGACATGATCAGGGAGGGCGAAGACTCATTTTTCAGGTTTTCCAGTCATGCCATTATCAGCAAGCCTGAAGCCGGTGATATCCGCCGTCTTTATATTCTCGAAGAAGAGAAACCGGGAGATGCTCTTCCTTTCTCATTTGAAAAGGCCGTTGATTTTCTGAAAAAAGAACTTCACCAGCAGAACGAGGTCTCGACAGACCATTTATAGCTACATGGATCAGCTGGAGCACTCTGGAAAAATCC
>CAZHNW010000113.1:0-13641 GCA_964534225.1 uncultured Leptospirales bacterium | reverse complement strand
CCGGCGCCGGCATTGATAAGGCCGTCGGCACCGGTAAAGGTCTGCCCCTCGCCGTTGTTGAAACTGGTTATGGAAAATCCTCCACCCAGTTTCGGTATGATATCGATGAATTTTACCGGGATGCGCCAGGTGAAACTTGCCGTGACCGGTACCATGATGAGGTAAAGGTCATTGTAGGGCGGGGCCGTATCATCTGATGTGCTCCGGATAAAACCGAGTTCAAAGTAAACCCGCGTGTCCGCTATCCAGGGGAAGTTGATTGAACTTCCCACCCCGTAAAAAGCGGTGTAGGTGCTTTTTGACCCGCCGCTGTTAAAGGGATAAAAAAAGCCGGCACGCGCGGTAATATCGGGAAAGAGGGGATGGATTTTTTCCCGTGACATCTGGCTTATATCGCTCTTGTAGAGGATTCGTTCCCTGGTGGAAGTTTTTTTACTTCTGATGATGACTTTTTTCGCGTCCTGGTCGACGAGGTAGCCCTCTACCAGGTCACCGTTTTTCATCAGGATGAACTGTTTTTCCATTTCACGTTCGCCGAAGAGAATACGCTTGATGGCAGAACGGGCAATACGTTTTGTTTCATAGCGGGTCTTTACAGTTATGGCGGCGGCATCTTCGTTGATGATGGCGCCGTTGAGTACCTGCCCGTCTTTCAGGTAGATGATTTCAGCCTGAAGTGAGGCGGCAATAAATAGAAAGAGAAGAACCGGCAGAAAAAGGCGTCTTGATTTCATTGTTGTGCCCCTCTCTGCTAACGTGCCGGTTCTCTGCGGATGATATCCTTTTTCGGTATGGT
Source organism: uncultured Leptospirales bacterium (assembly GCA_964534225.1). Classification (GTDB taxonomy): domain Bacteria; phylum Spirochaetota; class UBA4802; order UBA4802; family UBA5550; genus CAZHNW01. The sequence goes on along the minus strand of CAZHNW010000113.1, from coordinate 12,845 downwards.
CAGTACCCTGGCGCCGTTATTGAGACGGATGACGCGGGCGTTCTGGGAATCCACACTTCCGATGAGTTTGCTGCCGTCGCGCAGGTGCAGCCTGGTAAGGGGGCGGCCCATGGCGCGCAGCCTGTCAAGGGGGGCGAGTCTGCTCAGGTCACCGGCCTTTTCGATTTTTTTATCGAGTTCTTCTTCTTCTTTCTTGATGGAGTCCATTTCATCCTTGATGGTCTCCGCCTTTTTCTCTTTTACCTTTTCGATAAAGGGCTGCAGGCTCAGTTTTTCCAGTTCGAGGTTTTCGACCTTTGTCTGCTTTCGTATATCAGTTTGTGCGGCGCTTATAAGGATGACCTGTCCCGGTGTCACATTTTTTGCCGGTGCTGCCTTTTCTGCCTTTTCAGTTGCAGTTACTTCCACCTTACCGGAACGGAGTGCCACGGTGGCCTGTTTTTTTGCCACGTCATAACGGGTGAGAAATTCAGTGCCGCGCACAGAGGCAAGGGCGGTGGGGGTTTTGACGCGGTACCTTCCCCCCTTTTTCATTTTCGTTATCTTTGAAAAAAGTGCTCCACTTCTAACATTGATGAGACTTCCCCCTGCTGTTGCAAAGAGAGAGGTGATTTCGACGCGGGAGTTCTGTAAAACACGGAGAAGTCCCAGGCCCGTTACCTGGATGGTTGCCTCTGATCTGGCATCGGTGGTAAGGGTCATGCCGGGAGTAATGGTGTCGGTAATCTGCGCGGGTTTGTTTTTGCCCGTTGTGTCGGTGAGGGTTACCTGGCCCACGGTAAAGGTGATGATGCCCTTTTTCTCGAGTTTTCCCTTTGTACAGGAAACGAAGCAAAACAGTACCGCAAAGCCGGTAATGATGCCTGTAATTCGTCTCTTTTTCATTGAAATTCCTCGTTTATCCTGGTTTTTGTAAATTTTATGCAGGAAGTTGAAAGTGTCAAGAAAAATCGTCCCGGGTTCGGGATGGAATTCAGCTAAAATTTTTAAGAAAAAACAAATGTTACCTAAACAATTGTTGACATAAATTCGTTTAGTGATATAGAATGGCATATCGGGTGGGATTTAATTCAGGAGATGAACATGGACGAATTCAGGGATTTTCTCATGCGCCGCTTTGAAAAGGAAGTGCGGGCGCATCTCGAGATCAACAGTAAAAAGGGTACCTTCAGTTCCTTTCCACCGGGACTCGATACGAACCTGCGGGAAGTTTTAGAAAATGACGGGATAAAGAAGCTCTATACTCATCAGCGCGAGGCTTTTGAGAGTATCAGTGCTGATACCAGTACACTGCTGGTTTCTCACACCGCCAGCGGCAAGACCCTCTCCTTTTTTCTTCCCATTTTAAATGAATACCTTGCGGCACCTGCACCTTTTTCGGTACTTCTTCTCTACCCGACAAAGGCCCTTTCCCGGGACCAGGAGTCAACCTTTGGCAAAATGATGTCAGTGGTCAAAAAGGCGAACCGTCTCGGCACCTTTGACGGTGATACCCCCCGTGACGAGCGAAGCCGTATTCAGCAGTCAGCGGATTTTATCATTACCAACCCGGACATGCTCCACAGCGGTATCCTGCCGAACCATAACCGGCGGTGGAAATCATTTCTTTCACGGCTTCGTTACATTGTTGTTGACGAGGTGCATATTTACCGGGGGGCCTTTGGTTCCCATGTCTCCAATGTCTTCAGGCGCCTTATGCGCATCTGTGCTATTCACGGGTGCAGCCCTGTTTTTGTCTGTTCTTCTGCCACGGTGGGTAACCCGGCGGACCACGTGCGGGCACTCTTTCACCAGGATTTTCATGTCATTGATAAAGATGGGGCCCCCCGTCCGGATCGTGAGTTTTTTTTCATCAACCCCCCCCTGGTGCAGAGTCATGGCCATGCCCTCTACCGCAAGGGACCCGCATCAGTTACGGTACCCCTTCTCAGGGAGGCGGTCAGGCGCGGTATCAGGACCATCTGTTTCTGCCGCGCACGGCAGGAGGTGGAGCGCCTCTACCGTGCAGTCTGCGACAGGGACCCCTCCCTTGCAGGTAAAATAAAACCCTACCGCGGGGGCCTGCTGCCCGGCGAGAGGCGCCGCCTTGAAAGGGACCTTGTCGAGGGCAGGCTGACGGCAATTATTACCACCAATGCCCTTGAGCTGGGTATCGATATCGGCGACCTTGATTTATGCCTCCTTTCGGGGCATCCCGGCACTGTGGCAAGTTTCTGGCAGCAGGCGGGCCGGGTAGGGCGGCGCGGCAAAGGCGCTACCATTGTCTACGTGGCAAAGGACAGTCCTATTGACCAGTTCCTTGTGCACCATCCCGAGTTTATTACCAGGGCCCCCATCGAAGAGGCCCTTCTCAACGCGGACAATCCCTATATCATGCTTCAGCATCTTCCCTGCGCCGCCCATGAGTATCCCCTGCGACAGTATGAGGAACTCTTCAGCCCCATGGTCTACGAAGAGGCCGTCTCTGTTCTCAAAGAAGAAAAGGCCCTTTTGCCGTATCATGAAACACTCAGGTATGCCCTTCAGGATTATCCTGCCCGGGGGGTGAACCTCAGGGGGATGACCGATTACAACGTGGAGATTATCTGCCGTGGTGAGGTGATCGGTGAAATCGATCCCATTGGCGCCCGGGGGACCCTTTACAAAGATGCCATATATCAGCACCTGGGGCGAAAATACATGTCCATGGATCTCGACCTGGAGAAAAAGATCTGCATGGTTGAACCTGTTGAAGCGGATTATTTTACCGAGGCGGTCTGGCACAGTCACATCAATCTTGTTGAAGAAGATGATGCCATGACACTGCGTGGGGCGGGGTTTCATTACGGTTATATAAATGTAAACAAACAGCCGAAGCTCTACAAGAAAATCAGGGAAAGGTCCTATGAAAATATCGGCTACGGCCCCATTACCCTTGCGGCATTTGAATATGACACCACCGGCTTCAGCATGCTTGCTCCACGGAAATGGGTAAAGGCAATGGAGGAAGTCGACAAACGGTATGTCGGGGCGGCACTTTTCGGTCTCAGTTACCTGTTAAAACATACGGCGCCCCTTCTCTGTATGGCGGATGTCAAGGACATGGCAACGGATGTCTCACTCGTTGAAGAAGAGGAGAATATATGGAAGTCATCCCTTTATCTCTACGATGCCATCGAGGGAGGGGTTGGGTACAGTGAAAAGGTTTATGAAAATATCGAGGAGTGCCTTCTCCTCTGTGAGACCATTGTCAGGGAATGTGACTGCGAAACAGGGTGCCCTTCATGTGTACCGCCACTTCCCCCGGGAATAGAATCAGAAGACCTTGAAGAGCTTCTTGTCCTTACCGATGCGGCAGTGAAGACGACCCTTTCCCTCCTGAAAGCCCTGGTGAGAGGAAGGGTTGAACTTCCCCGAATAAAAACACTTAAAGTGCCTCTTGTAAAAAAAATTGCCGCCCCGCCTGAAGATGAAGAGAGAAAAAAGATGGGCATTAAAATGGACAGGGCGTCAAAGATTTTGAGAAAGAAAAGGGAGAGACTTCATTGATCGCTGAATGTTTTACCCACTGTCCGGGTATAGGCCCGGGAACCGATAATCGTTTGAGAGACAAAGGGTTTTATTCGTGGCAGGACTGTCTCGAAAAACCGGAGGGGCTCCCCCTGGGAGAGCGTCGCAGAGATGAACTCCTGGCTGTTCTTCATCGCAGCGAGAAGGCACGGCTCGATGGTGAAATTGCCTGGTTTGTCGAGAACTACCCCCCGAGAGAACACTGGCGTATCCTTGCAGAATATTTCAAGGAGGCGACATTTTTTGATATTGAAACAACAGGTCTTTCCTGGCACGAGAGTCATGCCTCTGTCATAACCGCCCTTCATCGAGGTGAGGTCTTTGTTTTTCGTCATGGAGAGAACCTTGATGATTTTCTTGATTGTGTCGATGAGGCCCGGCTCCTGGTGACCTTTAACGGCAACTGTTTTGATATACCTTTTCTGGAAAAGACCTTTAATATCCCGGATCTGGGAAGCCCCCATGTGGATCTGCGCTGGGTTGCCTATCACCGCGGATACAGGGGAGGATTGAAATATATTGAAGAGGTTATGGGAATCTCAAGGCCTGCAGGTCTGGTGGGGGTTGATGGTTATGAAGCGGTTGACCTTTATTATCGGTGGAAGGCTGGTTCTGAAGAAGCGGGTGAAACGCTTACCGCCTACTGTATCGCTGATACCCTTTCAACCTGCCTGGTGAGCCAGAGGCTGATAGATGAATACGGGTTCCCTGTTGAGGTTGATGACGCGGAATCTTTTTTTGAAAGGTACGGGGTGGCTGATTCTTAATTATTTGACGTAAACCACCGGCTCTGCCGGTGAGACTTGAAAAAGCTTTACCGAGCCGCACGATGAAATATTTGCCAGGAGTCCCTCTCCCTCCGGGAGAGGGACGCGCCGGAGGCGAGGGTGAGGGCATGGGGACTTTAAATGGAATGAGGGCCCCCTTTAAGGGTGCTTCTTCGAGCTACCGGATTAGCATGCAGTAAATGACTGTCAGCAGATGTTGTTTTTAATGAGAACAGGGAGGTCACTCATGATTGAAAACCAGGTTATTGAAGAAATAAGGTCTGTTTTTTTACAGGTCTATGAAAAGCTCGGAACCGGTTTTGAGAAAGGAATCTACGAACAGGCATTGATGATCGAAATGGATAACCGGTCACTTCCTTTTCATTATAAGAGGCCGGTAAATATTTACTATGATGGTATTGCCGTGGGAGAATGTGCCCCTGATTTTCTTCTCTATAATGAGATTGCCCTTAATGTTTTTGCCGGTTCTTTGATTCTGGAAAAGGAAACAGAAAAGATCGATTCGCTGTGTGAATCTACATTCCTTTCCTGCGGTATTATTCTTAATTTTGGCAGAGAGCCTGAAATGTTCTGCCGCCCCGGGGAAAAACTATTTATACCGGATGCGGGGATTGGAGACTGTGATTTACCCTGCGGGCAGGTTGCATAGGGGAACTGAGAGGTATGGGGATACGAAAAATTATACATGTAGACATGGATGCATTCTACGCCTCCGTGGAACAGAGGGATAATCCTGCCCTTAAGGGACGCCCGGTAATTGTGGGCGGCCCTCCTGATTCACGCGGCGTTGTGGCGTCATGTTCCTATGAGGCGCGTGGGTATGGTATTCATTCTGCCATGCCTTCAAGCCGTGCGTTTCGCCTCTGTCCCGGTGCGTCTTTTGTGCGTGGACGTTTCAATGCCTACCGGGAGGCATCAGCAGTTATTAATGATATCTTTAAAAGGTACACGGATCTGGTTGAGCCCCTTTCCCTGGATGAGGCCTATCTTGATGTATCAGGCTGCTGGGAGAAGTATTCATCCGCCACAGCCATTGCCCAGGAGATCAGAAGGCTCATCAAAAAGGAGACAGGCCTGACCGCATCAGCAGGTGTCAGTTATAACAAGTTTCTTGCCAAGACAGCTTCTGATTTTAATAAGCCTGATGGCATTACAATTGTCACCCCGGAAAAGGCGCATGACTTTATTGAAAATCTTCCTGTAAGAAAAATTTTTGGTGTTGGCAAAAGAACCGAGGAAAAAATGAAGGCCCTCGGTATTTACACGGGCAGGGACCTGAAGGAACTGAGCCTGGCACGGCAGATTGAATATTTCGGCAAAGCGGGAAGATATTTTTATTCAATTGTCCGGGGAGTAGATGATCGTGATGTCGAACCTGTGAGGGAAAGAAAATCAGTTGGCAAGGAAAAGACCTTCAGGTACGACCTCCAAGACATGGGTGAGATGTCCTTCAATCTGAAAATTATTGCCGATGAGATATTTCAAATCCTGGCGGGAAAAAAAATATCGGGTCATACCTTGACTCTGAAAGTGAAATATCATGATTTCCAGCAGGTTACCAGGAGTGTCACTCTTCACGAAATAATTTACAGCAGTGAAAAAATATTTTCTACAGCACAGGATCTGCTGAGTAAAACCGAAGCGGTGCGTAAACCGGTACGGCTTCTTGGTATTTCTCTTTCCGGACTGTCTGGTGGGAATAAACCTGTTTGTGGAAAACAGCTTACCTTTGATTTTAACTGAGAAAAATTCTATTGACGAAGTAAGAGTTGCGGGGTAATGGTGTTACTCAAAAAGGGTAGCTGCCTATGGATTTTCATTTGATTGAACGTTCCGCTGAATTACTGCGGAACTCCCGCTATGCCGTTGCCAGTACCGGCGCGGGGATTTCCGCTGAGAGTGGCATCGCAACCTTCAGAGATGTGGGAGGAATATGGGACAGAATAGATGTCAGCAGTGTTGCCACTCCTGAAGCCCTTATTAAAACAGTAGAAAAAACGGCAAATGAACTGATCCCCTATTTTCTCGAAATACTCGATTCTTTTGTTACAGCCCGTCTTAATCCCGGCCATACTGCACTTGCGAAACTCGAAAACCTTGGTATCCTGAAAAGTATCATCACCCAGAATGGGGATAACATGCACCGGGAGGCAGGTAATGAGAATGTTGTTGAACTTCACGGCAATTTTTTCAGGATGCGATGCCTGCTATGCGGGCTGAAAAAACAGGAGGATAGAATTGATATATCGAAAAAAATGATAGAAAGGATAAAAGGGCTGAAGGATTATTCTCTTTCATCTCTTCTTTCCATTGCTGAAAAGTGCCCGAATTGTCAGTCACTAATGCGTCCTGACGTGGTAATGTTTTCTGAAGAAGTGCAGCATGTTGACGAGGCCTTTTCTGATACAGAAAAATGTGATGTTATGATGGTCCTGGGAACTTCAGGATCTGTTTATCCCGCCGCGTCTCTTCCCCATGAAGCCAAAAAACGGGGGGCAAAAATTATTGTTATCAATCCGGGAGAAGATAATTTTTCCCGAATCAGTGATATTCATATTCCCATGAAAACAGGTGAAGCCCTCCCGCTTATTTTAGAAAATCTTTGATTTATCAGGTAACATCTTTCCATTTTCTTCCGATATTTAGAGTAAGAGTCCTTTCTATCCTGAATAAAAATCAAGGGAAATAGAGCCGGGCTCCGGGAGGCATCCCATGAAAACAAATGGTAAAAATTTATTTACAGATGATGACTTTCTTCCGCCTGGATCTGAAACAACAGGAGAAAATAAATTCAGGGGGGCTGGTGAACTTCCCGGCAATACTGAGGGAAGATCCGAAGAAATCCATGTTAATAAAAAGCTCGAAGCTGTTCTTGAAAAATATATTCACAGTTTTGATAAGGTCCATGACCAGATTGAATTAAAGGGAAAGCTGATTGAACTGATTCGAAAAATTTGATTTATTTTTGGATGTCTGAATCTTGTCTATTCGATTTATTCCCATCCCTGCTTCGACAGGCTCAGTACCACGCCCGCAGGGTGGGGAGCCGCCAAGAACCTCTATATGGTGCAAAATAAAAAGATAACTTTCCAGGCAGAAGGCCCATGAGAGCACCGGTCCCGTTGGGTGGGATTGCAGAGATTCCTATTCTTCGATTGACAGCTTGTTGAAAAAAATATCGATAAGACGACTTCTTTTTTCATAAAGCTCAAGGTAGCCGATGTAGGTTATAAAAATACTGTATGAATCATTTTTAAGAGCGGCAATGATGACCCTGTTTTTTTGAGCATCCCTGTCAAGAATTTCGAAATCGAACCTGTAACCTTCATTGGGAAGAAATTTAATGCGGACAGTCGTGTATCTTCTGTGCCTGAGAAAATTTTTGATCCATGCGCGTGAATTTTCCAGCAGGGGACGATCGTTTTCTGCTGCAGAAACCTGTATGGCTGATTTTCGTTTTCTGTTTTCTTCATAATAATATTCAATGATAGTGTCCTGGTTGTTCCTGTAAGAGAAACCGGGAGGCAGATGAAGTTCAAGGTCAAGCTGATGAATAAACTCCCTGCGCCATCCCTTTTTTATGTATGAGGTATCCGGATTTTGTTTCGCGTCCATCGCGGGATCGAGGCCGCTGATTGAGATCAGGCCCGGCGATTTTTTTTTGAGGCTTTTTCTAAAGACCAGAGAAATGGTTGATCTTTTTCTTTCTTTTTGTTTTTTAGAAATAAAGGCTGTTGCAAGAAGGCAGTTGTTGTCGAAAACAGGATGATGCCTGAGCGCCTCTTTTTTCAGAAAGGGGATGGCAATGCAGTCGTCAAAGGATGCCACGGAAATTTTTCTATACCTGACAGGCCCTTTTTCCCTCAGGGATGAAATGAGATAGGAAAAACGAGGGATTGACATCCAGAACTTTCCCCCGTAGCTGACTTCATTGTCGTAGAGGATCTCACGGATTTTATGGAATTCGTTCTTATTATAAGCATCAAAGAAACGTATTGAAAGGTTTTTGACGGAAATTCTCTCGGCGGCGGGAACATTGTTCCAGGGGATATGACCTGACGGTGCAGCGAAAACAAGAAATGAGAAGAAAACAAAAATTATGTATTTGAAATAATTCATTAATGGATGTCAGTATCTTTTCAGAAGGGAGTAAGTTTAAATTTCCCACTTTCCTTTTTCAGCATTTGAAATTTCCACTGTTCCGGTATCCATTGAAAGTGTTACCGTGCGGCTTATAGTGCCCCCTACATCAGCTGCTGTCAATGAAAATCCAGTTTCTCTGATCAGTCTTTTTGCTGCTTCGATATTATTTTTGCCGATGTTGAAGAAGTTTTCATCGTTGAGTACTGAGGCTCCCCCTGTCAGTTTTATCGTATACTGTGAGGGATCGAATTCGCCGTCTATTTTTTTGAGTTTTTTTATCATTTCAGGCAGAGCTGTATCTGCAAAGTAGCCAGGTTTTGATCTACTTTTTTCAATGTTAACCTTGGAATTGGAGAGGGCAATATGAACCATTCCCCCCGTTCCTTTTTCTTTGTTATACATTGTAATGGCAATACATGACCCGAGAGCAAATGTTTTTAACCTTGATTTCGGGTCTTTGCTTACCTGGATATCGCCTATGCCGACTATAATATCACGCACCGGTTTTACTCCATGTCATTCTTTTCTTGTGACATCATGTTCATTATAACCGGTTGTCTGCCAGTTTAAGTATCTGGTTCAGTAGTTCTATCATATCTTTTTGCCCGTTACTTCGTTCTTTGAGTTCTTCAACAAGGGGAATAATGTTACTAAGAGACTCTCGCTGGGTGATGATGATTCTTTCCCAGTTTTGCTGGGTTTTGAAGAAATGGTCTATTTTTGAATCCAGGGACTTGAGAGAGCGGTGCATTTCTTCATCATCGATAATTTTCTGGTTCTCCATGAGATTAAGAATTTCATTATGCATTTCTTTGTAAATTGATATCGTGTTTGAAGGGTTAATAAATCCCTTGTAGCTGAGTAAACGTTCGATACTTTCGAGAAGTTCCTGTTGGGTGAAGGGCTTAACCAGATAATCAAAAGCCCCGAGTTTCATGGCTTCGATGGCCGTCTCAATCGAGGCGTAGCCTGTCATCATGATTACCTCTGTATCATGATAATTCATTTGAAGGTATTTTAGAAGCTCCATACCCCCCTCATCTGAAATAGAATTTAGTCCGGGCATGTTTTTGTCGGTGATGACGATGTCGAAAGGGTTTTCTTCAAGGAGGGATATGGCTTCGGGGGCACCCTCGGCAAGGCTGACATCGTAGCCTGTTTTTTTCAGAAATTTATCAACCTGTTTCAGGGAAAGATCAGAATCATCTACAACGAGAATGTTTGCTTTCATATGCTGTATCCCTTGGAAAAGATAGTTGTATTTATAAACAGATTAGCCCTCAGTACTGCTATTTTCAAGCAAAATAGTAATCGGAACAGGTAAATAAATAGATAATTGGGTTCTGTATAAAAATAATGTTGATTGACAAAACAATTATTCTTGAAGAAAAATCCTTCTATTCGCCATTGTAGTCTTTCTGGATTGGCTGATACTGATATTTTTAGTTAGAAAAATCGGTTATTTTACTGTATATTTTTGCATTGCATGACTGTTCCTGCGGGAAACTGGTAAGGTGTTTTATGAAAAAATGGGTTGAGCTGATATTACGATTCCCCCTTTTGACTGCCATTTTACTGGGGGTAGTTACCCTTGTTGCCTTTTTCGGGCTCATGCGCATCAGGTTCGATACCTCAACTGAAGCGATGATGCCAAAGAAAAATATCATCTATAAACAGAACCAGAGGGCAAAGAGTATATTCGGCGATTCGAGTACCAGTGTCCTTACAGCCCTTCGGCCGAAAGGGAAGTACCCTCTTTTTTGCAGAGAAAATTTTAAAACCATGTACCAACTTGTTTCTGAACTGGAGGAATACTCTGTTTTTAACAGGGAGGTTGAAGAGGCACGTCTGAAGACTCTTTTGGAGACAGGCAATGTGAGCATCAAAAAAAAAGGCAGCCTTATCAATGTAAAAGAATCTTCTCCGGGAGAGATTGACGACCTTGAATCACAGCTTGACAGGGAAATATTCGGAGAAGGGGATAACAAAAAAAGTTCAGGTAAAACCAGAAGCGGTGATATCTGGGATCTAAGCAGACCATTAAATAATAATACCCTCTATCCGCGGGCATTGAGGGAAAGAAATGTTTACCGCTATGGTTCATACAACCCTGTATCAATTCGTACTCTTAAGCAGAGACTTTCACCCGCTGGAGTGAGACAGCTGGAAACTGTTATAATACGAAATTCACTGGCCGGTATCGATGAAGGGCGCCTCCTGACACGAAATGAATTTAAGAAAATTATAGAATCATGGGAGTCTGTTTTTCTTTATAAATCGATGAGAATTATCAAAGCTCTGATTAACCCGGTGACAGGCAAAGATATTTATGGTGACGGGAACAAAATATCGTTAAAATCATTTTTGCACGCAGATAAGGACGGAAGAATTAAACTTCCCCAAACCCAAAAGGACTTTGACAGGTACAGGGCGCTGCTGAAGGCAAACCCGGCTTACGAATCAGTACTTTATTCTCTTGACCAGAAGGGAGATATACGGGCGCTGGCAATCAGTCTTGTTATGCGGCCCCTTGAAAACCATATGGACGTTTTCAGCTATATTTATACAGCCATTAAGAAATACGAAAACGATAGAGTGAAAATAACCCCCGTGGGTATACCTGTTTATGAAAAATTTATTTTTGATTATATGAACAGGGACCTGAAAACCCTGGTCCCCCTGGTACTGGCTGTCATTGTCCTTATCTTTCTGCTTAATTTTAAATCTTTGCGCGGTGTGATTCTGCCGTCTCTTGCAGTTGCCGTGGCTGTTATATGGGCAACAGGGCTCATGGGGTATCTTGATATTCCGATAACCATGATGGTAAACATGCTCCCGGCTCTCCTGTTGTCTGTAGGAAGTTCATACGCAATTCACATCTACAACCAGTATCTTCATGACAGGGATGCGCTGATTCTTCCTGATAAGAAGAACGGACTTGCCAGTTCCATGAGTCACATATCTTCAACAGTGGTGCTTGCTTCCCTTACCACGGCAATTGGTTTTTCAACCCTGGCGGTAAACGAACTGATTTCACTGAAACACCTGGGCATTTTTTCAGCCGTGGGCAGTTTTTTTGCCATGGGTATAGCGGTGACCCTGATTCCTGTCTGTCTTATGCTTTTGAAAATCAAGAAAAACAAGACCCTCCCGGCAGGGGATGATATAAGGAGAAACCGGTTCGTAGGAAGAATTATTATAATATTTGATTATCTAAGCCAGAACAGGGGCCGTCCGGTCATTGTTATTTCTCTTGTTCTTTTTATTGCCGGCCTGGCGGGAACAGGCCGCATAAAAATCGCGTCAACACCGATGAATAATTTTAAAAAGAATTCTTATCTCTACAATGCAGAATTTATGATGGGAGACTATTTTGACGGTTCCCTTACAATGAACCTTGTCTTTGATTCAGGTAGAAAGGACGGTGTTAATGATCCCCGGTTTTTACGAGATATTGAGAGGGTCAGGAACTGGCTGACTTCAACGGAAAATCGTGAAAAATTTCAAATGCTGCATACTAATGCCTATGGCGATTATATCAAACGTATCCATAAGTCCATAAACAATGAAGCCCCTGAAAGTTTTACCATTCCTGATTCGCGCCAGACCATTGAGGATTACCTGAAACTTTATTCAGGCGCAGATGAAAATTCAGACGGCAGGGTCGATGCCATTGAACCATTTGTGGATTCGCAGTTTCGTTATGCCAATATTATGATTCGTGTAGGCTCCATTGACGGGAGGCTCTATTCGTCACACCTGGTGGAGAAATCTAAAAGGGCCATCGAAAAGTTTATTTCAGGGGACAAAGATTTAAAAAAGTACAGGTATCTCCTTATCGGTGAATCAATGAATTTTATGGTCATATCGCAGATGATTATCAGTGGGCAGTTGAAAAGCATTTTTATTACACTGGCTGTTGTTGTTTTTGTTATACTTTTTCTTTTCAGGAATATTGTTGCTGGATTGATTTCAATAATACCTATATCAATGGCAATTGTCGTTACCTATGGTACAATGGGATATTTTAATATTCCCCTTGATATTTCAAAATCCCTGCTCGCGGCCATTGCCATAGGGATCGGTGTCGATGATACGATACATATGCTGAAAACACTGAAATTTCATCTCCACAGGGGACTGTCTCTCAAAATGGCCATGGATGCAACATACCGCGAAGCAGGAACTGCAATTATTTATACCTCTCTTGCCCTGATTTCAGGTTTTTCTGTTCTGCTTTTTTCAGAGTTTCTCCCGATTTTTTATCTTGCAATATTAATGATTTTAACTATTTTGATGACAACCGTTTCTGCTCTAATACTTTTGCCGGGGGTAATTTTTCTTTTTAAATTAAATATTGACCGG
>CAZHNW010000112.1:0-13685 GCA_964534225.1 uncultured Leptospirales bacterium | reverse complement strand
AAATTTGACAATAAACATTAAATTTGACAATAAACATAAACGAAAATAGGAAATAAAAAAATATATGGTATTATAAAATATGCCTCAATTTAGCGTAATTATACCCACCTACAACCGCCATTTTTCTGTTGAAAAGGCCATACAATCAGTTCTTGCCCAAACTTTTACTGATTTTGAATTAATACTAATCGACGATGGGTCTACAGACAGCACTTCAAAACTTGCTGAAACCTACAAAAACTGTCTTACCTTTATCTCACAGCCAAACAGGGGAGTGTCTGCTGCCAGAAATCAAGGTATTATTGCCGCATCATCTCCCTATCTGGCCTTTCTTGATTCTGATGATTGCTGGTTCCCAACAAAACTTGAGGCACATCATGACTTTTTGAAACAAAACAGGCAGATACTCATTCATCAAACACTTGAAAGATGGTATCGCAACGGTAAAAGAATTAATCCACGGCAAAAACATCAAAAAAAAGCGGGGAACATTTTCTATCCTTCACTTGAATTATGTCTTATCAGCCCTTCAGCAGTGGTTCTGCACAGAGACCTGTTTGTAAAATATGGTCTTTTCGATGAAAGGCTCAGAGCCTGCGAAGATTACGACCTCTGGCTGAGGATTACTCCCTCTGAAGAAGTAGGGCTTATTGAAAAAGAACATATGATTCGCTACGCAGGGCACGATGACCAGCTTTCTGGCCTCTACTGGGGAATGGACCGTTTCAGAGTATATTCTCTGATCAAACTTCTTATAGAAACAGGTACACGGCTTACCCCTGCGCAGATAGAAGCGGCAAAAAAAACAGCACTGAAAAAAGCCGAAATACTAAAGGTGGGTGCATTAAAGCGTGAAAAGAAACAATTCGCTGATTACCTGGTAAAAATTATTCACCATCTCCAAAATGAAGACTATAGCAGTATAGATTATCAGAACCTCGCACAAGAAGACTATTCTTGAGAACCGAAAGATCGATAAATGATTCTCCCGGCAATACCCTTTTAAAAAGACATCGCCCCTCAAAATTAAAAACGAGGACATGTCCCCTGCCCTTTATACCAGTATACCCTGCTGCAATAAAATATTTCCCTGCAGCTAAAGAAGCGTGTCCCTCACGTTTTTCTTTTATCTTACTGACAAAAATAATTTCACCATCTTTATCACAATAAATTAATCTATCATAATCTAAGAGAAGACTTTCCCCTTTTTCATCGATATAAAGCTCTGATTTTGCACGATGCACATGATTTAACTGAAGGTCTGCTGTTTTTTTTCTTTTAACATCAATAATCATTACACTGTCACTGCTGGTAGTACCATGATGAACCAGTAAAAACTTCCCCCCTGGACTTATAGCAAGACCTTTAACAGGATTTCCTCCCGGTGTATGTCCCCGATAAAGCACTTCCCTGCGTTCGTTAACAGCAAAAAAACTTCCATCAAGAAACCCCCCTGCACCGCAATCACCTGAAGGGGAAAAAACAATAACCGTGCAGAGACGTCCTGAAAAGACCGGCGACTTTTCAACATTTCCATTATGATTAAGAATCCTGATTCTGCTGTGGTCACCATTGAGAAAAAAAATCAACTCCCCTGTTTCAGAAATATAGGGGTACTCTCTTGACTTTAACTTCCAGAAACGCGAGCCCCTGTCGTTAAAAAATTCAATCTCTTTCCCTGCTTTCTCATAAGCAATGTAGTAATCACCATTACCACTAAAAGAGGAGAGTTTCCTGCCGGGACTGGTGCGTGAAACAATTTTTCCCTGGCTGTTCAACTTGTAAAAAACTTCACCATTCCAGAGCGTAAAATATCCTTCTGACGGAGACCAGGGAGAAACATTTATACGTTCTGGTTTTTTAACTTTTCCATGGAATTCAGGCAGAATCGATCCTCCCGCTGCAGGTAAAAAAACAAAAAAATTCAAAATAACCCCACCTGCTATTCCCAGAATAAGATATCTCATTGATTAATCCTGAAGAAAACTTTTCAATTTCTGGCTTCGAGAGGGATGACGAAGCCTTCTTATAGCCTTTTTTTCAATCTGACGAATACGCTCCTTGCTGAGATTGAATTTATCGCCAATCTGCTGCAGTGACATCGGCTCATAACCATCAAGGCCATAGCGCATGCGCAGTATCTGCTGCTCCGATTCGGTAAGAGTGCTGAGTATAAAATTAAGAGCATCGCTGAGACTCTCATCAAGAACTTTCTTGTCAGGAGAATCCGTTCTCTGATCAACGATCATACTGAGAATTGTTGTATCCTCTGATTCTCCATAGGTTGAATCTAAAGAAATATAGTCCTGTGTAATATTACGAAGATGGTTGATTTCCTCATCATCCATATCAAGTTCTTCAGCAATTTCAGAAGCGGTCGGTTCACGGCCAAGTTTATGCTCCAGCTTTTTATGAACCTTTTCAATCTTCTGTATATCAGCGGTCCTGTTGAGAGGAAGCCTGATAAGAGAAGCCTTCTGAGAAATGGCGAGAATAATTGCCTGGCGAATCCACCATACGGCATAGGAAATAAAATGAAAACCTCTGTCTGGATCGAACTTTTCCGCAGCCTTGATAAGCCCCATATTGCCTTCATTGATCAGATCGAGAAGAGAAATGCCGCTGGTCTGATACTTTTTAGCGATGGACACAACAAATCTCAAATTTGCTTTTATAAGCTTATTTTTGCATTCCTCATCACCATCGCGGGCACCTCTGGCAAGCAGGTCTTCTTCTTCGCGGGAGAGAAGCTCTATCTTGTTTATCTGGTCAAGGTACCAGCTAATAGAAGAATCATTAAAAGTATACTGCCCCTTATTACGGGCCTGCACCTGGTCACGGGCTTCCGCACCATCATCGTTCTCTTCGTCATCTGCGGCATCGTCAGCAGGTATCTGAAAATCATCTCCAAGCGAATTAAGATCGACTTCAGTATCTTCGACAGACTCTTTTGTTTTATTTTTATCAGCTTTCATGGATTCTTTCACCACAACATATTCTATAGCGGTATTCATAACCGTTTGTACAGAGATGCGTCAAGTCTATAATTTAGAAAAATTTCATTCTTTCCCGTTACGCCTGAGGGCGTTTTTTATCAAAAAATCTATCCTTTTATAACATATCCTCTGAATTAATACACTTCATAAATGATAAAAGCGAAAAAAAATAGAGGGTATCTGCCCTCTATTTTTTATGAAAAAGTCGTTATAATTTTTCTATTTAAGCTTTGGTATTTTTAAAACCCACCCCGGATATATAAGGTCCGGATTTTTTATACGGTTTTTATTGGCTTTATAGATAACAGGCCATTTCCTTGGTTTCTTATAAAATCTTCCCGCAATACGCCAGAGACAATCTGTGTTAACCTTTCTTCTGACAACAGTATAGAGGAAATAATCGAGATCTTCATTTTCTTTGGTGACCTTATCCGCGTCATCCTTTCCACCACTTCCTGAAACATCTTTTCCCTCGATGTCCTTTTCCTTATCAGTATCCTTGACCTCAGCAGGCTTTTTTGTCACCATAACAATACTGGAGAGACGAACAGATTCTTTTGAGTAGTCAATGGATTCCCTGTATTTCGATTCATCCATCATCTTTTTCGAATTAGTAAGAGATTCTTCCGCAGCCGCAAGCTCATCTTTCGCAACCTCGGCACCTTCTGCTGCCTTTGCCTTCTCAACCATGACCTGAGCGTTTGCGTATTCAGCCTTTGCACTTCCCTCAAGGGATTTGCCATACGCTTCATCGGCATTCAGTTTAGCCACTTCTATGGCGGCGAAACCCTTTTTCAACTTCAAATCGTTATATGATTGTTCTGCCAGGGCCACATTCTCTTCAGCGAGTTTATACTTTTCAGATGAATGCCTGTCAGCGTCATATTTTTTTGCCCGGGCCAGGGTTGCCTTTACCTCGTCGATGGCATCCTTGAGAGTATCCTTTTTCCCCAGGGCAACGTTACGGGCATTCTTTGCTTTTTTATCAGCTTCCAGTGCTTTTTTATAAGCATCGTAAAATTTCTTATTCTCGTAGAGCTTGTTGGCCTCGGCAAGTTCATCTTTCGCCTCTGCATATTCTGTCTTTGCCAGCTCTTCCGCATATGCTTCAACAGCCATGTTCATACTCTGCTCCGCTGCGTCAATGGTATCCTTTGCGAGAAGGGGCACCGCTTTATCATAAGCGGCAACAGCGGCCTTGTATGATTCATCGGCAGAAAGCTTTGCCTTGTCCATCTTCTCATTCTTGACAGAATCGTGAGCCTTGAACAACTCAGTCTTTGCCTTATCCAGTTCTTTTACAGCATACTTATCTGCCTTTACACTGTAGGCTTTGGTGATGGCCTGCCGTGCAGCAACCATTTCCTTGATAGGAATCGGATCACCACAGGCAACAATAACTGCCATGGCAGCAGTCAGAAAAAAAACTGGTAGTCTAAATTTCCGCATAATATATCCTCTTACACCTGTTATTGTTGACAAAAACTGCTCCTGCCTCAGAAAACCCGGCCGTCCCGCAGGGAAATATCTCAGACGTTAAAAGAACTGACAGCTTCTTCTTCTGATTCATATATCTCAAAAAAAGATGTCAGCTTGGTAAGTTCGAATACTTTTCTCACAGAGGCAAAAACATTAATAATTTTCAAACCACCCTGGTATTTCTTTAAATTGGAAAGACTGGAAATCAACGCGCCTATCCCGGACGAGTCGATATAAGAAACCTTTTCCAGGTTAATCACAACATTATATTTTTTTTCTTCAATAAGCCGATTGATAATGTCTTTGATCTCCGGCGCATTATACAGGTCAATCTCACCGGCGATGTCAAGCAATACCACCTCACCGCTGGATCTGGTATTAATATCCATACTCATCCCTTCCTTACAAAAATAAACAATATTCTATATATACAAACAGGGAATATTTTAATTCAACAATATAATTGCACACATTATGGATGTCAAGATAAATAATGACGCTAAATATTAAAAACCGTATACCATTTTGCCTCTATTTCCTCAAAAATACCATCTTCAATGCCTTTTCTTATCTCCGTCATAAATGTTTTCATAAAAAAAAGGTTATGAAATGTATTGTAAATAAGGGCGGAAATTTCTCCCACCTTAAAAAGATGACGCAGATATGAACGGGAAAAATTTTGACAGACATAGCATGAACAGTGCGGATCCAGGGGAGAATCATCCTTTTCAAAACGGGCCGCCTTTATATTAATGCGCCCCTGGGAAGTATAGAGGGTGCCGTTTCTGGCGATACGCGTGGGCATGACACAGTCAAACATGTCAATACCATACCGGACACCGTGGAGTATTTCCAGGGGTGACCCTACTCCCATCATGTATCGGGGTTTGTCAGGGGGAAGTAAAGACGTTGTCAGAGACGTAATATCACGGTAGAGTTCCTTCGGTTCTCCCACACTGAGTCCACCGATAGCGTAGCCGGGGAAGTCAAGATCAACAAGGCGGCGGGCGCATTCTTCCCTCAGATCGGGGAAGACACTCCCCTGAACGATGCCAAAAAGGGCCTGTTTTCCCATGTCAAAGGATTCACGCCAGTACTCCGCCGCCTCACCTGCCCAGCGAATGGTCCTTTCCATGGCATCACGGGCTCCCTGTTTTTCAACAGGATAATCGGTGCATTCATCGAGAACCATCATGATATCAGAACCAATAACCCTCTGGATATCAAGAACAGAGCGTGGCGTAAAAACATGCCGCGAGCCATCGAGGTGCGAGGCAAATTCCACACCATGCTCTTTTATACGGCAGAGATCAGAAAGAGAAAAAACCTGGAACCCTCCTGAATCCGTCAGTATGGGCTTTTCGTGACGCATGAATTTATGCAACCCACCTGCCCCCTCCAGAACCTCAAGACCTGGACGGATGTAGAGATGATAGGTATTGGAGAGAATTATTTCAAAGGCAAGCTCATCGATATCCCTGCTGGTAAGGGCCCTGATAGAACCGCGTGTAGCAACGGGCATAAAAACAGGCGTCTGAAAAGAACCCCGGGAAGTCGACACTTCCCCCCTGCGCGCCCCTGAACCTTTATCCTGGCATAATAGCGTAAAGTCCATGGCATCACAACGGGCCAGACATGGCAATCTGTCAAATGAAATCCGATTATTTCATCAGGGGGGTCATTTTTTTGTTGATTTAATGATTTCTTCACCGGCATGATCTCCATGTTTTTGCAGGAAGTTACACACTCAAAAAGGAAAACACAATGCCGGGAACATTATACATAATTGCCACCCCCATCGGTAATCTGCAGGATATAACCTGCCGTGCTGTTGAGACCCTTCGCAGCGTTGAAATCGTCTACTGCGAGGACACCCGGCAGAGCCGAAAACTCCTCGACGCCTACTCGATTTCTCTGCCCACGCGTTCACTCCACTCACACAGCTCAGAGCAAAAAATCAAAGAGGCATGCGGGGAAGTTGAAAAAGGCCGCGACATCGCCTACCTTACCGATGCGGGAACCCCCGGCATCTCTGACCCCGGAAGCCGCCTGGTCCGAGAAGCCCGGCACAGAAGCCTTACAATCTGCCCCCTGCCCGGTCCTTCTGCCCTTACCGCCATTGCCTCTGTAACAGGATTCGACGGTAAAAACATCATATTCAGCGGTTTTCTCAGCAAAAAACCGGGTCGGCGCATACATGAGCTTGAAAAACTTCGGGAATTCAACGGGACAATCATTATATATGAATCTCCCCACCGTATTGTAAAAACACTGAAAGCCATAGGAGAGGTCTTCCCCGCGGCCCCTGTGCTGACAGGACGTGAAATCAGCAAAATCCACGAAGAATTCATTTTACTCACCGGGAAAGACACCCTCACTGATGATTTCGCCATCACAGAAAAGGGTGAATTTGTTATCGCCATTGACAATAATTAAACTTGAAAAACAAACTGAATATGCATATATTTACTATAAATAAGAATAAATCATTAAAGAATTGACAAATTATTCCGATCATATAAACAGATTAAAGAAAGGTGACAAACCATGGTAATCGACAAAATAGGCAACATCAATAACATAATCGAACCCAAGAAGAATCGCCCAGCCTCTGGCTCTAAAGAAGTAAAAAAGAACGATTCCGTTCAAATTTCTTCAGAGGGCAAAATGGCATCTGAAATCTCCCGTCACACCCAGATAGTGCATGAAACATCTGATATCAGGGCAGACAGGGTAAAGGCTATCAAGGAACAGATAGAAAAGGGTACCTACGACTTCGATGACAATAAAGTTCTTGAGAAAGTTGCAGGAAGAATTGCCAGTTTTTTACTTAGAGAATAGCAACAGGCTGTAACATCTTGATTTTCAACGACAGGAAGCGGAGATAACCATTATGTCCGCTTTTTTTATGGGTGAAACCTTTGGAACATGATATTTTAGCAGATTTCCATCTTCCTACAGAAATCTATATTCAGCATGACATCCTCGCTGAAACAGGAAAAATACTGTCCCGTTTCGGTTCACGGGTACTTATAATCATCACGTCACGTGACTTCCAGGATTATACAGAAACCGCAGAGCAGCTTGCCCGTACTCTGAAAAGCTCAGACATGGGATGTATCATCTATGATGAGGTACCTCATAACCCCAACACTGAAGACATCGACCTGGCGGTCACATTCGCCAAAAAAACCAATTGCGACATCATCATAGGTTTTGGATCAGAAGATTCAATAAATGCCGCAAAAGCTGTTGCTCTACTCATCAACAACTATTACTTCTGTGACGATATCTTCACAGAAAAAAAATTCAATAAAATGACGGTAACCCTCATCACCATGCCTATCATGCCCCTTTTCGGCCTTGAGATTGCCCCCATCTTCTACCTGCGGGAAATTCAGCAGAATACGCGCAAGTGCCTCTACCACCGCAACCTGTTCCCACGAGCGACAATTGTTGACCCTGCAGTAACCCTGCAAACTGAAGAAGAAACATATATAAGATCTGTTATAAGCACACTGGCAGTGGCCACAGAATCCGTTATTTCTACTGCCAATAATGACATAATCAACACTTTCAGTCTAAAATCGATAGATATGATTTTCAGGAACCTGAATATCGCCTACAATGAATCGCAAAACCTGACACCGCGCGTCTATCTCTCCACCTCTTCAGTAATGGCGGGGATATCATTTTCCGTAGCCTATCTTTCAGTGGCACTGTCCATATCACTTGCCCTCAGCGCACGCAGTGAAATTGACACACCAACAGGTATGGCAATTATTCTGCCCCACATTATGGAATTCAACCTGACGTCTTCTCCGGGCAAGTATGTACAGATGTCAAAGGTAATGGGTGAAGATGTAAAAGATGTAACAGTAATCGAGGCGGCAATCAAGGCGGTAGAGGCGATACGAAAGCTGGAAATTGATGTTAATATTCCCCAGCGGCTTTCTGACTACGGTATATCACGTTCAGAACTGAGTAACATTGCCAACATATCAATGACATACAATTTTATAGAAAATGCCCCGCGTCCCCTTACACCAAACGAAGTAGAAACAATCCTTGTAGCCGCATATTAACCTGCATTCAAAGGGTAGCGACTTCCTCAGTGGAAAAAATCTGATTTATATCGAGTATTACAACAAAACCCGTTTCAAGTTTCGCGATGCCGACAATGTACCTGCCTGAAATGCCCTTTACAACAGGAGGGGGGGGTTCAATATCATTTGAATTGATCTTTATGACATGACTGACCGAATCAATAGCAAGGCCTACCTGTTTTCCACCAATATCGACGACAATTGCCCGGTTACTTTCTGACTCTTTTGCGCCCTCGATATTAAACTTTCTTCCAAGGTCGACAACAGGAATAACCTTACCCCGTAAATCAATAACACCCATGATATAATCAACGGACCGGGGAAGCTTTGTAACAACGGGAAGTTTCAATATTTCCTGTACCAGCAGAATATCGATGCCATATTCTTCCCTGCCTATTTTAAAACAGACCACCTGTTGCGAAGTGACAACATCTTCTTTTGATTCAATCATTTTCAATACCTGTGATTATCTCTTTGTTTCAAATTAAAATACTAATACAGGGAATATACTTTTCAAGCATAAAATCTCGGATCATCCATTTTTTCAATGAATGAGCACCTACATTAGATAATAGCCATAGACATAAGAAGCAATACCGGTACAGATAAAAAACAGAATTTTGATAACCAGGGGTTGTCTTTCCCTGATAAAAATATCCGTTAGACCTATTACAAGGCCAAACAGGGCTGCAACAACACCAAGGACAACAAAATTGTATTGAAAATAGAAAAATAACCCCAGAGCGAGAGCCCATCCCACTGCGAAATCAACGAAATCAAGAAACCGTACACGTCCATGCACTGTTCCCGTCAGGACTGTTCCCCCCGCATAGGGATTTTTTTCCGCGACAAAATAGCGCTTTCGTGTCTCTTCGAGCCGCTTTTTATGCTCAACATCAGTCATATGTCCAGTATCAGCAGACTTTTGACTGCGGGAGATGCCGTAATTATTATTAATAATCTTTAGAACATCTTTATTGCTGATGGTGGAATAAATGTGAGCGCGTTCCCTGAATTTTTCTGAAAACCCGGAGCTTCTGCCACTCATAACACTCCGCTCTATGGTAACCTTGCCATCCTTTATGACAGAATAATAGGGACTGCCCCCTTCATCCTGTACTTCGACATAAAGACGCACCCGTTTTTCTTTCGGATTGTAGTCTACACGAAGATAATCACCATTCTCCACGGTAGTATAGAGAGTCCGAAAATACCCCCGAATTTCAGAAGGCCTTCTCTTCCAGTTGATGTTCGAATTATCTGTCACAGCACACTATCTGTATAGAATTGTGGGAAAATGCGCAAAAACCATAAAAGGGAGACTGGCGTTTGCACCAATCTCCCCGAAAATTATGCTTTCTTTTTATGTCTATTCTGTCTTCTTCGCTTTTTACGCTTATGATTAGCAATTTTTTTTCGTTTTTTCTTTTTACCGCAGGGCATATACTACTCCTTGTTAGATTATGAATATTTCTTTTTCCTCATCTGAGGTTATCGATTTCACCTTTATTTTCTACGGGCTTCTTTTCTGCCTCATTAGAATTCAAAAACAGGGGCATACCGGTTTTATCTGAAGAGATAATCACTTTCAGATCATCTGCCAATTTGTCAATATAAATATACTTTAAAATAAATGGATTATCTCTTAAAAGACGTGACATTTGGCGGTACTTTTCAAAAAGCATTTTTTCTTTCAGCTTTTCCTGCTTGAGACGACTGTTTAGCTTTTCCATCTCTTTTCTGTTTTGAAACTGGATACGCTTTAATTCTGCAACATATTTCAGTCCCTCGAGATATTCCCTGTTACCAGGGATAATAACAGGCCCTGATACCGACATATCAACAACCGAAATATTGTATCCACTGAGATATTCAAGGATATCAGTCCGCGCATCTTCCAATAATTTCTGCTGTTCCCTGTCCAAAAGATATCCTCTGTAGACAGGGTACAGATAAGAATAAAAAGCTTTATAAAACTTCCCCTTAACAATCTTGCGTACATAATCCTTAAGCGGACGCCCCTTCCCTTCCAGCAGTTCAATAGAAGTAAAAGTGTCACGATTTATCCGGTAACGGAGAGAAAGGGGGATATGAACAGCATTATTTACGTTTTTCAGCCCCTTAAGTTCGGGAATAACAAGTGAGACTGAAAAATCATCAATCATGTCAATGCTGATAATCTCAACATTATACAGCCACGGCATAAGCCCCTGATAAACAAAGGCATTCTTTTCCGAAAAAACTTTCAAGACCTTTCCACTGTCATTTACTTTCAAAACAGCAAGATGTTTTTCATCAAGCCTGTAATAACCAAATAGAAAAGTAAAAACCGCCAGAGAAAAAATTAAAAGCAACAGTATTCTGAAAAGAAATTTTTTCATTCATCCTTCCTGTTTATTCTTCAGGTTCCTTTGCCTCATCTAACTGATCATTGCGGTACGGCATGGGCTTCAAAGGAACTATAGTAGAAACAGCATGTTTATAAATCATATTCTGTTTTTTGTCAACTTCAACAAGAAGTGTAAAATTATCAAAACTGAGAACCCTTCCCTTGATGGGAACACCATTCACGAGATAAATTGTTATTTCACATTTTTCTTTTCTTGCATTGTTTAAAAAAACATCCTGTAAGTTGCTGACTTGTTTGGCCATTTTTATTTCTCCTCTTTATTTTTGTGTTCAAGCCAGATATTAACCCGGTCTTTCACCCTGTCCAGTTCCCTGTAGTGGAACCATTCTATCTTTTTATTTCTGCGAAACCAGGTCATCTGCCTTTTGGCATAACGCCTGGTTTCAATTTTTATTATCTCAACCGCTTCATCATATGTCAATTCTCCGTCGATATAACGGTTGAGCTCATGATAACCGATAGACTGCATCGCTTTAAGATTTGGCCCGTATCCTTTTTCCCGCAGAGACAAAACTTCCTCAAGAAACCCGAGTGCAAGCATCGATGTGACACGGTTATCAATCCTTTCTTTCAATATATCATTTTCGACCCAGAGAGCAAGATAAAGGGTATCGCTGCTGCCGTGCCCTCTTCTCCCCTCAAAGAATGAACTCAGGGGACGTTCTTCAGATCTGTAAACAGAAATCCCCCTGATTATTCTCTGGTGGTCATTGACATGCACCTTCTGAGCAAAAGCAGGATCAACCTGCTTCAGTTCTCTATAAAGCGACTCCGGCCCGGACTCTTTCAGTTCTTTCTCTACTTCATCTCTCAGATTTTCGTCAATATCCGGTACTTCTGAAAGGCCGTTAAAAAAAGAATCAATATAAAAGCCGGTTCCACCGGTAAAAACCGGCAATTTGCCGTCGTTAATCACCTTACTTACTGCCGATTCTGCTTCAACAATAAAATCACCAACAGTAAAATCTTCATCAGGATCAACTATGTCAATACAATGATGG
The DNA here is from genome assembly GCA_964534225.1 of uncultured Leptospirales bacterium. Classification (GTDB taxonomy): domain Bacteria; phylum Spirochaetota; class UBA4802; order UBA4802; family UBA5550; genus CAZHNW01. The sequence continues at coordinate 1,693 of CAZHNW010000112.1, read as the reverse complement.
GGAACCCTTTGCCGTTCCCCTCTCGTTAATTTACCACTCCCGATATCGAGATAGCGGTACACCTGCACGCTGTCGCAGGAAATAATTTCAAATGCGTCGCCTGCAATAGCAAGGGAGCAATCTGTCTTTCCAGCTGCCGTTGGTCCTGTCAGTACAACCGCTTTAATCTATCCTGATCCTTTTACTCTTCACCGATTATTTCTGGTTCATCTTCTTCTTCAAAAGAAAAATTGACCTTGAGATCTTCCTCAAGGGCAAGCTTGAGAATATTGGGAACAACCTTCCAGTTATGATTTTCTTCAGGATAGTCCCTGATGTTACCAATTTTATCAACAGCCTTCATTGCCGCCTTGGTAAAGATATATTTATTATCGTTATATTTAAGTAGCTTATCCAAAGGAATTATCATTCACTGCCTCCAAGATTTATAATAAATTCCTGATTATATTTCATTCTGCAACTCTCGGCGGTTACGATAGAAGAGCATTTTTTTACCGCTTCATCGAGATCATCGTTGATGATAATATAGTCAAATAGATGATATTTTTGCAATTCCTTCCTGGCATTTCGGAGTCTGACCCCAATTTGACCGTCTGATTCGGTTTTTCGACTCCTCAAACGCGACTCCAGAACCTGAAGGGAAGGTGGGACGATAAAAATAAACAGTGCCCCCTGAAGCTTCTCTTTTAGAGAGCCTGCACCCTGCACATCAACATCAAAAATAGGAATTCTGCCTTCCCCTGTTATTCTGTCAATCTCTTTTTGTGTAGTACCATAATAATTATCATGTACCCGGGCCCATTCAACGAACTCTCCCTTACTGATCATATCCTCGAATTCATTGTGATCAACATGATAATAATGCACACCTTTTTTTTCTCCAGGCCTTTCAGGCCTTGTCGTCGTTGACACAGAAAAGGCAAGACGGGAATTTTGTTCAAGCAACATACGAATTATTGTTGTCTTCCCCGCTCCCGATGGAGCTGAAATCACGATGGAAAACATATTATTCAGCTGCATTGCTCATCAATCTGTTGGCAATAGTTTCAGGCTGCATGGCAGAGAGTATAATGTGATTGCTGTCCATAATCAGTATAGCACGGGTTTTTCTTCCATGCGTGGCGTCAATCAGGGTATTGTTTTCCTTTGCGTCTTCCCGTAAACGCTTTCCAGATGCAGACGATGGTGTAATAACAGCAATGACACGCTGCGCAACAACGGCGTTACCAAAACCAATATTTATCAAAGTAGTATTCATAAGCCAGTATCTTTAAAAAAAATTAAATTAACCCTCATTGCCCCATCAGGTTTTATTTTTAATGAATTATTTACTTCACTGCCGCAATCAAACAACATTTCTGCACTGTTCTCGAATTTTATCAATGTGATTTTTAACTTCCACAACCATATGCGAAACCTTTGAGCTGTTAGATTTCGAAGCGATAGTATTGATCTCCCGGAACATTTCCTGGGCTACGAAATCAAGTCTCTTGCCCACCTGCCCATTCTCCTGCATTATGGACTTATATTTTTTAAGGTGATCATCAAGCCTGACAAGCTCTTCATTGATATCAAGCTTATCTGCCAGAATGGCAATCTCAGCATGAAGACGTGCGTCTTCTATTGCCCCGCCGCTCAGTGCTTCAAGCCGTTGTTTGAGAGTTTTCTGTTTTTCTGTGAATACAAATTTTGA
>CAZHNW010000111.1:616-13834 GCA_964534225.1 uncultured Leptospirales bacterium | reverse complement strand
AATTTAGTCAATTAATCTCTTGACTTTCTCTTAGAAAATCCCCACCCTCAATTAACACAATACATAACAGACTTCACATCCCCTTTATAATAACTTTTTATAATTTAATACAATTTCAATTATCAAATAAGTATTATCTGGGGACTGCTATGAAAATCGCTGTGATTGGAACCGGGTACGTCGGACTCGTTACGGGAACATGCTTCGCGGAAACAGGTAATCATGTCACCTGTGTTGACACCAACAGAGAGAAAATCGACAACCTGAATAAAGGTATTATTCCAATCTACGAACCCGGCCTCGAGGACATGGTAAGAAAAAACATGTCAGGCGAGACATTGTTTTTTACCACCAGCATTGAAGAAGCACTAAAACAGGCGGCGATCATATTTATCGCGGTAGGCACCCCGATGGGAGAAGATGGAAGTGCTGATTTACAGTATGTTTTAAAGGCAGCCGCTTCCATTGGACGTTCAATGAAACATGATATTATCATTGTCAACAAATCGACTGTTCCCGTTGGAACGGCAGAAAAGGTAAACAAAGCCATTGAAGACGAACTGAAAAAACGAAAAATCAACCTGACCTTTACGGTTGCGAGCAACCCCGAATTTCTCAGAGAAGGTTCTGCAATAAATGATGCAATGCAACCTGACAGGGTTGTTATCGGTTCGGATGATCATGAAACAATGGAAGTGATGAAAGAACTCTACAGGCCCTTTACAGGAAACAGTGAAAAATTCATCGCCATGGATATCAGGAGTGCTGAAATGACGAAGTATGCTGCCAATGCAATGCTTGCCACGAAAATTTCCTTCATGAATGAAATATCACGCATCTGTGAAATCCTCGGAGCGGATGTTAACAATGTACGAACAGGCCTCGGTAGCGACAGACGTATTGGCTACAGTTTTATCTATCCAGGAGTCGGGTATGGGGGAAGTTGTTTCCCCAAGGACGTACAGGCACTGATAAAAACTTCACATGATTCAGGCTACTCACCTGAAATACTAAATGCCGTGGAAAATGTAAACAAAAGCCAGGTTCATTTTTTCCTTAATAAAATTTACAGCCGCTTTGGCAGCAATCTCCAGGGGAAAATTTTCTCTCTCTGGGGGCTTGCCTTTAAACCGGGGACAGATGATATGAGAGAGGCCCCCAGCATTACCATTATTAAAGAACTTACCGCTCGAGGGGCTGTTATCCATGCCTATGATCCCAAAGCTGTTCATGAAGCCCGGTCCTGCTACCTTAAGAACCAGGAAAACATCATTTATTTCGACAGCAAATACCTTGCCGCACGAAACTCTGATGCCCTTATCATTGCAACTGAATGGAAGGAATTCAGAAATCCTGATTTTGATGAAATGCACAAACTGTTAAAAAACCCGGTTATTTTTGATGGAAGGAATCAATATGACCGTCACACGATGAAAAAATTCGGTTTCGAATATTATATGATCGGTGTTAACGATACCGGATCAATCATCGAAGAAGAATATTTGCGAAAAGTTGTATAATGAAAAACAAGGAACCTGTTTCTGATACCAGCATTCTGCTCGTAACCGAATGCGGAAAATTAAAAAAAGATGGTACACTAACACAGGACAGAGAGAAAAATCCTATAAAAAATTTCTTTAAAAAAATATACAGCCTTATCATCTCAAGCTCGAGTTCGCCCGGCCAACTGGCCCGCGGTGCCTGCATCGGCACTTTCATCGCTCTCACTCCTACTGTAGGCATTCAAATCCTGGCATATTCTCTCTTATGGGGTCTTCTCCGTGGCGCCCCCAGATTGAGCTTTGATTACAGGCTGGGCTTCGCTTTTATATGGCTGACCAACTATTTTACCGTAATCCCACTTTATTTTATATTTTACTATACCGGCATTCCCTTCAGTCGCCTGTTTTTAAATGCGGACTCCCCAGCCACCTACAGTGAGTTTAGCGCCCTGTGGCAACCTGTTCTGGACCAGTCATTTTTTGCCGCCTTCTCATCTTTCATACAAACAATGGGAAGTATCATCATACCATTATTAGTCGGCTCACTACCCTATGCCGTTATTCTCAGCTTTCTTGCCTACCAGGTCACCTGGCGGGTTTCACATAAAAGACAATTGTCCGGAGTTAAAAATTAAGAGAAAGACAACCGGCTTAAATTTCGCCAATGTCGTCAGAAAAGTTTCAGGGAGAATAAAATGAAAAAAATTGACCTTCATGTTCATTCAAAATACTCAAGCGAATCACAGAATCCAGTCATTAAGGCTCTTCATTCCAGCGAATCGTATACCGAACCTGAACATATCTATAAAATGGCACTGCAAAGAGGCATGGATCTGGTGACAATTACTGACCATGATACGATTACCGGGTGTCTGCAGTTACAACAGAATCATCCTGAAAGGGTGATACTTGGTGTGGAGGCAACAGCCTTTTTCCCCGAGGATCGGGTACCGGTGCACATTTTACTCTACGGGTTTACTGAAGAACAGTTCGCAACAATAGACAAACTCAGAAAGGACATTTACCAGCTTCGTGATTTTATAAAAAAGCACAGGATAGCCTGTTCCGTGGCCCATGCGACATACCGCCTGACAGATAAATTTTCTATTGAACATATTGAAAAACTGATTCTCCTTTTTGATGTTTTTGAGGGAAGAAACGGCTGCAGAAATGCAAGGTGCAATGAAAGTTTCGTGGAAGTTCTCAAAAGCCTTACACCTGAAAAGATTGATGAACTCTACCGGATACATGGCATCGAGCCGTTCAGTGACACACCATGGAAAAAATCACTGACTGCCGGTTCCGACGACCATGCGGGAATCTTTATCGGAAATACCTGGACCGACATTGATGCCGATACCCCTGAAGAGGCCGTTGAGGCACTGAGACAGGGAGGAAGTGAAATGGGAGGCAACAGCAGGGATTACCGTCTCTTTGCCTTCCAGATATACAAAATTACCATGGACAATATTCTTGCCCGCAAAGGTGAAAACAAGTCTGTGATAAATGAAATAAACAATCTTTTATTTCTCAACAGAAAGCCCGATCTTATCAGCCGTTACAAAATCAACCGCCTCAGGCGATCAAGGTCACTTCACGGCAGGTCCCTTGACAGGCTTGTAAAAATTCATGGTTCAGAAAAAACCGGTTTCGATAAAAAGCTTGAACTCATGTACGAAGAAATCATCAATCTTTCAGATTCAATTACGGGAAGTTTTTTCAAACACGCCCGAGAGTCAATTGAGAAGGGCGATATTGGATCAATAGTTTCTTCCCTGTCTTCGCTTCTCGGGGGGCTCTCTGTATACATCCCTGTATCTTTTGCCCTCAAGTACCTTAACAAGGACATAGGATTTCAGGAAGAAATCAGCCAGCGGTTTTTCGCCACCCGAAAAAAGCAGAGGAAGAGAATACTCTGGTTTACCGACACAATAAATGATCTCAATGGTGTCTCCGTAACGCTCAGAAATATTGGCTGGAAGGCCTACCAGCGGGGAGAAGATCTCAGCATCGTCTCCTCACTTCTCGACGATGAACCGAGAAATGAACTTCCCCCCAATGTAATAAACCTTGACCCCCTCTTTTACAGTGGACTTCCATATTATGACAAATTGACGTTCAAGGTCCCCTCCCTGCTCAGGATGTTTGAGACATTGAGTACCCGTGAAGTCGATGAGGTCTATATTTCTTCTCCCGGCATTATCGGCCTTTACGGCCTGATTTACGCAAAACTGATGGGGCTGAAGTGCAAGGCTGTTTATCATACTGATTTTACCATGCAGGCAGCAAATATCATAGACGAAGAATCACCCCTTATCATGATAATTGAAAAATATACAAAATGGTTCCATGAGCAGGCAGACAGGATCATGGTCCCGACCCGTGAATATATTGATCTTCTCGAAAAACGCGGCTTTGACAGCAAAAAACTGAAACTCTTCTACCGGGGTATTGACGCTGCCTACTTCGAGCCAAAAAAGGAAGGCAGGGAATTTCTGGAGGCAAAACTGGGCATTCGTAATGGCATAAACCTTGTATATGCGGGAAGGATATCCGATGATAAAAATATCGACTTTCTTGTAAAGAGCTACGAAAAGCTGATTAAAGAAAAATCAGGAATAAACCTGGTATTTGTCGGCGACGGTCCCACTTCTTACATGAAAGACCTGAAGTCTCGAACAGCCAATCTGGCCAATGTATATTTTACCGGCAGGATCCCCAATAAAATGCTTCCCCTTGTTTATTCGGGAAGTGATATACTGGTTTTCCCCAGCGAAACAGACACCTTCGGCATGGTAGTACTCGAGGCGCAGTCATGCGGCCTCCCCGCTCTTGTTTCAAATGTTGGAGGCCCCAAGGGAATAATAAAAGACAATGACACGGGATTTGTCCTTGATACGGGCAATACAGAAACATGGGCTTATAAAATAAAAGAGATTGTTGACTGGATTGAAAAACGGGATGACAGGTATTTCTCCATGCGACAGAAGGCACGTGAAAACGTCCTGGTCAACTACGAGTACAACAGGGTCCTTGACAACTATTTTACTGATGAATCATATGAATGAGCCTCTCTATATCATCGACAGTACAAGCCCCTTTTTCCTTTACCATAAACAGGGGCTTGTTAACTGGTCGAAAATTCCCTACCAGAACCTTGAAGAGTATTTGATGCTCAATCCAGATGACAGGGAGGACCTGGAAAGCAATGTAAAAAAATATTTTAATATCATTAAAACTATCGGTTTCAATGCAGTATCAATAGACGAACTGAGCCGATTGATCATCTATGACTTCTATCCCGAAAGGCTTAAAAAAAAGATTTCAATATACCGTCAGTATTACGAAAATTTTTTTAAAACTGCAGAAAAACTCACCCTTTCTATTTTTATAACCACTGATTTCATGTTCTATAACCGGTCCATTGACAACAACACGGGAAAGAAAACCGATGACATTATTGAACTTTTTACCAGGGGTATCGAAAAAGTTTTTAAAGACTTCCCCCTGCTTGAAGGGATCATTGTCAGGATCGGGGAATCAGATGGCGTAGACGTGGAGGGAGACTTTAAAAGCCGCATTGTTTTAAAAAAGCCTTCAGAGGTAAATCTCTTTCTCAAAAAAATACTTCCCCTCTTCGAAAAGCACAACAAGAAACTGGTCTTCAGGACCTGGACCATCGGTGCCTACAAAACAGGAGACCTTATCTGGAACGAAAAAACCTTTGAACAGGTTTTTTCCGGCATTAACAGCGACAACCTGATCATATCAATGAAATATGGTGAACATGATTTTTTCAGGCACCTCAGGCTCAACCCCCTCTTTTTCAAAAGCCACCTGAAAAAAATTGTCGAACTGCAGGCACGGAGGGAATACGAGGGCTTTGGTGAGTTTCCCTCTTTTACCGGCTGGGATTATAAAAACTATTATGAAAGACTTAAGTATGTTCCCGGGTTTTCCGGTCTTCACCTCTGGTGCCAGACAGGGGGATGGTCCCGCTTCAGAAATTTCACCTTCATGAAAGAAAGCTCCTACTGGAACGAACTCAATACCATTGTTACCCTGAAAATTTTCAAGGAGGGGCTCTCCGTAGAAGACGCGGTCAGGTCATATTACCATGGAGATGATTGTGATGCATTCCTCGAGTTTTTAACATTGAGTGACCAGGTAGTGAAAAACCTTCTCTACCTGCCCGGTTTTGCCCGCAGACATCTTTTCTTCAACCATGTTCGCGTCCCCCCTCTTATTCACGTCTCATGGGACAATGTTACACTCACAGACTATACTGTTACGATGTACCGGTACTTTATGGAAAAAGATAAAGAAATGACTGAACCTTCAGATCTACTGCTTAAAAAAATAGAGGAAATGGGTGCCATTGCCGAAAAACTTGAACTCAGGTACAACTACCGGTTTCACTATGACACCTTTGAACTGTTCGCCCTCTGCAGAGACCTTATACTTTCCGGTAGAGAAACAGACCTTCTGAAAAAAATGAAAACTCTGCTTGAAAATTATGAAATCAACTATCCTGAAAAGTATCATTTCCATATAAATGTTTCTGAAAGAAAAAGGAATCTCCTGGTAAAGCTTCTTCTCTTTCTCTCGGTAAGGCAAAGGCCTGCTTACCGTTTCATTGACCGGCTTTTATTTAACCGGCCAATGGCCGGCATCTATATGCTCTTCTTTTTCCTTGCCAGGAATAAACTCCCAAAATTCGTCAATAAGCAGGGGATGCCGGTAAAAGCCATTTTTATGTAATAATCAATGCAGTATACACTCGCTTCTTCGTGGAAACCCCATATGTCGCCAAAAATGTATTGACAGAAACAATCCCTGCGAACATATAATACTGACATGTCAGTATTATATGTTCGCAGGGAGAAACCGAATGCGCTTCAGTATGTTACTTTATCTTCTCTATCTGATTCTAAAATATTATCCCTTCTTCAACAAGAGCCTGAAAGAAACATTACGCCAGCAAAACTGCTCATTGATTATTGCTGAAAATAAATCTGATATCTCGCGGGCCTATCGTTTTAAAAACGGACGGGTAACCACAACCCGCAGAGCAGAGGCTGAACCTGACATTACCCTGTCCTGGTCCGATGCCATGTCAGGCATGCGCTACATGATGAACCCCTCCCCCAAATCCATTGCTTCAGCCATCACCCGGGGCCACCTGAGTCTCAACGGTGACGCCCGGTATTTCAGCTGGTTTCTCTCAATCATCAGGGAACTGCCTTTTTAACCAGAAACATGGATAGCCTGTCTTTTATTTCCACTGGCAGTTCAACCAGTACTCCAGCAGAAATCCGGCATGCCCGGCCAGACCAGACATCAGACATACACCTCCTCGCGGGAATCCCAGGTACCGGGAATAACACCTTCGCTCTCCAGGGCCTTTTTGCGGATACGGTGAGTCTCGGTTTTCTCGAAAGTCTCAACGATCTTGACATAGCGGGGCACGGCAAAGCGGGCAAGGTTTTCACGGGCATAGGCAATGAGTTCATCTTCTGTAAGGGATGTGCCTTCAACAGGGGTAACGCGGGCCATGATATCATCTTCGGCAAGGTCAGAGGGTACGGCATAGACCGCCGCTTCGAGAACAGCGGGGTGTTTCTGTAAAACCTGTTCAACCTCGTAGGCGGAGACATTTTCACCCTTGATACGCATCGACTCGGTGTTGCGGCCTACGAAATAGAGATAGCCTTTTCTGTCGCGGCGCATCACATCACCGGTGCGTATCCAACCGTCACTCTGTTTTTCAGCGCTGGCCTTTTCATTCTTGTAAAACTCAACGCCCCCGGCATCATTGCGCTTCTTAGGGGCGGGAAAGACAAGCTCTCCCGGTTCACCGGCAGGCACATCATTCATTGCCTCGTCAACCAGCCGGTAGGTAATCTTCATGGGAGGTCGCCCGATGGAACCGACAGGGGCTGTCCCCAGGTTCAGTATGGTCTTGCCCCCCCCGTCAACGGCACCGTAGGTTTCATAGATGGTAAGACCGAAACGTTTTTCAAAGGCCTCCCAGAGCTGGGGGGGGCAGGCGGCTGAAATGATAAAGCGCACCCTGTTCTTTGCATCGAGTTTAGACTCCGGCTGTTTCATTAAAATAGGTATCATGGCACCGATGGTATTAAAGGTGGTCACCCCGTACCGGCGGATGGAGTCCCAGAACCGGCTGGCGGAAAATTTCTTTTCAAGTACCACCCGGGCACCCGCGTGCAGGGCGCTGGTACAGGTCACCAGGAGTGCATTGGCATGAAAGAGGGGCATGCAGGTATACATCACGTCTGACTTCCGCCAGAGAAGATGAGAAATGAGCCCGAAAAGTTTCACCCCTGACCTGCGGTAACGGTAGACCACCCCCTTGGGAAGTCCCGTGGTTCCTGAAGTATAGGTAATCACTGCAATGTCATCCTTATCGTAACCGATGCCGGGATCAGCATCACTGAAGGAAAAAGAATCATGGAGGCTTTCATAATCAGTGGAGCCAAAACTTCCCCCTGCCTCGCCGTTGACAATAACAGTTGCAATACCGGTGAGGGATTCTTTTATCCGCTCCAGTTTTTCCAGGTGCGCCGCGTCGATGACAAGAAACCTGGCATCACAGTGGTTGAGAATATAGGCCATGCCCTCTCCCTGGAGACTGGTGTTGACAGGAACAGCATACATACCCAGGGTCTGAAGGCCGAAAAAAACATCGAGAAACCGGGGACTGTTGTCCATGAAAAGGGCAACCCCCATGCCGCGGCCGCCCCCGAGACTCTTCAGGTAATTGCCCATGCGGCAGGCATTGCGGTACATCTCCCTGTAACTGAATTCATCATCACCGAAGACAAGGTAGGTGCGCAGGGGATGCCGTGTTGCCTTTTCCGCGAGAAGTTCGAACCATGACATCTCCTCGGCGAGCTCCATTTTTGCCACGCCCTTCATGTTGGCCCTCAGGGTCCCGCGCCGCAGTTCACCGGCCATAAAGATGAGCAGTGACCGCACCACGTTCTTTGCCATACGGATTTTTCCGAAAATGATTTTTATTTCCTGTTTCATTGCATCTTTCCTCTTGCTGAATGTTTCACTTACCCGGCCCTTCGAATATATGTACACACATTGCCGCTTCCTCGACTCCGAGGGCGCCGCCGCCGTTCTCGGCAATACCGAAACGGGCCCCTTCGACCTGCCGCTCTCCTGCCTCACCCCGCAGCTGGGTTACGATCTCATGAATCTGCCCCAGGCCCGAAGCGCCGATGGGATGCCCCCGCGACTCCAGACCCCCGCTGGTATTAACGGGAATGCGCCCCCCGAGACGGGTGGCCCCGCTCTCCGCCAGGGCGCCCCCTTCACCGACGGGGCAGAAGCCGAGGTTCTCTGTCTGGTGGAGTTCTCCATAGGCGGTGGCGTCATGAACCTCGGCGATGTTCATATCATCGGGACCAAGGCCCGCGGCCTCGTAGGCCTGCCGGGCAAGGCGCATGCCGAGATCAGGTTCATCATCACCGCGGGCCCGTCCCGAACCGGGGACTGATGCCCGCACCTTCACGGCCTGGGAGGCGAGCCCCAGGCGGCGCACGGTTTTTTCGTCACAGAGAATGGCACTGGCGGCGCCGTCACCCACGGGGGCGCACATGCCCCGCGTCAGGGGCCACGTCACCAGGCGGTCAGAGAGAATCTCTTCAGGTGAAAGGTCAAATCGGTACTGGGCATTGGGGTTCATGGTGCTGTGAAAATGGTTCTTTGAGGCAATCAATGCCAGCTGTTCAATGGTGGAGCCATAGAGGCGCATATGTTTGCGCGCCTCGTAACCGTAAACGTCCATAAAGGGAGAATGGTCGGCGGTACCGAGGCTGCGCAGTATCTTGAGCACATCATAGCCCATGGACTCACCGATACGAATGGCCACCACGGCGGAATCACGCATTTCCCGGATACGGTCTTTGATACCGGCGCGCTTTTTTTTACTTCCCCCCCCTGCCCTTTTATATTTTTCAGCATGGGCACGCATTGCCTCTTTCTCATCATCGGTCATTGCCAGGTCGGGAAGGGTCTTGACGATTTCAGAAAAATTACCCACGTCCATACCGGTAAGAAAACCGGAAAAAACAAGAAAACGGTTCCGATCATAGATCTTTTCCGCCCCCAGGGCCATAGTCATACCATAGAGGCCGCTTGCCACGCCGTGCCAGGCATGGTGAAAGGCGGTGCTTCCACCGGCGCAGGCATTCTCAACGTTGGTCATGGGAATGGTATCGATCCCCAGGGGGCGCAGTGCCACCTGGGCCCTGATACAGACCTGTCGGCGGTATTCACCCCAGGCTGAATTGGCAAACCAGAGTGCCTGGATATCGTTTTTATCAATCCCCGCGTCTTTGAGGCAGGGGAAAACCGTTGCCCCGCAAAGGTCCCCGATTGTTTTATCAAAATGGCGTCCAAAGGGGGTGGTGTGAACGCCGATGACATAGACATCACGCATTATCTGCTCCTGTGAAATAATTCAGAATCAGGCATGGAGAAAGCCCCGCACTTTTCCGCGGGGCAAAAATCTTTTTTCATGCCGGCATCATAAAGATAATGGGGGGAAGTTGATCTGTCCTGTACGGTCTGAAGCGCGGGATATGAAACTTCAGGGAGTGTATCACCTGTCCGCAGGAATCTTTACACGGCAGGGGTTACCTTTTTGCGGCGGGAGCGCACAAAATTTCCTCCCGCAACAAGGGCGGCACCACGGGCGGCAACAAACTCAGGGTCACAGGGGGGAAGCAGGATCTCCTCACCGGTCATCTCCGCAAGCAGTGTCGGGAAAATATCCACACGGGCCACACCACCGGTCAGGAGAAGGGGCCCCTCTCCACCCAGGCGTTCGATGACCGTGGCGGTCTTGGCCGCGATGGAATGAATGACCCCCGCCAGGATATCGGCAGGAAGATACCCGCTGTTGACAAAACTAATGATCTCGCTCTCGGCAAAGACGGCACAGCTGTTCTGTCCCGTCACGGGAGAGACAGACTCCCCGGCGATACGGGAGACATCATCATATGAAACCTGCAGGGATGAGGCAACCATTTCAAGGAAACGGCCGCTCCCGGCGGCACAACGCTCGTTTTCCTGTTCCTCGAGGAGAAACCCCTCTTCATCAAAAATAACAGAGCGGATAAAAAGCCCTCCCACGGAGACAACACGGTTGATGCCGGGCACCAGGGAATAAGCCCCCCGGGCGAGACAAACCCCGTCGGAGAGACGTTTATCCGCTTTTTTAACGAGGTGACCGCCGTATCCTGTTGCCACTGTTTCGGATATATGACGGGGAGAAGTTTTTCTGCCCCGCGCGCGGCCCGCCTCACCAAGGGCAGATCCCATTGTTGTCTTCAGGAGGCCGCGAAAATCCTTCTCCATGGAAGCTGACACAGAGGCAATAATTTTATCATTCTCAGAAATACATATATTCAGGGTACGGGTCCCCACATCGATTCCGGCGCTCAGCATTGTACCGTCTCCCCTGCTGTTTTTTCACGGCATGATTCCCGGGCAAAACAGGCGGCGCCGTAGGCGCCGATAAGCTGATGGTCAAGGGGGAGACGCACCGCCTTGAGTCCCAGGCGCTCCTCGAGTGAGGCAACAACAGCACTGTTCTTTGAAACACCTCCGGTTATACAGAGGTCACCAGCAAGGGGAATGCCCGCGGCAAGGGCGCATGCCCGTTCCGCCACCGCCTCAGTGATCCCCCGGGCGATGTCTTTAATCTTTCTGCGGCGGTAGAGGGCATCAAGAACCTCCAGTTCCATGAATATGCCGCAGCGTGAACTGATGGCTACGGGCTTTCGGCTGCGCCGGGCAAGGCGCCCCAGGCCGGCAAGGGGCACATCAAGGGTTCGGGCAAGCATCTCCAGCGACCGTCCCGTACCGGCGGCACACTTGTCGTTCATGACAAAATCAGTTACACGCCCGAATGAGTCAACGGCAATGGCCTTACAGTCCTGGCCGCCGATATCAATAATGGTGCGTACACTCCTGCATGCTTTCCATGCCCCGAGGCCGTGACAGGATATTTCACTCATGTTCATGTCAGCAAAAGGTATCTCCATGCGGCCATACCCGGTGGCACAGATACAGGAAAGGTCATCAAAGTCAATGGCCGCATCCAGCAAAACCTGTTCCATTACCAGGAGGGCAGATTCGGCGGGAGAAGGGCGCACAGGAATAATCTTATCCGCCACCACCTCATCATTTGAAAGAATGACCGCCTTTGCCGTCAATGAACCTATGTCACAGCCTGCTGTATACATTTTCACCTGGCTTTATAAAATCCTGCCAGCACCAGTGCCGGCAACGTGTAATTCTACAATATGAAAACCGCGCCGTCATGTCAATACAGGGGCGTTACACTGGAGTAATATAAGGTAAAAAAACTTTTCTCAGTATACCTTATCTGCTCCGTACCAGTTTAATCCTGTAATCCCTGCGGGGAAGATTTTTTATCCTGAACTCCACCCTGTTGGCACAGTCACAACGCGACACTGACAATGAACGTTTAATAGAATATTCGATCAACAGGGTGGACCCTTTAACATTATAGCGCCCCCGGATCTTTGCGCCGCTGCAATAAGTCTTTATAAAACATTTAACAACCAGTGTTTTCCCCTGCCACTCACGTCCCGTGACCCCTGCACGGGGGTGCGAATAGGGGTCACTGCCGGGAATACACCCCCTTCTCACAACAGAAACATCTCCGATACAGCCTGAACTTCCCGCAACAAGAAAAAGAATAATAATTATCCGTGACTTCATACCACACTCCCCTGTTTATCCCTGCGGCAAAAAAAATCAAACCTGCAGTCATTGTCAACTGGCAGTATAGAGGGTGAGCAGTTTATTCCCCTTCAAGAATTTTTTTCACTTTACCGGTAAGTCCCATGGCGGTGAAGGGTTTCTGGAGAAAACCCCTGACACCCTCGGCGAGTATCTTAACAGATCGCCTGTCCCTGCTGAAACCTGAAGCGAGAAGGACCTTTACATGGGGATCGATCTCTTTGAGCTTTCCGAAAAGTTCATCCCCATACATTTTCGGCATGGCCATGTCCATAATTACCAGGTCGATATCAATATATTTTTCACTGAATATTTCAAGAGCCTCGGGGCCGTCAGGTGCCACCATGACCCGGTAACCCGCTGTCTCCAGGAATTCCCGGGCAATGAGCCTCATAGCTTCTTCATCATCAACAACAAGGACCAGGCCGCTTCCCTCAATAATTTTATCCGGGTCTATGGTTTTCGCATGAATATCGACATTTTCCTCCCTTGGAAGAAAAATATTAAACGTTGTCCCTATGCCGGGTTCTGAATAGACAGTTATCAGACCATGATGTTCCCTGATAATATTATATACCATGGAAAGACCCAGGCCTGAACCGTTTTCACGTGACTTGGTTGTAAAAAAGGGATCAAATATTTTTTCAAGGGTGTCATGATCCATGCCGACACCTGTATCATGAATCGATATCCTGACATAATTACGTTTCTCCATTTCAGGATGCCTGTCAATAAATTTACTGTCAGGATAAAAATCGTCAACATCAATGGCAAGATCCCCTCCCCGGGGAGCTTCATCTTCCCTCATAATAGTCATGGCATGAGAGGCATTGACGCAGAGGTTTAGAAGGCACTGTTCAATTTGTGTTTCATCTGCCATAACAATGGCAGGGTTATCAGGCAGAAAGAA
>CAZHNW010000111.1:0-496 GCA_964534225.1 uncultured Leptospirales bacterium | reverse complement strand
TACCCTTCCACCTCGAGGGCGGCAAGTCTCCCTTTATCCTTCATCATTCTCTTCAGTATAGAGAGGGGCCCCATTATTCCCACAAGGACATTGTTGAAATCATGGGCAATGCCCCCGGCAAGGTTACCGATAATCTCCATTTTTTGTGCCTGTTTCAGCTGTTCATCCTTCATTCTCAGTTCGGTAATATCACTTATAAAACCCTCGATCACCTCATCTCCCTCTGTTGAGACATATCTACTCCCCTTAATATAGACCCACTTAACCTCTCCTTTCTTTGTTTTCAGGCGGTGCACTACTTCAAACTTATTATAATTTCCCAGCTGTTCATCAAGGGTTTTATCAAGGTAATCCCTGTCTTCAGTCACAACAAGGTTCCGGTAGAGAATGGCATCATCTCCTGTCAATTCTTCGGCGGTATACCCGGTAATTGAAAGGCATCCGTCACTGACAAAAATCATGGGCTCCTTTATCCTGCTTCGCCCGCGAAAAACCA
>CAZHNW010000110.1:7736-13847 GCA_964534225.1 uncultured Leptospirales bacterium | reverse complement strand
AGCGCTTGAATGGCATTCAAGAGGTCAGGGGTTCGATTCCCCTCGTCTCCACATCATCTCCCTCTAATCCTGTTGCTAATCTTCTTCAGCTTCCTGAAAAAATTCATTCCCATGTATGGTTACCAGCTTTTCAATGTAGTATTTCCTCTTCCCCGCTGGTATGACGACTTCCACCTCGTCCCCTGCCTGCATATTCTGTAACGCTGTTCCAATGGGGGAAGAAAGTGAAATTTTTCCCTCTGAAGGATTCACCTCGTTGGGAGAGACAAAGGTGAAGCTCAACCTGTCTTCACTGTCATAATCATATACAACCACCTGTGATCCGAAACCGATCCTGTCTTTAGGAAGATTGGATACATCGATATTGTCAAGCTGAGCCAGCTGCTCTGAAAGCTGGCCGAGGCGCGCCTTTACAAAAGACTGTCTTTCACGGGCGGCATGATATTCAGCGTTTTCCTTCAGGTCACCGTATGCCCGCGCTTCGGCTATCACTTTGGGCAGTTCGACCTTGAATTCATACTGAAGTTTATCGAGCTCATCTTTAATTATCTTCTTCTTGGCGTCCAGTTCACTGCTCATGTACTACTCCTCTATTGATGCTCATTTTCACCATTTGATAGCTTTATCAATATTTTTAACCTGCTCTTTTCATCCCTTTTAACATCAAATCCGCTGTCTCGAAAAAATTTTTCAATCCTGTAGCTCTCAAAATCTACGACTTTTTTTTTCATAATGTTCATCCTTGAACGTATTTTGTAATCCTTTACTCTGTCCTTTCACATTTTCAGAAAAAGGGCATCATTAATGTGTCGGAATATTCTACCGAATTGTACAGGATGATTCAAATAATATCGCTAATTTTTAAAAGGACACAGGACATAAACTCCTT
This sequence comes from uncultured Leptospirales bacterium, assembly GCA_964534225.1. Classification (GTDB taxonomy): domain Bacteria; phylum Spirochaetota; class UBA4802; order UBA4802; family UBA5550; genus CAZHNW01. The sequence continues at coordinate 12,958 of CAZHNW010000110.1, read as the reverse complement.
CGACCAGTACGTCAGATGGTACTTTTTCGTCAAGCCTGTTTATCTCTTCTTTTCATCCTGTTTAATTTCAATCCTTCATATTAAAAAAATGAAGTGCCCCGCCCTGGCCTCTACATTGCTTATTCCACTTCATGATCATTTTCTTCGGCTCTTGACAGTACTTCAGGGGAAAAGTAATTCTTTTTTTTAAAAAGCCGGCTCAGGAGGCGTATGAGAAGAAAAGAAAGTACCAGGCCGGCAATACCCCCTGCTGCAGAGGCAAGTTCACCATCAAGGCCCCTGAAAACCGGGATTTTCGGCGCAAAAAATGCCCCGGCAATGAGGAGAAGTACCGGCAGCAGGTAGAGAAGAAGGGCACCGAGGACCACGCCTTTTTCTTCCACGCCGTAAACAACGGTGTCTCCCACAGAGGCGCCGATACGGTTCTCCATCCAGATAGACTTTACTTTCTGCTCTGAGCCCACCATACAGCTTCCCCGCGCGGCACAGGAGGCACATCCCGCGTCAGGGGCAGACTCGACCCTTATCCTGGTACCGTCAATTTCCGTTACGCAGCCGCATTCCCTGTGCACTATACTTCCCCCATGGAACTACCGGAGCAGTTCAACATTTTTCGTCTTTTTCAATTCCCTGTACAGTTTTTCACTCCCCACAACTACCCTGATATATCCCGGCTCAAGAAGCTTTGCTGTTTTTTCTACGATATCATCCCGTGTCACCGTCCCGATTTTACGGGGATATGACTTAAGGTAAGAACGGGGGAGTCCGTAATAATGCAGGTCAATCAATGATGTCAGAAGGCTTAAGGGCGTGTTGAACCTGAATATGTAGCTGTTTTTGATATATTCGCGAATCCAGTTGATTTCCTTTTCGGTGACCTTTTCCCTGCTGATCTTTTTCAGGTGAGAATCAATAATATCGAGCACCAGGGGCACCTTACCGGTTTTTGTCTGGGTAAAAACCAGGAAAAGCCCCGCGTTCTTTCTGCCGCGGTAAATGGACTGGACCGTATAGGCCAGGCCACGCTGCACCCTGATGTCTTTCATGAGGCGAGAATTGAAGGAACCGCCCCCGAGTATGTAATTCATCACTGTCAGGGCAAAACGGTCTTCACTTTTCCCCGTGGGGGCAACAGTGGCGGCCACGATTGTCGCCTGGGGAATGTTCTTGCGGTAAAAATAAATGGTGTCTTTTTTGAGGGCCACGTTTCTACGTGCCGCGGCATTGTCTGATTGATACTCCCGGGTTTTTCCTTTCTGCATTGATGCAAAAGTACTGCTGATTTTTGCTGCAATCACCTTTCCTTCAAGGGGGGACGTAACACCGATAACAGTGTTGACACCGGTAACATGGTCCTGCCAGAGTTTCTGCAGCATGGCAGTATTCATTGCCCTGACCTTTGCCGGCGTGGGCATGGCTCCATAAGAAGTCCCGTTGAAAATAAGATGCCGAACATGCTCAAGGGCAACCTGGGCGGGATCATCGTCACGACGGCGCAGTTCCTCTATGACCATGGCGCGTGCCATGGGGAGATACTTTTCATCGAAATTCGGGTGCTGCAGAATATCCGCAAAGATATCCAGAGCCTTTTCGTGATGGCGCTGCAGTACCTGTATTGAAACGATACACTGCTCCCAGCCGGTACTGACAGAAAGGCGGGCCCCGATATCCTGCAGGGCCTGGTGAAGTTTTCTCCCCGGGTACTTTTTTGATCCCGCCAGGGTAATAAATTTTTCTAAAAGCATGCCCGCACCGGCACTCATTCCCTTTTCATAGAGCCTGCCGTATCCCACTGAAGCGGCAAATACAACCTGGGGAAGTTCATCGTGGATATGAATAATCCTCAGGCCCCTTTCGGTAACCCTTTCATGTACCGCCGGGAGGGTAATGAGGGGTGTAGAATCCACAACAGGCTTCCCCGGCAGGGAAGAAACAGAAAAAATGAACAGCAGTATAAAGGGCAGGAAAAGATGTCTTTTCATTTTTTTACCCCCCTGCTGTCTTTCAGGATTCCTACCACCCTGTTTTCAGGTATCATATACTTTTTTATTGCCCCGGTAATGTCCGCGGCTTTCACCCGGGAAATGGCATCGAGGTAGTCAGCGGCGTAGCGCCAGTCTTTAAAAACAGTCTGGTAGTAGCTGAGCAGATGGGCGATTCCCTTGTTCGAATCAAGGCCGAAAACGAGTTCGGATTCCATCTTGACCCGGGCCCGTTCAAGTTCTTTCTGTGGAACCTTCGCGGCAAGGGATGCTACGACACTGTAAACTTCCTTTTCGATCAGGGCGGGGTCCTTGCCGCGGCGGGGGGTAATAAAGATTATGAACATGTTATCGTATCGTGCCCCCGGGGCGCCGTTCCAGGCGCTTACGTCTGCGGCCAGCTTCTTTTCCAGGACAAGCCTGCGATAAAGGAGGGAGTTTTTACTTCCTGCAAGAACCTCTGAGATAACGTCAAATACATAATCATCATGAGAAGGGTATGTCGGTTTATGCCACCCAACGAGGAGCCAGGGGTTCGATTCGAATTTTACCACCACCCGTTTTTCGCCGCGCTGTTTCGGTTCCTCAACGGGAATCTCGGGAAGGTCACGCCCCCGGGGTATGTTAGAAAAATATTTTTTTAACACCTTCCAGGTCTTTTCGATGTCCTGCTTCCCCACGATGGTAATAGTCATACGCTGAGGAGTATAATATGTCCTGAAAAAATGCCTGATATCCTTCAGGGAAAGATAGGGAATATTGGAACGCCAGCCGATAATGGGGTGCCGGTAGGGATGGGCGGCAAAGGCGGTGGCCATATACTGTTCAAAAAGAAGCCCCTGTCCCTGTGAATCGTAGCGCATGAGCCGTTCCTGGATGACATTGTTGCGCTCAAGGTAATACTCCCGCAGAACAGGCCTTTTCAGGCGCTCTGATTCGATGCGGGCCCAGATATCCAGCTTGTCTGCAGGCAGTTCAATATAGTAACCGGTTTTATCGCGCGAAGTGGAGGCGTTGAATCCCACGCCGCCGCTGCGGGTATAGATCCTGTCATAGGGTGAGCTGACGACATATCCTGCCGCCTTTTTCTGCAGTCGTGCAAGTTCTTTCTCGAGGGCCGCGATTCTTTCATTTTTTGGGCTGGTGAGTCGCAGGTAATCAAGGGTCTCGCCTACAGCCTCGATACGGCGGAGTATTTTTTTTTCTTTCTGGAAGTTTTTCGTACCAAGACGGTCGGTGCCCTTGAAAAGCATGTGTTCCAGCATGTGGGCGGCGCCGATGCAGCGGTAACTCTCGTCCACGGAGCCGACCCTGAAGGCAATTTCAAAGGCCAGTGTGGGTGAATAACCCCGGTTCAGTAAAATGACTGTTATTCCGTTGGGAAGTGTACGTGTCACCACCTTTGATTTCAGGTAAGTCCCGGCATCCTTTATGGCATCATCTCCCATGCCGTTAACAGGAAAAAGCAGGAGAAGAAAAAGAAGGGGCAGAGGCATACATATATTTCTTTTTTTCATTTTTTCATTTTTTCCTCATTAATGATTATTTCTTTTCAGACTCCTTCTGGTCTCTCAAAATCTCTTCTGCGAGAATTTTAAGCTTCGGCGAAACCTTCAGGGGGGGAAGTTTCACCGGAGCCGGCTTTTTACCCAGAAGCCTGCCCAGGGCAAACATCATCCTCTCGAATATTTCGTTGACCTTGTCACGGCGGTTGACCATGCGGTAATATTTCAGTGCAACCAGGGGCTGTTTCAGATCATAAAAGTAATAATCAGCCACCCGTGTCAGGCCGTCACGATACCCGGTCTTTTCGAATATTTTTATAGCCGTGTCGATATCACCGTTGTTGAACAGTTCATTCCCCTTTCGTATAAGTTGAACCCGGACCTTCTCATCCATGTCAATTCCTTTCTATATAGTATAGTTACACTATCGACACCATGTTACATCTTTTAGACGATAAAGTCCTTTTTCAGGCTGAATTAGCGGCCCTGAAGAGACCTTACAGGGAAAATAACCTTGACAGGAGAGGCCCTATCGCTTCAGGTTAAAAGCTGATTTTTAATGATATCTGATATATGCCTGCAATTTTTTTCAACCAATTAAAAACAGCAGGAATCGAAAATCGCTCACCTGAGCAGTAAGAACAAGGAATTATACTCATGTATCCAATAATTTTTAAGTACAAGATGCTCACCATCGGCGGCTATGGAATCATGCTGGGACTCGGCTTCTACATGGCCTTTCTTCTCCTGGAAAGAGAACTGAAACTCCATAAAAAAGACCCGGAACTTGCCTACAAGATACTTCTCACCGTTATTCCCGCGGGTATTATAGGGGCAAAACTCTTTCATATTATAGATAACTGGTCACAGTTCCTCAGCGATCCCATGGGAATGATTATTTCCGGCGCAGGTCTTTCTGTCTACGGCGGCTATATCCTCTCCATTATCATATGCATCTATATTATACGAAAAAACAACGAAAATGTCCTCTCAATTCTCGACCTGGCCTCAGCGCCCATGGCTCTCGGGTACGCCATCGGCCGCCTGGGCTGCCATGTTTCCGGCGATGGCTGTTACGGTATCGAAACCGGTTCTTTCCTGGGAACCCCCTACCCTAACGGAATCGTTCCCTCAACAGCGAATGTACTTCCTACGCCCCTTTTTGAATCATTCTTCTCCTTTCTCATCGTCATCACCCTGCTGCAGTTGAGAAAAAAAGAACTTACACCGGGAATAATATTCTTTATCTATTTCATGCTCAACGGGGCGGCACGCTTTACCGTTGAATTCTACAGAAGAAATCCCATTGTTGCCTTTGGACTGACACAGGCACAGCTTATAGCCATACTCTTTTTTATTACGGGCCTTCTCGGCCTGGTTCTCGTCACCAGGACGGGAAACCGGGGTAAGGTGTGACGCGGGGGTTTTTCTACCTCCTGTTATCGGCCCTTGTTTTTGCCCTGGCAACCCTCTTTGCCCGGATTATAACACAGAATTCGACGGTCCCTGCTGTTGAACTGACATTCTTCAGGTTTATTGGGGGGCTCGTCTTTATATCTGTTCTGGCAGTGCGCAACAGGGAAAGGCTGCTCCCTGTCAAAACACGGTATGTGCTTCTCAGGGCTCTCTTTAACACCATGGCGGTACTTCTCTTCTTTGTTGCCCTTGAGGATACCACGGTATCAAAGGCAAATATGCTCAATATGACCTATCCCGTCTTTGTCTTTCTCCTGGC
>CAZHNW010000110.1:0-7723 GCA_964534225.1 uncultured Leptospirales bacterium | reverse complement strand
GTCAACCTCCCCCCTTGATGTCACCTATCTCATGGTGGCCATGACGGGGATCTATCTCGTCATGGTTCCCGGCGCTGAAGAAGGCGGTCTTGCCACCCTCAACCGGGGAGACCTCTCCGCCCTCGCCTCGGGCCTGGTGGCGGGCTTTGCCATTACCTTTCTGCGGGAAGCGCGAAAATACGATTCAAGCACGGTTATTCTCTTCTATCTCATGGCCATCGGCTCTTTTATCAACCTTTTTCTTGTACTCCCGGTATTTGTTATCCCCCGGGGTGAAATACTCCTCTATGCCCTGCTCTGCACCCTCTTTTCTGTTGCGGGACAGGTTCTCATCACCACGGGATACCGTCATATCGATGCCGCGGCAGGATCACTGGTCTCCTCAAGCCGCATTCTCTTTGCTCTCATGCTGGGTGTTATTATTCTCAATGAAGACCTTACATGGCGTATTGGAGGGGGGGGGCTTCTCATAATGCTGGCACTCTTCGGTGTCAGCGGAATCTGGAAAAGGCTGGTAAGGGGAAGGCAATGACGACAATGAAGGCGCGAAAGCGCTTTCGCGCCTTCATTGTCGCCTGAGAAATAAAATTACTTGATATTGTACTTCTTTTTGAATTTCTCTACACGACCGGCGGTATCAACGATCTTCTGCTTCTTGGTGTAGAAGGGGTGACAGTTGCTGCAGATTTCAACGTGAAGGTCTTTCACCGTTGATTTTGTCTTGATCTCGTTGCCGCAGGCGCACTTGATGACTGTTTCTTGATATTCAGGATGAATGCCCTTTTTCATGGTCTATCTCCTCGATGCTTATGAATTCATGGCCTTGAAAAATGCCTTGTTGTTTTTAGTCGATCTCATTTTATCGATAAGCAACTCCATCGCCTCGGTAGCACTGAGGGATGAAAGTGCCTTTCTAAGTACCCATAATTTATTCAGCTCTTCTTCGTCAAGCAGTAATTCTTCTTTTCGTGTACCTGACTTGTTAATATCGATGGCAGGAAATATTCTCCTGTCGCTCAATTTTCTGTCAAGGTGAACCTCACTGTTACCGGTACCCTTGAATTCCTCGAAGATAACTTCATCCATGCGGCTTCCCGTGTCGATAAGGGCTGTGGCAAGGATAGTAAGACTGCCTCCCTCCTCAATGTTACGGGCGGCACCGAAAAAACGCTTAGGTTTATGAAGGGCATTTGAGTCAACCCCGCCTGAAAGTATCTTTCCGCTGGTGGGAACAACAAGGTTATAGGCCCGGGCAAGACGCGTAATAGAGTCGAGAAGTATGACCACGTCCATTTTTCTCTCAACAAGGCGACGTGCCTTCTGAATAACCATTTCAGCCACCTGAACGTGCCTGCTTGCCTGCTCGTCAAATGTAGAAGAAATAACCTCTCCATTAACAGAGCGCTGCATATCCGTTACCTCCTCTGGCCGCTCATCTATAAGAAGTACGATGAGATAGACTTCGGGGTGATTGGTGGTAATGGCATTGGCAATTTTCTGTAAAAGGATTGTCTTACCGGTGCGGGGAGGAGCAACAATAAGGGCCCTCTGCCCCTTGCCAATGGGGGTGATGAGATTCTGAATACGCATTTCTATCTCATCGCTGGTCGTTTCAAGATTGATTCGCTCTTCGGGATAGAGAGGAGTCAGGTTATCAAAGAGTACCCGTTTGTGCAGGTTCTCAGGATTTTCAAAGTTAACTGCTTCAATGCGCAGAAGGGCAAAAAAACGTTCATTGTCCTTGGGAGGACGTATCTGCCCCGCGATGGTATCGCCGGTTTTCAGGCCGAAAAGCCTTATCTGCGAAGGTGAAACATAAATATCATCAGGTCCGGGAAGATAATTATAATTGGGAGACCGGAGAAAGCCATACCCGTCATTGAGTATCTCGAGGACACCGCTGGCAAAGATCAGGCCCTTTTGCTCTGTCTGCGATTTGAGGATCTCGAAAATAAGGTCCTGTTTCTTCAGGCCGGAATAACGCTCACAGCCGAGATCCTTTGCCAGGTTCGTCAGCTCTGAAATAGTTTTCGCCTTAAGTTCAGCAAGGTCGAGTTTCGGACCGCTTTCGGCTTCTTCCTTTGTGATGATCTGACTTTTGATTTCTTCTTCAAAGGATTTGGCAGATGTTGGCCGGGAGGAGTGTCTTCCCCCACCACTGTGATTACGTGTTCTGCCGGTGGAATTATTGTCTCTAGCCATAAAATACCTTTACATTATTGTTTGAAAACCGGAATACGATCAATTGATTTGAAAGATTTACCTGTATTTCTGGATTTCTACCCGATTTTGGGGAGGAGGTGAAAAAAATGAAACGATTTAGATTAACTATGCTTCTATACCAGTATCGTTATAAGAATGAATTATGTCAAGTTAAAATGAGGTTTTTTTCATATGTTGCTGTTTTTAGCTGTTTTTATCGGTTATTTTATGTTTTTTCATGCGGGAAGTAAGGGCCTGCCTGCTCAACTTCAGACACTTTGCCGCATCAGCCGTGTTATTTGATGACTTCAGTGCACTGACTATCAGCTGTCTCTCCACAGCCGCAAGGGCATCAGAAAGAGACATTCCCTGAAGAGAAACTCCATTGACATACATTCCGTTACCCTCATCAACGTCCCGTCTGTTTTCACAGAATATAAGAAAACCTACCTTTTTACCATTCGAGGAAAGGGGTATCTTCTCATAAACAACATCAAGCTCACGGTTGTAAAAAAGAATATCGTCGCCCTTTGAACCTGAATAGAGGTCATTGTCATTTGGATTGGAAAAACATTTTTCAACCCTGACGGCATCAACATCGCCTTTTTTTACCCCGGAATAAATATCCTCAAAAAGGCTGTTGTAGAAAATTGTTTTTCCCTTTTCATTAAGGGCATAGAGAGCGCGGGGGATATGCTCAAGGATAAGGTAAATAATCCACTCAAGGACCTGTTCTTCCCGCTGGGCCTCAACGTCATCCTGCGGTTTGTTTTCCCCTGCGCCTGGTTCCGCCGCGTTGAAGAGCTGCAGGCGTGACCAGCGCCCCAGGACATCACCAAAGATATTTATAACGATAAATTCCCTGGTTGATCCATATTTCAAAAGTTCATCAAGAGACATTTTCCGCGCCAGGCGGGTAACAAACTCATCGATCTTTATCTTTTCATTTCTCTCTATATCAGACAGTTCCGACACCAGGTCCTGCTTTCTGAGGACACCGATAAGAAGTCCCCTTTTAGAAATAACGGGAATAACCGGGACATTATGGACATAGAAAAGCCTGACGATATCCTCAGGCTTCTTTTTATCTGTCTGGTAGGGATTCTCCTCGAACTCACGGGTAATGTCAGCCTGTTCCACCTGGCTCTTGTCGGCAGATTCCGCAGGCTCCACGACATTAGAAGCATTCACGGCATCACCGGCCTTTTTCTTCTCTTCTGAGGAGTTGGGAAAATTTTTTTCTTCTTCAGCCATTACAGTCCCAGAACATCAAACATGGAATAAACTTTATTCTCTTTACCCGCAGTAAATTCAGCGGCAATAACAGCCCCGCGGGCATAGGTCTCACGCGAAGTGGAACGGATGGTCAACTCAACCCTTTCGCCCTGACCCGCGAAATAGACCGTGTGTTCGCCTACGATATCCCCTCCCCGAAGGGCCATGACACCGATTTCACGGGAAGTGCGTTCACCGGTCATACCACTGCGACCGGTGACTTCCTTCGCGTCTGCCATACCATCCATGTTATCCCTGATAATATCAACCAGTTTTTTTGCTGTTCCCGAAGGGGCGTCCACCTTAAAACGGTGATGGGCTTCAACGATTTCAACATCAAAATCAGGCCCCAGGGCGCGGGCGGCAACTTCCGTCAATTTAAAAAGCATGTTCACACCCACAGCCATGTTGGGGGCAAAAACAACAGGTATCTTTTCTGCCGCCTTTTCAATCTTCTCCCGCTGGTCATCTGCAAAGCCTGTTGTACCGATAACCAGGGGCACGCCATGGGCAACCGCCTCATCGATGAGCTTCATTGTTGCCGCGGGGGTTGAAAAATCGATAATACAGTCACTTGCACTTACCTGGGCCGTATTGATAGGAGCTACCTCGATCCCGAGGGGATTCCCATGGATCAGGTTATTAACATCCTTTCCATTGCAGGGAGAATCAGGCGAATCAAAGGCTGCAGTGAGCTCATGCCCCCTTTCAAGGGCAACCTCGAGTATGGCAATTCCCATACGGCCGCAAATACCGCAGATTCCTATTTTCATGACAGTTTCACTCCATAGCTGTTAAATATGCTTTTCAGTTTCTCCCTGTTTGCATCGGTAAGGGGTGTCATGGGAAGACGAATCTCCCCGGTAGCATATCCCGCCATCTCCATGGCCGCCTTGATTGGAATAGGGTTGGTTTCAAGAAACATGGCCCGGCAGAGGGGAAGAAGCCGGTAAAAAAGTTCCCGGCATTCTTTCATCTTTCCCTCGTTAAAAAGGGTGTATACCTTTTTTATATCAGCGGGAAGAATATTGGAAAGCACTGAAATGATCCCTTTGCCGCCAATTCCCAGTACCGGCAGAAAGAGGTTATCATCACCAGAAAGGAGTGTCAGCCTGTCACCGCAGAGTGCATAGAGATTCATCATCTGCGCCAGGTCTCCCGTTGCCTCTTTCATGGCAGCAATATTGTCCACCCTGTTAATAAGTTCTGCCACGCTTTCAGGGAGGAAGTTTACCCCTGTTCTCCCGGGAATGTTGTAGAGAACCACGGGAACCTTGACCGATTCAGCGATCCTGGCAAAATGTTCAATCATACCCTTCTGGGTGGGCTTGTTATAATAGGGGTTCACCAGGAGAAGGCCGTCAACCCCTGAATCTTCCGCTGACCGGGAAAGACAGATTGCTTCCTCCGTGGAGTTGGCACCGGTACCTGCAATAACATTAACACGCCCATCCACCAGTTCAACGACCCGGCGAATAAACTCCTTATGCTCATCAAAAGAAACAGTGGGAGATTCACCCGTTGTTCCCATGGGAACGATACCATCTACACCACCCTGTATCTGCATCTCGACGATTTCTTCAAGAGCGGTATAGTCAACTTTATTATCACGAAAAGGCGTGATTAACGCCGTATTTACACCTTCAAACATATTCACTTCCGTTGGATTATTTTTTTTCTTCAGCAATTTCTGCCAGTTTCTTCTGAAATACCGAAAAACGGTATTCCTTCTCTTTAAAATCCTCTTCGAAAAGATAGAGGATAAGGGTCCTTTTTGCCTTGAGCTTGTCCTCACCGGCGGGATAGCTGTAAATCTTGACCCAGTCGTCACCGGCAACAATGACGACCTTTACCTCCCTTCCCTTCGGTACAAGGGTACCGGCAATTTTAACGTCTTTTTTCATTACATAGGTTTTTTTTTCAAGTTTTTTCAGCGGCGGCATATGCTCATCTTTTATAAATGAAGAACATGACAGCGACATGGAAAATACCAGCAGCAGAAGGGCCGACGCCAGTGTATGGACATGATTCATAATTTTTCTCCTGAGATTGGTTGCAGGTTATTCTTAAATATTCCGGAGGTACAATGTCAAGAAATAAATCGAGGAGACTGCCCCCTGCCACAAAGGCAGCATTCCATACATCACTTATGGTAGGCAATCCCCTCCCCTGAGGCAATGAGGCGGTCTTCGGAACCATATACCTCAACCTTCCAGAGGCTCACCCTGGTCCCGAGATTTACCGGTGTGGCTTCACCGAAAATTTTCTCGCCGTCACGGGCGGGTAAAATATAGTTAATGGTAAAATTCAGGTTCACCGCCACCGTTCCCGTTGAGTTCGAAGCCACGGCAAAGGCCTGGTCAGCCACGGCATAGATAATGGCGCCATGTGCCCTCTCCACGGCATTGAGATGATCAGGGCCTACCGTGAGAGAACAGCGTGCGTACCCTTCACTGACCTCGTCAACGGTAATGCCAAGAAAACGCGCCATGGGATCAGCACCCACTACGTTACGGGCATAATCAAGGGGATTGTTAACGATGTCAGTCATAACAGGTTCTCCGCTGCATTCTTCTCAATCATTTACTACCGGCTAAGCCGGTAGCTTGAGGAAGGGGGTGTTCCTAAAGGGTACCCCTTTATTTTATTATGCCTATTTCAGAGATATGAAAATATCCCAATCTTTTCTGCCTCCGGCGGCTTACTTTTGTTTCGCCACAAAAGTAAGCAAAAAGGCGCTCTTCAATCGCCAGAGGGGCTCAACGGGCGAAAGTGCGCATCCTGCGCGCCGCCCTATTATTGATACTATCCAAACTGTCGTCCGTGACAGCCTCTCAATATAAATAGAACATATCTCTTACAGTATTTATCACTATACATCCAAAACGTTATCATATGTTTGTTAATTCTCATTTTTTAACTCTATGCAAAGAGTGGGAACCCAGGTCTGTACCGGCAGCTGTGCCGCATAATTGTAAAGAAAATAATACTCCCTTTCAAGATTCAGAAAGGAAAGATAATGGTCATAGAAAGAACCTTCAAGTGCAACATAGCTTGCAACATTGCCGAAACGGTCCCAGAGAATAATTTCCCGCAGGGACCATACCCCGAAAGGAGCAGGCACGACTGAAGAATTCTGGCCGGAATCATCTTTTACAGCCCAGGGGGTCATTACCGTGGCAAAAGAAGAAATAGAATCCACCACTGCCAGGGGAAGCTGAAATTCATCCTCACCTGAAGTCCCGGAAAAAACAATCTTTCCTGTCACGGTACCGGGAGCTTCGGTAAAATTTTCGTCATCGTACTCGACAATAAAATGGAAAAAGGATTCATCCTCACCGGAAACTTCAGCGACCTGGACAAGCTGCGGCCCCTTTGCATCCTTATCCCCGGTGAGACTGACAGCTGCATCCTTTACGTGAAGGCCGGTTTTACGTACCAGGGCAAAGCCGGCCCCGTCAATGGCCTCGCTGTAGAGATACTCCTGGAGCCAGCGGCCGTCACTGGAACTCTGCAGAAAAAAACGCAGACCTTCTCTCACGCCGGCACGTTCCACCAGGGCCCGGCCTTCAATGGCCCCCACCTGCCAGACACCTCCCCGGTGAAGGTCATCTCCTTTTACTGCTCCGGCAAAAATATTCCCGCCGGTATTTTTCAGTTCACAGGTAATTTCTCTGCCCGCGAGATTCCCGGCAAAGACCGAGGCGGCGGTTCGCGCGGGTGAATAGAGGATGACGCGCATCGATTCGACTTCCCCCCTGCCTGAAACAGTCACATTCAGGGCCACCGAATCGGTGATGCCGTCACTGTCATCATCCACGGCGGCAGCGTCAAGGCCGGTAATTTTCAGGGCGGGCGGGCCGTCATCCCATAAGCGTGCATCATTCAGCTTCGCTGTGAGTTTGACTTCCTCTCCCTGCATATCGATGACTGCCGGTTCAGCGGTAAAGTCACCATTAACCACATAAACGTTATCCGAAACCCAGTGCAGGTCACCATGGGAAGGCCGCGCCGCCTCAGGATCTTCAGGACGAAAAACAATAACCCGGTACTTCACCCCCGCCTTAAGGCCTTTAATGACACAGTTGCTGTTCTCCCTGAAGGTGACCCCGGCGGCATGCTCACGCCACGCCCCCTGCCCGTCTGTGTCATAGGCGATGGCAATAACAGGATGAAAGGCATCGATTTTCTTTTTGCCGCCATAGCGCAGATTAATGCGAATAATACCGGTGCCGTCACTGCTGCC
>CAZHNW010000109.1:0-14116 GCA_964534225.1 uncultured Leptospirales bacterium | reverse complement strand
TTTGCAGCGGCCTCACTCAGGGAAGGGGCCCGTGAAAAGTCACGGTCACCAAAAAAATATGAATCAGAACAAAAAGAGACTCCCCTGACCCAGACCGGTTTCTGCCGGTACTGCGCTGCCCTCTCCGGGCCGGCAATGATAATGGCACAGCAGGCATCAGAGACAGGAGAACAGTCAAGCTTATGCAGGGGATCAGAAATCATTTCTGAATCCATAACATCATCAACAGAGATGTTCATCCCCAGGTGTGCCATGGGATTCTTCAGGGCGTTGCCGTGGTTTTTTACTGAAACCCGGGCAAGCTGCTCTGCGGTTGTTCCTGTTCTGTGCATGTAGGCACCGGCCTGCATGGCACCTGCGGTGACCATGTCCATGCCGAGTGATCTTTCATAGATGGGGTCAAAGGCGGCATTGGTTATCAAACTTGATATTGACTCAGATCCCTTGGAGTGAGCCGTCACAAGGGTGGTCCCGTATGAACCCGAGAGGGCCCGCGTCAACCCGTAGAAAGCCCCGAAAGTCCCATCGCCCTCTACGCATGAAACATTCTTGTGGGCCGCGCCGCTGGCATCACCCACGGCCATACAGGATATGGTACGGCCGTCCCAGAAATCATTTGATGTTGTTACCACGTTATCTATATCATCAATGGTCATTCCCGCGTCATCAAGGGCTTCTGTCACGGCCTTGAAGGCCATGTCCGCGAAGGTGTCCTCAACGCGCCGTGCTTCGATTGATGTCATACCGACACCGATTATTGCAGCATTTTCCATTATCAACTCCTTTTACAGGGGCTTGAAACAGGCGATATCCTGAATCGTACCGTTTCTCTTCTCGGCAAAGTGCGCCTTTACCCTCATACCGATTGCAACCTTCTCCGGCTCAACACCTTCGACATAGTGAAGGAGCGCCGTATCGGCCCCGTCCATTTTTATCAGCGCAAAAACAACGGGAACAGTGCGCGGAATCGAAGCCTGCTGGCGGCGGGCTACCGTGCATGCCTGGACAGTCCCTTCGCCGGTCAGTTCTATCCACTCATTGTTCTCTGTAAAACAGGTGGGACAGTTTTTCCTGGGGGGGATGTATGTCTTACCACAGGTGGCGCATTTAACCCCCAGGATCTTCTTTTCGTCACGCAATGCCGTAAGAAAGCGTGTTGCCGTTTCACCTGCCCACCAGCTGTAGGGAACACTGATCTTGCTCTCATAGACCATCGGTTCTACACCGGCAAACTGGTTCTTGCTACTGGTATTCTTTCCCTGGTTCATGTTTCACCTCGTATTCTCTCGTTTTCTGTTTTCCTTATCAGCGTCCGATTATATAACGGTGAGGATCGACTTCCTCCCTTAGAATATTCAGTTCATCCTCATGGGGGGGCTCTGTATCAGTAAGCTTGTCTGCCCAGAGGAGTTCGAAACCGCAATTTTCCTGTACATCTTTACGGCTGTATCCCGGGTTAATCGAAAGAACCTTCATCCGTTTTGATTCATCTTCGAAACCCATAATGGCCATGTTGGTAATGATTCGGTAGGGACCGGTTCCCTTTGGGAGGCCCGCATCATAGCGTGACGTGCCACCTGAGAGATATCCGGGAGAAGTTATAAAATCAGGCTTCTCGGTAAAACGCCTTGCATCCTGGGGCGTCATCATCATAGTGCGCCAGCAGAGTGAAGCAAGATCATTGGCACCGCCTGAACCGGGGAACCGCACCTTCGGCTTCGCATGATTATCACCGATCATGGTGGAGTTGATATTGCCGTACATATCTATCTGGGCGCCGCCAAGAAAGGTATAGTCTACCATGCCGCGCTGGCAGGTTTCCATGATATCAGGCATGGAACTTGCCATCAGGGCCCGGTGAAATGTCCGCGAGTCACCAACTGATATGGGCATCGAGGGAAGTTGAGGCGCCACTCCCCCCGCCTCGAACATGATGCAGAGATTGGGAGAATGTGTCTTTTGAGAAAGCATTGCAGCCGCACAGGGAGCACCGGTACCGACAACAACTGTTGCCCCGTCTTCAAGATTGCGTGCCGCCACGCATATCATCAATTCCATTGTATTATAATCACTCATCATTTACCTCCCTCTTGAACATCGATTAAGAGTTCAATGGCGCGGAGTTTTTTCATCTTATCGAAACCATCGTTGAGCATCAGGTACTCTTCGAAATTCTTTGTGCCATAAATCTGATTTTCGATAAATTTCTTGAATTCTTCCTGATCTTTCTCAACAGTGAGCCATTCTTTCAGATGCTCTTCATCGGAAAAATATTCATAGGGCATATTACCCGGATAGCTTCCGTAGGGAATTTCGATAACGGCGTCGACACACCAGAAGGGGATAAAAGTCCCTTCAGGGTTCTGCCGTATCTTCTCCGTATGAACGAGCCTCTCCGTGGTAATGACCACGCGTTTTGATGCCTTCGCAAGATCCTGATCCGAAACAGAGGCCCCCATGACACGGGCATTGCCATAGATATCGCACTCGTGGACATGAATGGCGGCAAAGTCAGGATAGAGGGCCGGGTATGCCGCGTACTTCTGTCCCGTAAAGGGGCAGCTGATTTCCCGGGCGGCACTGTATTCAAAGGTTGTGGTCCCGAGAATATTACGTGCCGGCAGAAATGAGAGACCCATTGCCGCCGCCTTCAATCGCCATGAAAGGGTGGCATTGGTCCATTCGGTAAGCTTGATTTTACCGCTCTGCACGGCCCGGCGCGCGTTAGGAGAAAGCCCTCGTGCCTCGAGACCGATGATATAGGCAATATCACAGCGGTCAATACACTCACCAGCGGTAAGTATTTGAAAATCATGTGTTGATGTATGCCCGGCAAAACCAAGATTCTTTTTATTCTGACGTACAATTTCATGAACAATGGCAGTGGGTATTCTGTTGGCCCCGAACCCGCCGATGGCAATGTAATCACCGTCATCGATCATGGTGGAGACAACCTTTTCAACCGTTGAAAGTTTTGACTTCAGAGCCCTTGATTTTGTTCTAAAAAATGCACGGGCATTATCCGCATCCGGGTCGGTAAAGAGTTCGTTTTTACCTGTTTTCAACTGTTTTGACATATTCATGATGTTCTCCCTGATTTTTTACTTTGTTATCTGACACCTTCACTTTCCGCCATCACCTGGTCATCATACATGGCATCTATCTCCTTTTTGTATTTTTCCTTGATGACATTTCGCTTTACCTTGAGTGATGGCGTGAGTTCACCCGTTTCCTGGGAAAATTCATGTTCTATAATGGTAAACCTTTTTATTGTTTCATAGCGCGCCAGGTGCCTGTTTCTTTCGTTAACATGTTCCTGCACAATGGCAAGAAATGACTTGTTCTTAAGGAGATCCTCCGGTTTATCAAAGGGAATATTCTGGTCATGTCCTATCTTCTCGGCCTGTTCAAGGTTCAGGTTGCAGAGGGCGCTGAGATATTTCTTGAGGTCACCTACTACAATAAACTGGCTGAAAAGTGGATCCGATTTAAACAGGCCTTCAATTTTCTGCGGGGCCACGTTCTTTCCGCCAGAAGTAATAATCAGGTCCTTCTTGCGGTCAGTTATTAAAAGATAACCGTCATCATCAAGGTAACCAATATCACCGGTCATGAAATAGCCATCCTCTGAAAAAGACTCCCGCGTCTCCTCATCCATTTTCCAGTAACCCTGGAAAACATTATCGCCCTTTATCAGCACCTCACCATCATCGGCGATTTTTATCTCCATTCCGGGAATTGGCGCCCCGGTAGTTCCTATCCGGTAATGGGCAAGATTCTGCATGGTTGCCGGTGCACAGCACTCTGTCATACCGTATCCCTGGATAACCATGATACCCGCTGCATTAAAGAACCGGATAATCTCCTTTGCCGTGGGGGCTCCAGAGGCGGTCATCCAGCGGACCCTGCCGCCAAGGGCCATCTGCAGATTTTGAAAAATCAGCTTATAGGCAATGCCATATTTAAATCGCAGATTCAAAGGCACCCGTTTTTTCTTTTCGCGGTATTCACTGATCTTATTACCCACTCCCTGGCCCCAGTAGAATACCCTCTGTTTAAAGGGAGAAGCCTCTTCGGCGGTGGCGATAATTTTCTGGTAAACTTTTTCACATACCCGCGGTACCGCCAGAACTATGGTCGGTTTTTTCTCGGCAAAATCAACCAGGAGGGAATTAATATCCTGGGCATAAGATGAAGTAATACCGACATACATGCCGTACCAGTGCCCGGCTACACGCTCAAAAACATGGCTCAGGGGAAGAAAGGGAACAGTCTGGTCACCCTCAACAGCATAATGAGGCATCACAGCATCAAGGGAAAGAATAACAGAGATAACATTTTTATGGCTTATCATTGCCCCCTTGGGCAGTCCCGTAGTTCCCGAGGTATAAACGATGGTTGCCAGGTCTTCGAGTTCAACTTCATCGGCAAGTTTTTCAAAGAGAGAGGGGTTTTCTTTCTCTTCTTTTTTGCCCCATTCTATCAATTCATCAAAGGAATAGACATATTCAGGGGTACCGGCAGCATCTTCGTTGTTCATGACGCCAATGGCAAGGAGCTGCGGCACCCTTTCCTTGACATAAAGTGCCTTTTCGAGCTGATCGCTGTTTTCCACCAGCATGATTTTTGCCCCGGCATTTTCCACGATATATTCTGCTTCCTCGGCAGTCAGAGTCGGATAGATGGGCACGACACAGGCACCGATTCCCATGCTTCCCATATCTGAATAAAGCCATTCAAGGCGATTCTCAGAGAGGATGACCACGCGGTCTCCTTTTTCAATACCGATGGCCTTAAGGGAGAGACCAAGGGCACGGGCCCTTTCGTAATATTCCTCCCATGTGGCACCGACCCATTTGCCATCAAGTTTCTTCTCTATAGCAAGACGGTCCCCGTACTTTTTAGATCTGTTTCTAAAAACCTGGTTTATTGTCTTCTCCATCTGTTCTCTCCCTGCATCATCGTTGATGTACTCATTACCGGGGCGAGAGCCCCATTGATTCCCATGTTTTCACGCGTTTTTCTACTGACCTTTAAAAACAGGCCTCCTCTTTTCAAGAAACGCGCTGATTCCTTCTTTCTTGTCATCAGTTTCAGTAAGGCGGCCAAAAAGAAAACTCTCCAGTTCAAGCGCCTCTTCAAGGGGAAGGTCACTTCCTTCTATTACTGATTGTAAAATTGCCTTTACTGCAAGGGGTCCCTTGTAAGATATTTCCTTTGCGAGTTTCAGGGCCTCATCCATCAAAGATTCAGCGGGAACGACCTTATTGACAAGGCCGACACGTTCCGCTTCATCAGCAGGTATAAACTTCCCCGTAAGCATATACTCAAGTGCCCGGGCACTGCCAAGAAGGCGGGCCATGCGGACAGTTCCGCCAAAGGCGGGCATGATACCAAGGGCAACTTCGGGAAGCCCCATCTGTGCCCCTTCAGCGGCTATGCGCATATGGCAGGCAAGTGCAAGCTCCGTTCCCCCGCCAAGACAAGCCCCGTTAATGGCGGCAATGACGGGTTTATCAGAACCTTCGATGAGATTCATGATCTGGTGCGCCCTTCCTGAAAGACGCATGCCCTCTTCTGCGCATGGGATATTCTGCACCTTGTTTACATCTGCGCCTACCACGAAGGTGTCACCTTCAGCAGCAATAATGATAACCTTAGCCGTATCATCTACCTCGATACGGTGCAGTGTAAATTCCAGTTCAAGCATGGTCAGCTCATCCAGGGCATTCATCGGCGGGTTTTTAATAGTCACCACCGCGACTCCCTTTTCATTAACTGTATAATTGACCTTTTCACCCATTGTGTTACCTCAATATTTTTTTGAAGGTTCGGTCGGTGCATCCATGAATGCGTTAGTGAAAACGCTTTCGCGCCTTCATTAACGCATTCAACGCACCTTCAAAAATCTTCTACTTCAGACCCATCATTTCACGGGCTTCATCCGGTGTGGCGGTTTCACGTCCCACACAGTCAGCAATACGCTTTGCCCACTCTACCTGCTCGTAACTTCCCTTTGCGAGATCGCCATTGGGAACGCGAATATTGTCTTCAAGGCCTACCCTCATGTGGCCGCCCAGGAGACAGGACTGCATGATAGCGGGGAATTGCTCGTTTCCTACACCACAGGTGGTAAAGTTTGCGTTCTCAGGAATGGCATTCATCATGCTGACAAATGACTCGGTCCTGAAGGCCTGTCCGCCCGCAACGCCCCATACGAAATTAAAGTTAAAGGGCTCGGAGAAAATTCCCTGTTTGGCGATAAGGTACCAGTTATCCACGCCGCCCATGTCGTAGACTTCGATTTCAGGTTTGACACCGTTCTCTTCCATGGCCTTTCCAAAATCCTGGAGCATGGTAAAGGTATTTTCAAAAACGAAATCGATGAAGATCTTGCCTGTTTTACGGTCAATGATACTGAAGTTCATGGTATTGGTATTCAGTGATGCCATTTCAGGCTTCACGTGAACGATCTGTGAGATACGCTGTTCCGCTGTCTTTCCCATTCCCACGGCTGAACTCAGGTTCACGATAAGATCAGGACACTTTTCCTTAATGGCATCGTGGGTATCCTTGATCCGCTGATGATCATGAGTCGCCATACCGGTCTCTTCACGGGCATGCACGTGGACCATTGCAGCACCGGCCTTGTAGCACTTGTAGGCTTCTTCGGCGAATTCCTTCGGCTCGTAGGGAACATTCTCATTCTGTGTTTTCATTGTGGCTGCTCCTGTAAGGGCAGCGGTAATTATAGCTTTCTGTGTCATATCCGGTCTTCCTCCTGATCTTCGTTTTTTCGGTACAGTTCCTTCCCCTGGTTTTTTTGCAGAAGCTGAACGATCTTTGACCTGTACCTTTGCCGGCGTGTACGGCTTAAAGTGATCAATATCAAGAATGGTGTTAGTGGTCTCTTCAGCGAAAACCGCCTCGACTTTCATACCCACCTTCACGTCATCAAATTTTACTTCTTCGATAATGTGAGCGAAGGGAGTATCCGCGCCATCGAGCTTAATCATGGCCATGACAAAAGGCGCCTTGCGGGGGAGGTGTTTATCATCATACCTGACGATAGTAAAATTGGTTACCTCTCCCGTATTCTTCAGGTCGACCCAGTTGTCCCTGATATCTTCAAGGTCTTTCTCACATACCTGTCGCGGCGGGATATAGACCCTGTTACATTTCGGGCATTTCACGCCCATGATCTTCTTCTGGTCCCTTATGGTTGTGATAAAGGTACTTCCCACCCTTCCGGCGAAGTAGGAATAGGGAAGCGCCATCTTACCATTAACGACAAAGCTTTCTTCGAATCCCGGTTTAACGTTCTGATTCATTTCTTCTTCCCCCTCTATTCATCAATCTCAAAGTACTGGATATCAAAGACATCACCCTTACGCTCATCCTTCCAGACGGGACGAAGGCGTGTCCCCTTGCTTGTACCGCGGCCCATGGTGACCTTGTCGATCTGGTCACGACGGAGAAGGTGCCACATGGTTTCGTTTCCCTTGCAACCATCGAGCAAGACATTGATGGCACCATAGGGCGTTTCCCTGACCTCACCCGTAAGGGGATCAGGGCTTGAATAGTAGACCGTCTCCATGAGACGCAACTCACCCTTTGGGCCAACTTCAACAAATTCCTTCGCCTCGGTACGGCATTCCGCGCAGATTTCACGCGGAGGAAGTTGTATACGTCCACACTTCGGGCACTTGTTGCCTATAATCTTTTTCTTTTTCAGGTTATTAAAAAACTTCCCCATAACAGGGCCTGTGGCAAATTTCTGGTCCACCGAAATGGTCTTCTTAAGAACAATCAGTTCCTGCTCAGGTTCCTTGCCGCCTGCGGGGTCTACATACTTTTCAAAAAGTTCAGCCCACTTCATTGCCGTGGGAAGATCTCCCTTGACTGAACCGGCACCGGCTGCCATGAGTGAATTGGCATCAGTCTTACCCAGGGTCAGGTCGACCCAGTCTTTTGCCTTGTATATCTCCATGGTGACTGTGGGCGGTTCCTCGATTCCCTCGACAACCTTACAGGTTTTGTCTTTTACGTGAACAGACCACTGTCCGCCATCATCGTCCTGAATATCTATTGCGATAATAACATCGAGTCCTTCGGCTGCAGAAGGCTTAAAACGCGCCTCCACGGTACCGAACATATCGAGAATGTAATCCCTGACAGACATTTCTTTTGCAGGAGGGACAAATTTTCGAAACATCTTTGCTGTTTTTCCCAGCATACCCAGGTCACCATCGACTTTAAATTTTCCTGAAGTAAAGGCGCTGGTTCCATCAACCTTGCCTATATTAACACCGACAAAAGTGTCCGGATCAGTGATGGTGGTACAGATACACCCTGAAAGGTCATCGGTCTTTTCCAGGGACATTTTTTCATCCTTCACCGTAAGTTTCCACTTTCCCTTTCCGGCGATGTCATAACCGAAGGAGCCATCCAGTCCCTTTGCTCCCTCGGGCCTGAAGCGTTCAGGCATTGTATCGAATATCTCTTCTACTTTTACGCCATATTCTTCACTCATCTCATGCACCCTCCCAGTTCAGTTCTTTTTCCAGCATAAACAGCACCGTCCACATGGTACCGCCGAAACTCGAGGCAAGGGCGTGGTTCACCGGAGTTGGTATCTGGTGTGGACCCGCGTCTCCCCGAACCTGTTTGCACGCCTCGGCAAAACGTACCAGGGCCGTGGCGCCAATGGGATTGGCGGCAATAACACCACCTGACGGATTGACAGGCATCTTGCCCCCTATGGCTATCTCCTTCTCCTCGACAAGCTTGATATGTTCGTCTCCCTCGAAAAGAAAAAACTCACGCAGCCAGTCAACAGCCCACCATGCGGAAGGATCGTACATTTCAAAAACATCAAAATATTCAATTGGTTCTTTAATGTTATTACGGTCGAAAAGCTGTTCCGCTGCGAAACGGTGTGTCATGGGCACCGGGTAGTTCTCCGGGTCATTGCCGAAAATATTGAAAGACTCCTCCCGGTGAACCGTAATGTGATCCCTGATCCATACGGGTTTCTTTTTCATCTTCTTTGCTTTCTCTTCGGAGGCAAAGATGACCGCGCAGGCACCGTCAGACTGCGAACACATGTGAATGAGCCGCAGGTCGCCCACCAGTGGCGGCGAAGTTTCTTTCAGTTCATCAGCCTGGTCCCAGGAAAGCCCAAAGGCGCGGTGAGAATTGGGATTTTTACAGGCATGCTCGTCCATGATGATACGGTATGTCATGGCGGCATTCTTTGCCCTGTCTTCCCCGAATTCCTGAATCATGTCATAGGCGGTTGAACCGGTAAGTGCCCCTGACTGAAGTTTGCGAAACCATAAGGGATCAGCCATATTGGTAATACCGCCTGTTGTATGGCCCTCCTGGAGTTTCTCGAAACCGACAGCAAGGACCACATCATACATACCCGAGGCGACAAGATAGTCTCCTGCACAGGCCAGTGTACCGCCGGTTGTTCCCCCGGTCGTGAGCCGTATTTCATCTTTTCCATACATGAGAGATCCCATGCTGTGCCAGAGATCAGGCTGGTGTACCATTTCAAAAAGTTCCATATTGCCGTGAACAACACATTCTATATCATCCATGGAAAGACCACTGTCTTCAAGTGCTTCCCTGACCGCTTCAAAAATCATTTCCGGCTGGTTCACGTCTTCTCTGTGACTGGAAAACTTCGTTTCACCGATACCGACGACTCCCACATGCCTGTTCTTTTTTCGATGTGCCATAATTTCCTCCTTACTTCTCCAGAATCACGACGCCCTGGTGCTGGCCGCATGTTCCCGTTGCCCCGTGAGCAAGGGCCCGTGAGACACCATCTACCTGACGATCGCCGGCCTCTCCCTTGAGCTGCTGGTAGCATTCAATAACGCGTGCAGCGCCTGTCAGCAGCAGGGGATTTCCATTAAGCATTCCCCCCGAGGTGTTGACATTCATTGCATCCGGGCCGCCCTTCTCTATCCATGCGCCTCCCTTTCCTTCATCAGCAATACCAATTCCTTCCGCCCACATGGGAAGCTGGTAAGCGACAGCATCAGAGAGTTCATAGAGATCAATGTCCTTTTTAACATTCTTAATTCCCGCCATCTTTGCGGCACGGGCGGTGGCTTTCTTGAGTCCAAAATTTGATGTCAGGTCCTTGTCTCCCAGGAAATAACTGTCCATGCAGCTGCCGTATCCTGTAATCCATACCGGGTCATCACAGAATTCTTTGACCCTTTCTTCACAACAAAGAATACAGGCGAAGGCCCAGTCTGTAACAGGATAATGATGAAGTTCCCTCACCGGGTCTGACAGCATTGGCGAAGCAAGAACATCACCGGCACTTACCTTTTCATTAAAACGTGCATAAGGATTGTGTGCCGCCTTTTCCCTTGAACGCACAACGATTTCGGCGAGATGGTCTTCAGTCACTCCCGATTTTTCCATGTATTCACGGGCCTGAAAGGCGCTCGCATTCTGAAAATCAAGGCCTACGGGTCTGCAAAAAAATGGATCAAAGGCCAGGTTTGTCGACATCTCCCGGCTCTCGGGCTGTGATTCCTTGATATGCCCCACGTAGAGTACAACATCATCATGGCCGGAGAGGATCATGGACATGGCATAACCAAAGCCATTGATCGATTCCTGTGCCACTTTTTCTTCTCCCCTGAAGTGGGCCCCTACTGCATCAGTAACCCCGTTATCGGATATGGTCCGTGCGTCGAAAACATCATCAGAACAGGTTAATACATTCCTGATTCCCTTATCCATATCATAGGTTGCACCGGTTTTCTCGAGAACAGGTTTGATACAATCCTGCAGCATTCCCTGAAACCTTTGATACCAGATATCCGGTTCATTCTTAATCTGTGCCATGGCACATATTGCCACACGATTTCCCATAGCATCCTCCTTGAGATGATTACGCGGCTGTCCTTTCAAGCGGCAGCAGCCTTCTTGATTGGACATCCATTCAACTTGTTTTTAAAAAAAAACAAAAACTCTAATCTTCTATACATAGCAGTTCCAGAAACGATTTTCCTTTACTGCTTTCAGTATCGCGTCCTTGTTTCGATCTGTATCCATTTCTATCCACGCCCTGCCTATATTGACACGATCATGTGAATCATCCGAAGCAATCTTTGGATAGCCGATAATGTAATCCTCAAACTCTCTCTCCCTGAACCCCTTGGAGGTAATTTCCACAGCTCCGATGGGGAATTTTTTCTCCAGCTCCCTCAAACGGTCCGCTGCCTGTGCAGGGGTAATGTCATATTCACCGATATGATTAAAAATATAGAGTTCTTCCTCATCCCCCTCAATATGATTCACATGAATGTATCCCTTGACAAAGACCGTCAGTTCTACACCATAAAAAATGATCATATCTGACTTTACCGCCTCAATTGCCTCACGATAATTCGATTTCAGCAGGTAATCATGATCAGTAAAGGCAATAAAATCATAGCCAAGACGTTCATAGGAATCAGCCACCTGCTGTGGTGTCAGCTTCCCGTCAGAATAGGTGGAATGGGTATGCAGGCATCCCCTTAAAAGCATTTTATTACTCCGAATGTTTTCAATGAACTGCAAAAACTGGACGCATGACCAACATATGTCTAAAAAAAACAGTGCATATAAATTTTTAATCATATTTTAGCTGCCTCAACCATACTGAACAAACTGTCAATATATTGGTTGAACGTCCAATTAACTTATAGGATTTTACCAGTTCATTGTCAAGAAAAAAAGTAAGGATGGTATAATTAATTTCATTTTGGAATTTTTTAGACTTTTTTTCACTCGATATCAACAACAATAAGGGTAACATCATCATCAAAGGATTCCTCTTCGGTAATGGCGCACCACTTCCTTACCGCCTTGAGAAGTGCCAGTGTAAAATCTTCAGGGGACATTTCGCGTTTCACCTTCATCAGCTCCTGTATTCCCTGTTCCGTAAACATGGCCCCTTCACTGTTACGGGGCTCAACAATACCATCGGTATAAAAAACGATCCTGTCCCCGTGCTCGAGAGAAGTAGTCAGCGTGGGATAATCTGCGTCTTCAACCCATCCCATGGGAACCCCCCGTGTAAAGGGGCGCAGTATCTCTTCACTCCCCTGCCGGGCAATCAATGGCGGCCAGTGCCCCCCCGCCGCCTGGGTCATGGTCATCGCCTCCATATCTATTACAGCCAGAAGTACTGTCACGTACTGGTCACCGGTAAAATCATACATCGATTCGTTAAGTTTTTTCATAAGCATACCGGGACTGTAATCATTTTTCAGGTGAAAGGTATAGACCACCTTCAGCATGGCACAAATGAAAGCGGCTGGCACGCCATGACCTGAAACATCGGCAATGAGTATAGAGATACGCCTGTCATCAAGACGGCGTATGTCATAGTAGTCACCACCCAGCTTTGTCATGGGACAGTACTGCACCGCCAGTTCCATACCCTCAATATCCGGCAGTGTACCGATGAGTACGGACTGTTGAATTTCATGCGCCATGGTGATATCATGATTAAGAACTTCAAGTTCAGAGGCCAGCTTTGCCGAATTCTTGAAGGATATCATACTGCTCACACGGGCAAGAAGTTCCTTCCGTTCAACGGGCTTGGTGATATAGTCATTGGCCCCAGCCTCGAATCCCGTCAAAAGATCCCCCTGGCGGTTCTTTGCCGTCAGCATCAAAATGGGAAGATCAAAGGAAGAATACGATTCACGCACCCTGCGACAGACATCGTAGCCGCTCATCCCCGGAAGCATTATATCAAGAAGGATAATATCCGGTTTAGTCCCTTCATCAATTTTAGCCACTGCGGATTCTCCGTCAGTACAGACAATGATGGAAAAACCCACCAGCTCGAGGTAATTTCTCAGCACCTGCAGGATAACCGGTTCATCATCCACAACCATGATAGAAAAATTCATACCGAAACTGCCACCGGCTGGCTCTTTTTCTTCACGGGTTCCCTGGTTAATGGCCTTTACCAGGCCTTCTCCCGCCTCGAGCATGGCACTTTCAGTGAGAAGGGTCTGGTCACTTCGTTCCGGTTTTTCATCTGTAAGGGGCAGGGTAAAGTAAAAAGAAGACCCCTTCCCCTCATCGCTCTTTACGCCGATACTTCCCTCCATGAGGTTTACCAGGTCACGGGTAATAGAGAGTCCCAGGCCTGAACCGGGTATATTCGATCGCTTCTCAGCCTGGACCTGTTCAAAGGACTCGAAAATCTTTGATATGCTTTCTCCAGGTATCCCGATACCGGTGTCGGTAATGGTAACAGTCAGTTCTTTTCTTCCCCCTTCGCCTTCGCCCGCTTCGGCAGAAATCCGTATTTCACCTGCCAGGGTGAACTTGACGGCGTTACCGATGAGGTTAAAAAGCACCTGCTGGACCTTATCAGAATCGGCGTAAACAGTATATTCTCCCGGGGTAACGGCATTGACGATCTCCAGGTCCTTCCGGCGAGCCAGGGGCAGCAGAATGGAGACAACCAGCTGCACAACCGGGGCAATGTCCATGGGCCTGGCATCGATCTCCACGTCACCATACTTGATCTGGCTGAAATCAAGGATATTATTAATCATGTTGGCAAGGCGGCTGGCACTCACCTCGATAAGGGCAAGGTCCCGGTGTCCTTCTTCGTCGGCCCTGCATTCAGGCCTCTCCATGAGAGACTGTGCCAGGCCTATGATGCCAAAAAGGGGGGTGCGCAGTTCATGACTCACATTGGCGATAAAGTAGTCTTTCAGTTCATCGAGGCGCCGCAGTTCCCTGTTTGCCTTCTGCAGCTCACCGATCTGAAGAGTAACAATATAAGCAAAGTGATTAAAGGTCATGGCCAGGCGCCCGAATTCATCATGTCCACGAACGGGTATGCGGTAATTCAGGTCACCGCTTCCAAGAATCTCCACGCCGTCAATAAGGTCGGTAACGGGACGCGTGATAATACGGCTGAAGATATACCCGAGAAAAATCACCAGGACAATCCCCCCCGCCACAACAGCAAGTATAAACTGCCGCAACCGGTAAATCGAGGAAAGGGCCACAGAGCGTGAATAGTAGAGGCGTGCCGCGCATATGGGGGCCTTTCCGGGAAGACTCCCCGTGG
>CAZHNW010000108.1:0-14468 GCA_964534225.1 uncultured Leptospirales bacterium | reverse complement strand
ACGAGATCGAGGACAATATTGTTCATTTTCTTACATCACGTCCCGTGAATACGAAGGATACGGCCCTTCAGGACGCCATGAGAGAAATTGCCAATAATCACAGCAACAACATGGATACTCTCAGTCGTATCATCGACTTGAACCGAATTCTTCTCATTGTTCTGATTGTTTCAATTATTCTTCAGTCTGCTATCCTCTATTTTCTCATGATACGCAAGACCCACAGGATTTCCGGGCCAATCTATGTCATGAGTAATTACATGAAAGAGATCGTAGAGGGCAAATGGCCTAATCCGCGGCCCCTGCGTGACCGGGATGAACTGAAGACCTTCTATCATGAGTTTGGCCAGATGGTACAGGCCCTGAAGGATCGCTACGGCGAAAAAGAATAAAGAATATAATGTTTTGTAACACAGGAGAAGGCGGGGTGATGTCACCCCGCCTTCTCCTGTGTTGTCACATTATTCCGTCACTTCCTGGTTCATTATATATTCAAGTTTTTCTTCGGCAACCAGTCTTTCGAAAAGTCCCAGGGGAAAACCAATGACGTTAGACCGCGAGCCTTCGATGCCCTGGATTATCATCTCGCCTTTTTCCTGGATGGCATAGGCCCCCGCCTTGTCCATGTACCTGACCGAATCGAGGTAGGTAGTGATGATATCACTGGAGAGGTTTCTGAATGTCACCTCTGTGGTATCTGTTTCTGTTCGCATTCTCCATGGAGCCTGTTGCCGGCGAATGGCAAGGGTGATGGCGGTGATGACCTGGTGGGTTTTGCCGCTGAGAAAATTGAGTATTTTTTCAGCATCATTCCGGTCAAGGGGCTTGCCCAGTATCCTTTCTCCGGCAGTAATGATGGTGTCGGAAGTGATGATGCAGACTTCCCCCTCATCTGCTTTAAAGCGTTTCTGTATGGCTTTGCTTTTTTCGCGCGCAAGGCGCGTGCAGTGTTCAACGGGGGATTCTCCCGGGATTTCTGACTCATCTATATCGGCAATTTCGACACGAAAACCGGGTACCAGGGGAGAAAGGAGTTCCTTTCGGCGGGGAGAAGCAGAACCGAGAACAACAATCATTTCAGTATGACCTTTTCATTGAGCTTGTAGACGTCAGTAATATTGCTGATTTTTTTTATGCGTGCCCGAATCGCCTCAAGGTGCTTGTTGCTCTTGACCTCGAGAATAAACCTGAAGGCGGCGTGCCCTCCGTCCTTTGTCTGCGCTTCGGCCTTGAGGATGTTGGTGTTGCAGAGTGATATTTCATCTGCGATATCCTTGAGAAGGTTGGGCCGGTCGATACCCTCAACAGCAAGTTTTATAGGATAGTAGGAGTTTTCTTCTTCCTCCCAGACCACTTTGATGAAACGTTCTTTCTCGTTTTCAAGGCGTGCCAGTGAAGGGCAGCCTTTTTTATGAACCGTAATGCCCCGCCCCCGCGTAATAAAGCCAACAACGTCGTCGCCCGGTATGGGCTGGCAGCACTGGGAAAGTTTTATCAGGACATTTGAGGCCCCTTCAATGGAAATGCCCTCCCTCTTTTTTCGGCGGCTGTATTTGCTCAGCTTTATCTGTTCTTCCGCGGGGATGGTAACTTCCGCTGTCTGTGGTTCTTTTTTCTGCGGTTTTTCCTTTGGCTGTTCCTCTTCTTCCTGGCCCCGGGAATTCTTTCTCAGCCAGTGGCGGATCTTGTAACGGGCACCTGATGACCGCACGAATTTAAGCCATGCCTCCGAGGGGTGACCGTTTTTACTGGTCAGAACTTCCACGATATCACCGCTTTTCAGTTTTGTTCTCAGGGGCACGATCTTGTTGTTGACCCTGGCGCCGGTGGTGTGCAGGCCCACCTCTGAGTGTATGGCAAAGGCAAAATCAACGGGGGTGGCATCCTTTGCAAGCTTGATGATTTTTCCCTTCGGGGTAAAGACGAAAATTTCGTCCTCGTAGAGGTCCATTTTCAGGTCCTGGAGAAATTCCCGTGTGCTTCCCTCTTCGGCATAGAATTTATTGAGATTGTTGAGTAGGGTGAGGTCCTTGTATTTTCTCCGCAGGTTTTTTTTGTCTTCCTTGTAGAGCCAGTGGGCGGCAATACCCATCTGGGCGGTTTCGTGCATTTCCCGTGTACGGATCTGCACCTCCAGGGGATGCCCTTCAGGGCCGATGACTGTTGTGTGAAGTGACTGGTACATGTTTGATTTCGGTACCGCGATATAATCTTTGAAACGGCCCTGGAGGGGAGACCAGAGGGTGTGAATGATTCCAAGAACGGCATAGCAGTCTTTGACTTCATCAGTAATAATACGGATCGCCCTGATGTCGTAGATTTCGTCAAAGGACTTGTTCTGGATCTTCATCTTACGAAAAATGGAGAAGTAATGCTTTGCCCGTCCGGTAATTTCAGCATCAATGTCCAGTTCACTGAGTTTTCCCATGATGGTGTTCCGGATTTGCTCCAGGTATTCTTCCCTCTCATGGTCGCGCTGGGCCAAAAGGCTTCTTATACTGTTATATTCATCGTGGTAGAGAACGTGAAAACTGTGGTCTTCGAGCTCAGAGCTGATTTTTGTCATACCCAGGCGGCGCGCAATGGGTGCATAAATATCAAGGGTCTCCTTGGCAATACGCTGCTGTTTATCCTCGCGCTGAAACATGATGGTGCGCATGTTATGCAGTTTGTCCGCCAGCTTGATGATAATGACCCGCAGGTCTTTTACTGTTGCCATGAGCATCTTGCGGAGGGTCTCAACCTGTGCCGTGGCCTTTGAGCGGTTCTTGATAGATGAGATTTTTGTGACGCCGTTAACGAGGTTTGCCACTTCGCTGCCGAATTTATTTTTTATCAATTCAAAGCTTACTTCCGTATCTTCGACAACATCGTGAAGAAGTGCGGCGGTTATGGTGGTTGTGTCCATTTTCAGACCCGCAAGGATCAGGGCGACTTCCAGGGGATGTATCATGTAGGGTTCACCTGAAAGGCGTTTCTGGTCTGCGTGGGCTTCTTCGGCGTAATTATAGGCACGTCTCAAAAGGTCGAGGTCTCCGTCCGGGTTGTATTCCCTGACGGCCTTCAGGAGGGTGTCAAAGTCGCGGCTGCGTATTTTCAGGTCAAATTCCGGCATAGGGCCACTTTTTTAAAAGATTAATACTCAATGAAAATAAATCAATAAATTCGTCAACATAAATAGCAGTATAAATCTACAAAAGCTTTGTTTTAAACGGCCCCATGTAAGCCTGCTGCGATCTATTTATTCTTGTTCAGATTGGCCTTTTACCTGTCGAAAATAGAAAAAACCGGTATTATTGTTGAAAATCTCTGGCGTTCAGATACATTTTTGACAACAGAGAAGAGCTTTTCTGGTCTTGGCCGGAAACAGGCTAATTTATTGCATTGAGTACAGGCTGACAAACTGATATGTATAACAGAAAATATATTTTTGCCACAGCACTTTCGATTATTCTCCTTGTCACTGTTACGGGCCGGCAGGGGGTTCGGTCACAGTTTCTTATTGATAAAGAAGACCCCACCATCGAGGATTACACCGAGGAAAAGAAATCCCGCAAAAGAAAGAAAGACCTGAAAATCATGGCACGCAATATTGAAGCGAGTCGTATTCCCGGTATACCCAACGCCATCATGATTACATGGGACGTAGACCCCGCCTACACGGATGAATTCATTATAGGCCGTTCCAGGGTCGTCACCGATACAAAAAAGAGGGCCCTTGAGGCAAGGACGGTACGGACTGTTTCGGCGCGCCAGCGCGGTGTACTCATCGATTCAAACCTTGGCCCGGGGAGCTACTATTATGTTATTCTTGAAAGCCCCCGGGTGGTGAGAAAAGAAATTGCCCTTGCCCCTAATGTCAATTATACAACCCGTTCCATTACCATTAAAGAAGTGAAGGGGCCCGTGGTGGTGAAAAAAATCGCGGGATTCAGGGCTCGTCTCATTGGCGATGGTGTCATACTTCTCACCTGGGAAAAGATACGAAAAAAGGGCTACACCTATACCATATACCGCAGCACCAGTGTACTTGATTCATACGAGAGGCTCAGCAAGGCGGAAAAGATCGCCAGGCTTTCCGACGAGGGACAGTATATCGACCAGAACCTGGTCAGCGGAGGCACATATTTCTATGCCGTTACCTTCAGGTACCTGAATAATGAAGAAGACCGCCGTCTCGCGGCGGGTGAAAACTATATAACCGAAGGTATCTATGTCAAACCGCCTTCTTCGAAGAAAAAGTCAGAACCCTATCGCATACTCATGATACGCGCCGCTGTTTCAGGCGATAATGTCATTATCTCCTGGGACTACACCGGCAAAAGCGGCAATAAATACCTGCGCCTTTATCGTACGCGGCGTTTTCTCAAAAGTATTGATGCGGTCAATGATGAAAATGTCATTGCCGATGTAGATATAACCGCGGGACGCTACATTGATAAAAATGCCCCGGCGGGACGACTCTATTACGGCCTGGCACCCTATAAAGATGCGGCGGGGGGAAGTTTTACCATTCGCCGCGGCATCAACATTATTCGTAATCACGTCACCAAAGGCTCGCCTGAAGAAAATAAAGATAAAAGGGACACGATTCCTGAAAAGAACGAAACAGCAAAACAGGATGAAGAGATAGACCTGAGGGGAGAAGGACACGGCCTGCCCCTTATTGTTACCCCCGACAGGGAAGAGAAAAAGAATAAAATAATCCCGGCGCGCGGTAAAATACGGGACATTATCGACCGCACATTTCTTAAGGGACATTACCGTGAAGCGATAAAAGAATTGCAGGTAGCGGCAAAAAAGACCGATAATGAGAGAGAACGTGCCCTTGCCCGTCTCTTTATCGGAAGGTCATATATTGAGCTCGGCAGGTACAGAAAGGCCCTCGCACTCCTCGTTGCAAAAGACGTGGAGAAACATTATTCCAGGGAAGCGGCCTTCTGGCGGGAATTTGCCATGCTGAGGGTCAGGTAGGGGGAAGTTGTTCATTCCTCTACTGGTGGGGGAAAATAATATCGGGAGCATATTTCCATGAAAAAGGAAGTAATAATCGGAATCATACTCATTACCCTGGGGATTGGGCTTTTTTTCTACTATGACAGGGTTGAAAAGCCTCGCATGCGTTCAGGGCAGGCCCATGAACTGCTGGTTGAAGGAAAACTGATCTTCGAGAGAGGGGACCGGCAGGCATTGAACAATGCTATTAATCTTTTTTCAAAGGTCATTGCACGCTATCCCGATACTCCCGCGGCAACTGAAAGTTATTATTTTATTGCCAAAAGCTATGAAAAGATGGGACTCAACCGCCTGGCATACCTGAAATATATTTATATTCTAAAGACACGCCGTGACGCGCCCAAAAACATGGAAGCTGAGATCAAAACAAGGGTAGCCCGCCTGAAGATTTTGAAATATCATACAGAAGAAGGGGTACATCAGCTTTTAGGTCAGCTCAGTTCTTCGGAGAACAGGGATTTCAGGAGCCGCGTCTACACCGAGCTGGGGCATACCTATCTTAAGCAGGGAAATTATAAAAAATCACGCAGAATGTTCGATATAGCCCTGAAGGAAAACGGCAGCAACGAGGAGGCCATTCTCGGCAAGGCCCGTTCATTCAAGCGCCTTGGACAGGATAACAAGGCCTACGACATGTATGAGTATTTTCTGAAATACTACGGCAACTTCAGCTATTATGCTGATGACACCCGCAAGGCTTACCTGCGGCAGCTTTATGCCAGTGCGCTTGGTAATTTTCGAAGCGGCAGGTATTATCCCTCGATCCGTTATTTTCGCCGCCTCCTGCGGTTTTTCCCCGGCAGCAAGCGTTCTGAAAATGCCCTTTACTGGATAGGGGAGAATTATTTCGCCCTTAAGAAGTACAGTACCGCTATAAAATATTTCGGTAGAACCCTGAGCAACGGCTACACCCACAAGGATCAGGACGCCCGTATTAAACGGGGATATGCATATTTTATGACCAAGCGGTTCGACCTTGCCGCCCGTGAATTTCAGCGCTACCTGAAGGATTATCCCCGGGGACGTCATGTGGGAACAGCAAAGAAATGGAAGGAAATGAGCACCAGGGAAATCCTCTACCGCATCAGGGACCGCATGGCACCTGAAAAAGAAAAATCACCCTATGAAGAATCGTCTGACGGCGAAAGCATAAATGGAAGTACCAACGAGGTGAGTGACACCGTTGATGAGAAAGAAAAATATGAAAACGTTGCCGAGTTATAAAAAGCAGTAAACTGGTAATAAAAAAACCCGGCGTTGCCGGGTTTTTTTATGCACTGAATTATCAATGATTTATCCATCAGGGACGTTCCTTTACGGTAATCCAGAGATTTTTCCTTTTCTTGTCACGCCATACGGTAATGCGGATTGTTTTACCGATCCTGGTTTTTCCAATGACTTTGATCAGGTCGCGGTAGTCACGGATTTTTTCTTTTCCCACCATGATGATGACATCTTTCTCCTGGATGCCGCCTCTCTCAGCGGGGGAATTGTTTTCAACGCCGCCGATGAGGGCCCCTTCAGGTTTTTTCAGGCCCAGCTCTTTGGCGAATTCACGGGTGAGGGGTGAGATGGAAACACCAATGTATCCCCGTTTTACCTTGCCATATTTTTTCAGGTCTTCGAGGGTATTCTTTACGATGTTGATGGGTATGGAAAAACCGATGCCTATACTTCCCCCTGAGCGTGAGTAGATTGCCCGGTTGACACCGATCACTTCACCATCGATGTTGATGAGGGGGCCGCCGCTGTTACCGCGATTAATGGCTGCATCAGTCTGGATATGACTGTTGCCGATCTGGTCTACACCGCGCCGCCCAGTGGCACTGACAATACCTGAAGTAAAGGTACGGTCAAGGCCAAAGGGGTTGCCCAGGGCCAGAACAATGTCACCTATTTTAGCGTCATCAGAGTTGCCGAAATGAACGGGTTTAAACTTCCCCTTACCCTTGATCTTTAAGAGTGCAATGTCGATGAGTTTGTCTGAACCGATCACCTTTGCTTTGTAATCTTTGTGATTAATCCTGACGGTGACAGAATCCATTTTGGCGATAACATGATGATTGGTGCAGATATACCCGTCACTGGAGATGATGAATCCCGTACCGAGTCCACGTGCCTTGCGGGTGCGTGGGCCGCGCTGTTTTCTCCGGGGGCCGAAAAACTGGCGAAAGAAGGGGTCATCCATAAAGGGGTGCCGATAGCGCACCTTGACTGTTTTTTCAGTGGAAATAAATACAACTGAATCCTTGTATTCGTTGTAGATACCACGGTAGGCATTCTGGAGGGCCTTGACACTTTCAAATTTATTTTTTAGGGGGGAGGGGGTTTCCGCTTCACGGAAAAAGGTGCGGTCTGCGTATACCATGCCGATTCCCAGCAGAATGGCGGCGGTAACGGGCAGTAATAACCGTAGAATTGTTTTCTTTCTACTACTCATAGGCTTCTCCTCGCTGGTTGATTTAACGTACGTGAGGTTGTCCACTACTGCATTATAAGACCATATTCAGTCTTTCTGTTACGATTTTCTCGTTTTCACGGTCATTTTTCTTTACTGTCTCGTGGAAAATTTTGTTCATAGTGGTTTTCAATAGAATTTTTTTTGTCAGGTACTTTCCGGTTTTGTAAGAATACTTTTTAAATCACGCCTCTCACCCCCTCCATATGTTATTATATTATGTAGCATTTGCGAGAACTCACATTGTTTTTATCGAATCTTTAAAATTTATTAACATTACATCTTTATCTATGGGGCAGTAAATCATACAGGATCTCTGGCATGACTGGCAAAGAAAGACATAGCCGCCCCACCTGCGGCACTGTGGAAGATATCTTTCCCGGTTTTGCACCAGGTCTACTGTATTTTATTTTACGGTCCGTAATAAGAAAGGGCCGTAACAACTTAATGGAGGAACATATGAAGTTCAAATCTCTTGCTTTAGCACTTGTTGTTGCTTTTTTATCAGCAGGTGTTGCTTTAGCCGAGGAGAAGAAGTCAGACGGACTTGGAACCCTCAAAGGCAAAATTTATCTCAACTACAACATGGCCCTCAGCGCCGATGAAAAAGTGCACGGCTTTGAGCTGGAACGTGTCTACTTCACCTACAAGAAGAACATCAGTGAAACCCTTTCAACCCGTGTAACCATGGATGTTTTCGGTGCAGAGTATGCCGAAGAGGATACTGACACTGATGGAACAAATCCTGATACTGCCAGTACAAAAACCCGTGGCCTTTTCTTTGTAAAGTATGCCTACCTTCAGTACAAGGGCACCCTTGCCGGCATCAAGACCAAGTTCCAGGTTGGCCAGATTGGCAACCCTATTCTCGGTCTCGCTGACAAAATGGGCGGCATGAGATGGATTACCAAGAACCAGATGGATTCAGCAAAGCTGAACAACTCCGCTGATCTTGGTGCTAAAATAGGTCTCGATTTCGGTTTCGTTGCCCTTACCACTGCCTACATGAACGGTGAAGGTTACAAGCACATCGGCGGTGACGAGAACAAGGGAAAATCTTCTGACACGGTTATTACTATCAAGCCTATTGGGAAAGAGCTTCTTATCAACGGTTACTTCAAGTATGCCAAAGATGTAAAAACCCAGCAGGAACTTCAGTTTGGTGGCGGTGTCGCATGGATGAGCAAGGCTTACAAGGCCGGTCTGAACTTTATCTATGACAGCGAGAACAAGGGTTCTTATCTTGACTCATGGGTAAATGTAAATTTCAGTGAAATGGCTGGAATGCCTCTTCTCGCCCTTGCCCGCTTTCAAATGATTATTCCTGACACGGGTGACAACACCATGTCATTCCTGGTTGGCCCCGGCTATAAGCTGAACAAGATGGCCCAGGTTGCAGTAATTTTCGATTATTCCAAGACCGGTGATGATGATGAGTACAACATGTCAATCCAGTCAGAATTCAAATTTTAATTTGCAGCTACTGTAAAGGTTCAACATAACTGCTTCAATTTACGCCGCCGCGATTATTCGCGGCGGTTTTTTTCTTTACTTTACTGCCGGTTGTGGAAAGAATCAGTCACCGTAATGATGAAAAAACCGCCGCGGGGCGGTAAAGGGAGGCTGCACCGGAAACGATGAAGGATTACACCCGTACCGTTCTCTTCTACTGCCGGGAGTTTATCAGTGAAGCTGAAATGACCCGGGGACTGGCCCTCGATCATGAGGGGGCTCTGACCCTCATTGATGAAATGTTGCAGAATGACCTTTTCAATGAAGTCGACTTTCAGGCCGTTATACATTATCTTAATAACGCGGTCTCATATCTTTTGACCCTGTATTCGCGCAATCCCCAGGATTCCCGCATCGACAGTCTCTACCGACGTGCCGGCAGTATCCGGGAAATGGGGGTCAACCTGCTGCGTTCTGCAGAAGATGAAAACAGCGGTGGTCCCGAAAATTCAGCCGGCCTGTGACACGACAAGGTCAGTGAAACTGAAGGTGGTCACATCCACCAGCCCCCTGTCTGTCAGTTTCAGCTCAGGGATTACCGGCAGGGAAAGAAAGCTCAATGTCATGAAAATATTGCGCAGGGGAGAACCGAGTTCCTTTGCTGTTTTCTTGAGCCTGTTATAATCATTGATGACCGCGTCGATGTTACGGCTGGTCATGAGACCCCCGATTTCCAGTGAAAGGTAGTGGCTCTCATTTTCTGTTACCAGTGCCAGGCCGCCTCCCTTTTCAACGAGAAGGTTTGCCGCCTTTGCCATTAGCTTCGGGTCGAAACCGGTGACGATGAGGTTGTGGCTGTCGTGGGCTATCGTGGATGCGATGGCGCCGCCGCTGAAACCGAGGCCGCGGACGAAGGCCCGCGATGAAGAGCCAGTGGCGTGATGGCGTTCGAAAACGGCAATCATTGCCGTGTCCTGCTGCGGGTCAGGGAGAATGATGCCGTCACTGACAGGCAGGCTGATTTCCGCGGTGCCGGTAAGCAGGCTTTCGGCGACAATGTCTATGGCACGTACTGTTACATTGTTGCCGGCGCCTTGTGTCTCGAGGTGAAAATCTTCTGCATCTATTTTTTTCCCCACGTTGACTGATCCGCTGAAGGCTGAAAAATTATACGCCGGGGGATCATAGTCTGACCGGCCTTCCTGTACGATCTCCAGGCCCCGGTGGTAGAGAGACTCTACACTGAGGGTTTCTAATGATTCAAGGGTAAGGAAGTTTGCCGCGCAGCCTTCAGCAATGCGTCCCAGGGGAGGCTGACCTGTCAGGGTGAGGTACTTTTCAAGGTAGCGTCCCGGTACCTCTGTTGCCATGGCAATGGCCTGCAGTGTTGCCTCTTCGCGGCTGAGGCCCCCCTCGCCGGCAAAGATATCCCGGGCGGCACGGATTATCCGGTCAACATGACCGGAAGTTTTTAACTCCTGCGCGGAGAGGTCATCTGAACAGAGCATGCACTTTTCAAGGGAAACCTTTTCGCGAAGCAGTACGGGAAGTATCGCCTCCATGTCGCGCGTGGCGCTCCCCTGGCGCAGTGCCAGGTACATGCCCGCCTGGAGTTTATCGATGGCCTCTTCGGGGCGTGAGGTCTCATGGTCATTCATGATACGCACGATGCCGTCATTTTTACCGTTGGTAACATAGGCCTGCAGGGCGTCCCCGGTAACGCCGGGACAGTGGCCGTCAATGATCTTGCCCGAGGCAAAAGCGGCATCGACCTTTTCACGGGCGCCGCCGAATCCCTCGATGATTCCGGGGAAGTTCATCATCTCCGCGAGGCCGTAGACGCGCGGGTCATCAATGAGTTCTTTTATGTCATCAACGGTGATGACCGCTCCCGAGTTTTCCATGTCAGTGGCGGGCACGCAGCTCGGTATGGCCACGAACATGTCCAGGGGAAGTTTGTCCGCCAGGTCGAGAAAGAGACGCACCGCCTTTGTGCCGAAGACATTGGCAATCTCATGGGGGTCAACCATGACCGTACCGGTACCGTGGAGTATGGCGGTGCGGGCGAACTCCAGGGGGGAGAGCATGCTGCTTTCGATATGTATGTGTGGATCGATAAATGACGGGCAGAGAAGGGCGCCATCGAGGTCACGTATAATGTCAGCGCCGTCTCCTGGAAGAGGGGTTTCTGAGACAGCGGTAATGATACCGTCTTCAATGAGTAGACTTCCCCCCCTGATCTCTTTTTTTTCAGTATCGATGATGGAGGCATTGTTAATGACCTGGCGCATGTTATTCTCCTTGTCTGTCTTTATCTATTACCGAACCGTTGCGGGTAGTGCTGCACGGCAGTTTTACGAGGCAAAGTGCTCCTCGTTGACGCCGACGATATGGGGAATATTTCTCAGGTCATGGGCGGTGTCAATGCCGTAACCTGAAATCCATATATCTTCGATATCAAAGCCGGTATAATCGACGGTCAGTTCCCTGCGGATTTTTTTTACTTCTTCTGACGGATTCGCCAGGCGCTTGGTCAGGAGACTGCATATTTTCATGCTGTTGACCCGGCGTTCGTTTGCAAGGTAGTCAGTGAGCCATGTCATGGTAAAGCCCTGGTCAGTGATGTCCTCGACAATGAGTATATCACGGTGGTCGATGTCGCGGGGGGCGAGTTTCATTTCAACGGCGCGGTATGATTCACCGCTGGTTTTGATGGTCTTGTCATAGACTGACGTTTTTATCATGTGAAAGCGCGCGTTGACCCCGCCGGCGTTGTAGAGGGCGCGTCCCATGTCACCGGCATAGATAAAGGCGCCGGTGAGTACCACCAGTATTTCTATGTCCTTTACGTTTTTATAGTCACTGCATATTTCTGACGCAAGGGCATGGTTTCGTTTGTCGATACATTCCGCTGGTATAAGGAGAGAGGCAATGCGGGGATCACCGGTCAGTTTTTTTTCAAGGGCCTCTGTTTCTGCAGGGCCTATTTCGTGGTGGTATATCCCTTCGTGGGGAACGTGGATGATGTTTCGGTAGTCTTCAGGGGTGATGCATTTTCGAGTCATCGGTTTTTCCTGTCTGATGGTCTTTTTGTTTTTCAGGTTTTTTTTCTTTTATGTCAACGAGAAAATTACCGGCTGTTTTTCTGGCGGCGCCATTCAAAGAGGGCGATAGAGGCGGCCACGGCGGCGTTGAGGGATTCCACCGTTTCTTCAAGGGGGATGGAGACAGCGGATGCCCTGAGTTCTTCGGGGAGGCCCGGGCCTTCCATGCCCGGGAGAAGGCAGAATGAAGGGGGGAAGTTAAAACCCTCCAGTCCCGCGCCCCCCCTGTCAAGGGCAACAAGGGGCACCGGCATTTGTCTTTCAAGGAAGTTACGAATCGATGGGCCGCGATAGAGGGGGGCGCTGAAAACGGTCCCTGATGATGAGCGTACTGACCGTGGATGCCAGGGGGTTGCCGCTTCTCTCAGTATAACGATGCGGTTAACGCCGAATCCCGCGGCGCTGCGGATACAACTTCCCACGTTTGACGGGTCCTGGAAAGGTACAAGCAGGGTGACGCCGTCACAGTCTTTTTCATCCCAGGGGGGAAGTTCAGGGGCGTCAATAGAGACCAGGGGGCCGCCCGTTCCGTAGAGATCGAGGTCGTTGAAGAGTCCTTTTTTCAGGACCAGTAACTTCCCCGCATCTTTCATCTTTTCAAAGTTCTGCAGCATCTCAGGATTTTTTTCACGGTAGCCGTCACGGATGATGCAGGTATGAACTTCCCCGCCATGACTTTTAAAAAGTTCGCTTACGATGCGGTGCCCCGCCGCAAGAGTCTGGTGGTTTTTGCGGATGCCCTCGGTGGTGGTCAGTTTTTTCAATGCCCTGTAGGTTTTGTTGTCAGGGGAGGTGATGGCGTGCCCTTCGGTTTCGTCGATGTTGCGCATGATGGGAAATATTTTTTCGGGGGTGTCACTCATTTTTGTAAAGACCAGGAGGCGGCGGTGGTGCTCTGAGCCGGGAAGGGTATAGCCCCGGTCCTGGTCCAGGGAGTAGAGGGTGCGGTTTTTCTCTGACAGGTTTGCAAGATCATCCTCTGCGCCGGGGCCTTTCATGAAAAGAACCTTCCCCCCGGCGGGAAGAAAGTGGCGCACCCGGGTGAGGGTGCCGTCGGCATCTTCAAGGGCGCGGGTGATGACCCCTTCTACCTCAAAGAATGATTTGTCAGTGACCTTGTGGGGATAGACAGTAACATTTTCGAGTTGCAGTTCTTTGATGACCATTTCCATAAAGGTGACACGGCGGTGCCGCGGTTCCGCCAGTATTATCTCAGTTTCGGGAAAGGCGATTTTTAAAGGGATGCCGGGGAACCCGGGGCCCGTGCCGATGTCCACCAGTGACGCGGGCATCTCGATGTAGCGGGTAAAATAGAGTGAGTCGATAAAGTGTTTCTCGATGATGTCACGGGTAGTGCGCAGGCGTGTCAGGTCATATTCATCGTTGTACTGCAGCAGCATTTGGTAGAGGCGGAGAAACTGTTCGATCATTTTTTCAGTGAGGGAAATGTCGCGTTTTTCGAATTCTTTTTTAAGGCTGCTGAGGGTGATTGTCTGCATCGTTCCGGTTTCTCCGTTTCCCTGTCAGTGGTTTTCATAATACAGGATGTACCAGAAAGAGTGCCGGCGCCTCTTTTGTCAAAGAAAATATCGAGGCGTCCCGCGGGAGAGTTTCTATTTTCTACCCCGTGAATTGCGGCGTGCATATTCAGCCGCGGCATTGATGATTCCCGCTATCCTATGTGCTTCCCGTGATGTAAAGTTTCCGCTGATCTGAATTTTCCCGCCGGAGATTTGTTCCCTGATGACCGGGGCGGTAATGATTCGCCTGTTGTAGATGATGGCAAGTTTCCTGGCTCTGTATTTTCGAGTGACAGCCGCAAATTTGCGGCTGCCATGTGTTGTCAGGTGAAGCATGATCGCGGACCGGCCGTAGGCGTTTCGGGTGGCAAAGGCCTTGAGTATATCTTTATCACTGACCTGTATCTCCGCTTCGAGACATCTGACCGGGAGGGGGCTTTTATTTTCAGCTACATGTTTTGGACAGTTGTTTCCGTTTTTGACCAGGCGCATGGTGAGTACCGGCAGGGGTGTGCCGGGAGGTATTTTCTGAATGTGTGTTTCTGCCGGGACCGCCGGCATGATGAGTGCAGGGCTGATAAATTGTGTAAAGACATAGAATATCAGGTTCAGCAGGGGATTTGCAACTGTCTCCACGGGTAACTCCTTTTCTATTCTGAGTATTTCGGGAAGGATGCCGATTGTCAAGGAGGAATTGTTCCCGGTTTTTTCGTTAATGATGACTGACGCTGTTGATGTACGTGATTTTCGTATTTCATTGTCAGTCGCTTTTACGGTTGATGTGGTTCGAAAGAAACAGTTGAAATGAGGTTTCGGTGTGTTGTCTATCATGCTCAAAAAATTTCTTGTAATTATGTAAAATAAATCACTGCTGTCCCAAAGATTTTTTAAAAATCTAAGCATAGTTGCCCCACCTGA
>CAZHNW010000107.1:14077-14474 GCA_964534225.1 uncultured Leptospirales bacterium | reverse complement strand
GATAATACAAAACTTTCCCCAAAAGCAGAGAAATATTGTTCCCGGATTAACACCAAAACTACAATTATCAGCTCAATATCACTGTGGGAAATAGGAATAAAAATCAAAAACCGGAAACTTGATATCGGAATGACTATCAACAGGTATGTCGAAAAATTAAAATCCATTAATCTTATAACCATTGTTCCCGTAGATGAGAATATATGGATAAAAAGCCTTGATCTCGACTGGGACCATCGTGATCCCGCTGACAGGGTCATTGTTGCCACGGCACATCTCAATAAAGCCGCAATCATTACGAAAGATGAAAAAATTCATAATTTTTACAATAAAACAATATGGTAGAAAGGGCCGGCTTCCTCACCCCTGTAGAAATCTCTCTACCGTCACAACAGGC
>CAZHNW010000107.1:6521-13986 GCA_964534225.1 uncultured Leptospirales bacterium | reverse complement strand
AATTTACGACATTCTGCGAAGCCCGCTTCATCATTACCATGACCTTTGCGGA
Source organism: uncultured Leptospirales bacterium (assembly GCA_964534225.1). Lineage (GTDB taxonomy): Bacteria > Spirochaetota > UBA4802 > UBA4802 > UBA5550 > CAZHNW01. The sequence continues at coordinate 13,934 of CAZHNW010000107.1, read as the reverse complement.
ATCTCAAAAAGACAAAAAAACTGGAGTAAAAGCATGAAAAAGACAGTCTTTGGCCTGCTGGCTGTCCTGGCAGCCATCTATTTCTCACCTGTCATTGCTTCAGTCTCTGCCGCAAACGATCACAAGACTGCGCACAAGACAGAAGATGTTAAAAACAAGGATGCTCACCATGGAGAAAGTCATGGTGAAAAGAGTTCAAAAAATGGTCATCCTGGTGGCCACCATGCACCACACCTGGACGGAAAGAACATTTCGCTTTTCTGGGCAATTCCCTTCGCAGCGATTCTTCTCTCCATTGCTCTTTTCCCCCTTCTGGCGCCCCATTTCTGGCATCATAACTATGGGAAGATTTCACTGATTATCGGTGTAATATTCTTTCTCCTTTTTACCATATTCAAAGGGGCCAGCATGAGTTTTTTCTACCTGCTGGAAGTTTACCTGCTTGAATTCATACCCTTCATCGTACTTCTCCTGGCTCTTTTTACTGTTGCCGGGGGTATCCGTCTCAAGGGCGAACTGGTGGGCTCTCCGAAACTGAACGTTATCCTTATACTGATCGGTACCGCACTGGCCAGCTGGATGGGAACAACAGGGGCGGCCATGCTCCTCATCAGGCCCATTCTCAGGGCCAATGCATGGAGAAAGTACAGGACACACGTTGTTGTCTTCTTTATATTTCTCGTAGCCAATATCGGCGGTTCCCTTACTCCCCTGGGTGACCCGCCCCTCTTTCTCGGTTTTTTAAAGGGCGTTGACTTTACATGGACATTGACTGCCATGCTGCCCCCCATGCTGGTTGCCGTAGCCATCCTGATCACCGTTTTCTTTATTATGGACACCTATTTCTATAAAAAAGAGCCGGGAGAGCCTGAAAAAACCACCGGTGGAGAAAAACTCGGTCTCGAGGGTTCAGCAAACCTTCTCCTGCTGCCCCTGATTCCTGTTTCATTTCTCGTTGCCAGCATGAAACTGGGCAATGCCTTTACGGTACACCATGTTTCAATGCCCACGGCATCACTCTTGCAGGTTTCCATTCTCCTGGTCATCACCGTTGCCTCTCTCATCATCACCAAAAAAGAGGTACGTGAAGCAAACGAATTTACCTGGGAGCCCATCCTCGAAGTGGCAAAACTCTTCGCTACTATATTCATCACCATGGTGCCCCCCATTGCCATGCTCAAGGCGGGAGCAGAAGGCCCCCTGGGAGCAATCATCAGGAGTCTCACTGACGCCAATGGCCAGTTCATTAACGCCAACTTCTTCTGGTCCACGGGTATTCTTTCCAGTTTTCTGGACAATGCCCCGACATACCTGGTATTTTTCAATACCGCAGGAGGAAACGCGGCAGAACTCATGGGGCCGCTTTACACGACCCTTCTCGCTATCAGTGTAGGTGCCGTGTTCATGGGCGCCAACACCTATATCGGCAATGCCCCCAACTTCATGGTCAAGTCCATTGCTGAAGAGTCAGGTGTTCCGATGCCGAGTTTCTTCGGGTACCTGATAAAGTATTCATTAACGATACTGATTCCGACGTTTATTATTATAACGTTAATTTTCTTCTAAAAACAGGGAGGAGAGTATAATGTCAAAAGCATATTACGAAGTCGTATTCGAAGGATACTACCGTGCAATAAACGGCCTCCTTGAAGGTTTTCGCCTCGGCGCCGGGAAAGAGTGGGATTACTTTTTCAGCAACGAAATGGGCATTAAAACAGAAACCCTCACGGAAATTATCCTGGAATGGTTTACCCTGAAAACGAAACTTCACCATGTCATCATGGAAGAAGATTTTTATAACAAATTTTCAAAGGCAGTCGCCGGCAGAAAAGAATCAAAATTCGTCAACACCAGGTACATTCGCTCCGCCCGCAGGGTCAGCGATGCCTCATTCACCTTTGAAGCAAAAACCTACGGGCAGAAGTACGGTGAAGAGATCAAGGCGCAGATGAAGCACCTGCCTGACGGCCTTGAGCTGCATGACTACAATCCCATTGAAAAGCACCGTGAAGACGCAAAGGGCGCAGAATTGTATGCCCCGGAACATGAATACATGTTCGAAGCAGAAGGACGAATTTCAGGCCCCATCGACGCCGTTGCGGATTTTCGCAAAGAACTCGATGACCATCCCCTGGTGGCTGTAAAAGAAATCATCCTGAAACTTGATTAAGAATATAATTTTTTCTCCGGCGGCTCACCGCCGGAGAAAAAATTTACCCGCCTGTATCAATTATTTTCCTTATAATATTTATTTTCTGGTGAGTTTTCAGGTCTTTATGACCGATTTATAAAGTGAAGGAGAGCCTTTTTTTTACCCAAAAAGGAGGCACGTTGCATTCTTTTCAAGGCAGGGGCTCTCTGCCATGATTTTTTTACCGGAGACAGGTGTATGACCTCAAAATTTCGTATCTTTTTTACAGGATTCCTCCTTGCTATGGCGGCATCACTGGCATGTCTTGCCCTGCGAGGGCATATCATCGAAGATTACCATGTAAAAAACATCACAAAAAATACTGACACCATTTCAAAACGTCTGCTTAAACTGAACAAAAAAAATTCAGGAACTATTCCTGTCATTGAACTAAAAAAGCTCACCGCCTCCGTGGAAAAAGAATACCCCGTCATGGCCGTTCTCTTTATTGCGAAAAATGACCGCACCCCCCTGCAAAGCCTGGTGCGCAACACCTGGATTCCTTCGAACCATACCCTTGAAAAAATAAAAAATGATTTTAAAACACGGGAAATAGAACAGTCTGACCCGTCCCAACCGGTGATACGCTATTACGGCGAAAAAGAAAAAGATCATGCAAAGAAAAGGTTCTATGCATTTATCCGTCAGCTCCAGGGATACACCCTTTTTGCCCTCTATCCCTACCACGCGGACATGCGCATGGTTACACGCCTGATCCTTGAAGTACTTCTCGCCATTCTCGGAGCGGTAGTGATAACAGCACTCATTTTTATCAGGGGGGGAAGAAAAAACGAATCTCCCATCCCGTCAACACAGCCCTCTTCACCACGCCCCGTACCGGAAGAGGCACTGAGGCCTGTTTCGCCCTCCTCTGTCAATGAAATGGCAATGAAGGAAGACATTGCCTTTGCCGGCGCCAGGGACAGCCTCAGTTCATATATCTTTCAAATCTTTGGAGACATGAAATCACGCTACGAGCCTGTATCCGTGGCACTCTATATTAAAACAGCAGAACAGGTACTCTCCAAAACCCATGAACTTAAAGGGAACACCTTTCTTAAAATCGATTCAGCCACCTATGATACCATTGACCTCACCGCGGATATCGGGCAGGGCCTGAAGGAGAATGCCGCCATGGTACTTAAAGGGGGCCGGCGCATACTGATTCCACTGAGACATGACACTGCCCTTCTTGGCGTCATTGTCATGGAAGGTGAAGAACCATTTGAAGGCCCGCGCCTGCAGCAGGTTCGCAGGGAACTCTCAGATACAACATCGGAACTGGCCCGCCACCTGGTGATCAATCATATCATGACCGATCCCGTGACAGGCCTCTACAGCAGGACCTTTCTTGAAATGCAGGTCAACCAGAGACTCGAGGATAACGCCCTGTCCCTGGTGGCCCTCTCCTTTCTTCCACCGGGACTCGTTCTTTCAGAGGCACAGAAAAAAATTGTCATTTCCATGATACTTCCTGTTATCAGGGACTTTCTGTCTCCGTCAGATCTCGTCAGCCGCATTGACGATACACTGGTTCTCCTCATGGCACAGAGGGGGCATGACGGGGCAACAGAAACAGCCCGTTCCCTTGCCGATACACTGGGCAAATACCGCCTCAAAATGAAAGAAGGGGAAGTCATCTCCCTTCACATGGCAGCGGGAATTTCCTCCCTGGAAAAAGGTTCTTCACGGGGATCTCTCATCAATGATGCCTTGAACACCCTGGAACGTGTCGAGGCAGTGAGCGTTGAAACTTCCCCCCATGAAAAAACAGAAGAAAATAAAGGGGAAGAAGAACTTTCAGCCGAAACAAAAGAACCGGTCAAAAAAACGAAGACGAAACAGGCACAAAAAAAAGCTGCCCCCGCACCGGCATCGGGTAAAAAAAAAAGTAAAACAGGCCACGGCCTTTCCATCGGGGTCAAGCTCATCTCCATCATCTCCCTGATCATTATCACGTCACTGACGGTAATGACCGTGCTCACCACCTATTTTTTCAGGGGTGACAACGAGATACGCATCAAGGAAAACAACCTCAAGATATCAGACATCACCGCCCTCAAGGTAAAAACTGACTTCACCGCTCTTGTTGAAAAGGCAGGATTCATTGCCCAGACCCTCATCGCCGAAGGGGTTTCCGGCGAAAGGAGTGATTACCTTTCACAGCGTTTTTTCAGCAACGACAGGGACATACTCTATGTTGCCGTAGCACGTCCCGGCAGCGGTGCACCTGCTCTTCAACACAGCATTCTCAATAAAGATTTTGCCGCTGAAAAACAGGTGACCATCCGTGACATCAAAGCGTCCATTACCGCCGAAGCGGCTGCATTCAACAAAAGCTTCAACCTTGAAGAAATCGTGCATAATGTCTCGCACCTCTTCAAAGTACCCATGGTTGCCATCAGCGCCCCCTATGTCAGGAAGAGTGATACCGCCGCCTCGAGTATCCTCATTCTTTTTGTGTCGGTAAACCGTTTCAACCAGGCGGTAAGCAAACCCGGCATCACGCGGACCTTTATCGTCAACAGCGATGGCGATCTTATCGCCCACTATAACACATCACTGGTTTCGGCGCGGGTAAATTTTCAGAAACTCCCCATCGTCAAAATGATGATGACAAGCCCCGTTGATAACGGGCAGACACGCTTTCAGGATGAAAAGGGAGCCTGGTTCATCGCCTCGTATAAAAAAATCGGCTTTGCCGGCGGCGGTGTCATCTCCACGGTGAGTGAGAAAAAGGCCTTTGAAGCGGTACGGCGTATCAGGTTTCGCAATATCGTTATCACCATCATCGTGCTGAACCTTGCCATTCTGATCGTCTACTTCTTTTCCAAAACACTCACCGGACCGGTACGCCGCCTTGTGGACGCCACGAACCAGATCGAACAGGGCAACTTCGAAATAGACATCGAGAAATCAACCAATGACGAAATAGGCCAGCTCACAGAATCTTTCATCAACATGGGAAAAGGCCTCTCTGAAAGAGAAAAAATCAAGGATGCCTTTGGCAAATTCGTCAACAAGGAAATCGCTGACAAGGTTCTCAGGGATGAAATCAAGCTCGGAGGTGAACGAAAGGACGTGGCCATCTTCTTTTCCGACATCCGTAACTTTACCGCCATATCAGAAAAACCGGAAGAGGTGGTTGATTTTCTCAACGATTACATGACACGCATGGTCAACTGTGTCAATTCAACCAATGGTGTCGTTGACAAGTTCATAGGTGATGCTATTATGGCCATCTGGGGTGCACCGGTATCCCACGGCAATGACACAGAGAACGCGGTTAACTCGGCACTGATGATGCGGGGGGCACTTATAGATTTTAACAAAGACCGTGGAGGGGACCGCAAACCCGTCATAAAAATTGGATGCGGCATCAACACGGGCCCTGCCCTGGCGGGACAGATCGGCTCCCAGGACAAGATGGAATACACCGTCATTGGTGATGCCGTAAACCTCGCGTCACGTATCGAGGCATTGAACAAGCCCTTTGGCACAGACATCCTGATATCCGAGGACTCTTACGAGCTGGTCAAAGACATTTTTCATGTAGAAAAAATGCAGGAAATAAGGGTAAAGGGGAAAATCGAGCCGCAGCAGATATTCGCCGTCCTGGGACGCAGGGACGATCCCGATGCGATTTCCAGTATCGAGGAGCTGCGCCGCCTTCTCGGAATAGAAGCGGCAGACCTGAAAAAATTCGATCCCGACGCTGAAGAAGAAGTCAAATACGAGATCATCAGCGAAAAGAAGTGACTATGAAACTGACCCTCAGAGACATACTGGTTGTCGGCGTCAGCACCGTCATCATCTCCGGGGCGTCGTACACCCTTTACCAGGACTTTACCCGCCGTGTTGAAGGTGGTGAAAGAAAAGTTATCGGCACCATCATTTATAAACAAAAAAAAGCGCAGCGAAAATATTCAGGCGAAGTCATATGGGAAGACGTTACGCGCCAGGACACTGTTTATAACTTCGACTCAATCCGCACCGATGAGGGCTCATCATCTGTCATAAAATTGAAAAACGGATCCGAAATAGAATTAAAAGAAAACACACTGGTACTCCTGAGCCTCGCCTCAGGAAGCGCCAACATCGACTTTTCCCGCGGTTCAATCAGCACCCTCTCATCAGCGGGCCTGAACATATCAGCGGGAAAAACCGTCATCAAGGCGGGAAAGGGAAAAATGAACCTTGCGGCAGGGGCAGACACCCTGAAAGTAAATGTTGAAAAGGGAAGCGCCACCATCGGGGATAAAAAAATCGACCAGAACCAGCTTGCCCTTATCGGCGGGGACAAAACAAGTATAAAAGAAAAAGAATTTACCCTTACCTCCCCCGCGTCGAATTCATGGCTTCTTACCTTTGGCGCCCGTTATCGAACAGCCTTTGCCTGGAAGGCAAAGAAAAAGGGCCCTTACCGCCTGCAGGTTTCACAAAACCGCGATTTCACCGGCAGGGTCATCTCTCTCAGGGCAGACAAAGCCGCTGCAGCGGCACAGCTGAATCCCGGGACATGGTACTGGCGTGTCGCCTACGGAAAGGCAGGATCCGCCTACAGTCCCGAGTCAACCTTCACAATCATTAAAGAAAGGCAGGAAAAAATCATCAGCCCCCGGCAGGGAGCCTCCTTTACCTACTTTAAAACAGAGCCATTGATTTCATTTCGCTGGACAGGCTCAAAGGCCTCCGCGTCATACCGCCTTGAGTTTTCACGGGAAAAAAACTTTTCAAAGGTTGCAAAAACGGTCACCAGCAATGATACCGCCATCAGCTCTCCCGCACCGGGGGCGGGAAAATGGTACTGGCGTGTTGTCAATGTTTATCCCTTTTCAACGGCAGGGGTGGAAGTCAAAAGCCCCGCCGGGGAGTTCACCCTCAGCCGCAGCGCGGCCCTTTCACCACCGGCACTGCTGAAACCCGTTGAAGGATACCGTCTCAGCGAATTCGTTTTAAAGGGGGGAAGTCAACTCTTCAACTGGCAGGGACATGATGACCTGGATAAATACCGTATTGAAATTGCCGCTAACCGTGATTTTAAATCACCCCGTGTCTCTGCACTGGTAAAGAACCCCTACTTCCCCCTTACATCATCACTCCCCCGGGGAAAATGGTACTGGCGTGTCACCGGTATCGACACTGAAGGCAACCCCTACCCTTCAGGGTCACGCGGTTTCACCGTGACCGCCACTGCCGCCCTGAAGACCACGGCGCCCCCT
>CAZHNW010000107.1:0-6504 GCA_964534225.1 uncultured Leptospirales bacterium | reverse complement strand
AAAAAGCAGCTTTTCATGGAATGACCCAAACCGGGGCAGCCATTACGTCCTTGAAATGTCACCGGATAAAAATTTTTCCCCTGTTGCACGCAGGGTCACCGCGAAGGAAAGAAGCCTTCAACTTCCCCCCCCTGAAAAAATGGAGAGATTTTTCTGGCGCGTCTCACTTGTGGGTAAAAACAACAGGGTCATTACACAGAGCAACACCGCGGCGGTTACACTCTCCACGGCCCTGACTCCCCCTGTCATCGTTTATCCAGGCAAAGGCAGCACCATCGACGCCTCCGCCATCAACGCCCTGCCTGTTACCTGGCGACAAACAAAGGGAGCGACCCATTATCACATCAGGATATTTCACTTCGCCAGGGGATTTACCCGAAAAATCGTTGATAAGGAAGTTAAAGCAACCCGATATACTATCAGGGATATGAAAATACTCGATGAAGGGAACTTTTCAATTGAACTGAAGTCATTAAAAAAGAGTGAGGGGAAGACAATAAATCAGAGTATAGCGCAAAAACGTTATTTTTCCCTGAAATTGTCACAGAAACTGAAAAATCCGGAAATTATTAGCCCCAATGTTATATATATTGAGTAATAGTTCTTAGTTTGTTAGTTCATTAGTTCATTAGTTCATTAGTTTTTAGTTTGTTAGTTTTTAGTTTTTAGTTTGTTAGTTTTTAGTTTGTTACTCGACTTAAGCGAAAATTATTTTAATTTTTAATAATAAGTCATGCTGAGCGGAGTCGAAGCATGATGATAGTATTAAATTAACTTATTTCAATCTCATTTACCCTTCGACTCCGCTCAGGGTGACAATATTGCTGAATAAAATACGGTATTATATAAACAAGCTATATCAGATTCTAAAAATCGTCTAAGTCGAGTTTATTAGTTACCTTGGTTATTTTAGTTAGATAAATATAATGAAGAAAAAAGATACATATTACCGGGGTGATTACTTTTCCAGGGTGATGATAACCCTGTGCCTTGCCCTCTTTATCGGGACCGGAACCCTTATGGGAGCGCCGCCGCGCAATGCCAGCTTCAAATGGAAAAAGGTTCCCGGCGCCGCGGCCTACCGCGTAGAAATTGCCACACTGGCAGGCAAAGTTCTCATTCGCAGGGAAACAAGGGTTCCCATTGTACGCTTTCGCCTCCCCTACGGTACATACCGGGGACGGGTGGCTGCCCTGAACAGGTTCAGGAAACGAAGCCCCTGGAGCCGGTGGTTCAACTTTACCATTAAAAGGTCCCTGAAGCCTGAATTCAGTTCCGCCTTCCCTGACACCCTCTCCCCTGAAGACGGCACCGTGGAAATCACGATCAAGGGCGATAACTTTATGGAAAATGTCGCACTGAAACTGCTCAAAAACGGGAAAGAGGTAAAGGGGATAGAATTTGTTCGTAAATCCTTTGAGAGGATTACCTTTCGTGTCGATTCAGAAAACCTCCCGGGAGGATATTTCGACCTGGCCATTACCAATCCCGGGGACAACCAGATCATGGCACAACAGGTTTTCCAGGTAAGCGCCAGTCCCGAGGTAAAGGATATATCTCCTTCGCGCATGAACCAGGGCGACGCCCCCGCAGAGGTAACGGTAAAGGGTAAGCGCTTTCTCAAGGGGGTCTCTGCCTTTTTCAGAAAAGGGTCAACCATGCTCCGCCCCGCGTCGATGACCCGGAAAGACACGGAAACCCTGTCACTGAAAGTCGACCCCTCTAAGGGAGAAAGCGGTTCCTATGATCTCATCATCATGAATCCCGGGGAAAACAATGCCATTATTTCTGACAGCTTTCGTATCTTTAACAACATTGGCCTCTACTTTGGTTTTGCCCCTGTCGTTTCATTCCCCGGCTACGGTGAGGGCGCAAATATGGATTCAAAATTTCTCGGGGGGCATCTCCTGGCGGCATGGAACCCCATGCTCTTCGAGGACATTCCCGTCATCAATATCATGGGCCTCGAGATGGAATTTCTCTACATGAACTTCGCCAGAGAGGTCAACAATACCTACGACCTCGTCACCTGGAACTACGGTCTCGGCCTGACCTTTACCTTTGAGATTACCCAGGTCTTCAATATCGTTTTCCGTGGCGGTGGCGGGCTCACCCGTTCAACCCTTAAAAACACCCCCCGGGGAAATCTTTCAAGCAGTGACCCCTATGTCTACGGCGGGGGGTCATTTCGTTTCAACATAGCTGATATTGTTTTTCTCGAAACGGGAGTTCAGTTCTGCAATATCTTTTACATTTCCCGCAATGTTGATTCTCTCCTGGGGCTTCTTCGTGTGGGTGTGATCTTTTAGTCTGCGGGGGTAAACCAGGTATATTCTCAGCAATATGCTCTTCTTCGCTCATGCCTGAAAGCCGGCAATCAATTCGAGCCAGTTACAGGATGGAGAGAAGTTTCTGCACCTCTGCCTCTGCCGCCACCTCTCCCTTCCTGACATGCTCGGCACCGATATCATCGGTAAAATAATTTCTCCACCGGGAAAGATCCTCCGAGGCATTATCCGGTTCAATAACGATATCCGCATCAACAACACACTGCTTCGCAAGGTGGTGCCGCAGAAGGTCAATGCTGCGGGTGGTAACACGCGCCACGGAACCCGCTTCTTTTCTGCTGAAAAGCCCTTGCCTCTGGTAGTTGTCCAGGTTCACGGCGATTACAACATCAGCTCCCATTTCGCGCACCGTTGAAACCGGAACGGGGTTGGAAACCCCGCCGTCGATAAGGACATTCTCTTTATAGTCAAAGGGCTGAAAAATCGAGGGTACAGAAATACTGGCCCTTACCGCGGGGGCAAGTTTTCCCCGGGAAAAAACGACCTCATCCCCGGTAATAATGTCAGTGGCAACGATGCGGAGGGGAAGTCTCGTGTCCTCGAAACTGCAGTCATTGAGCCATTCACTGAAAAGGTTGAGTACACGCCCCCCCTTGACGAATCCCCCTTTGACGGTAAGTTCCATGAGGGTGGAAAACTTCTCCCGGCGCTTGCCCACGGTAAAATGTTCAAGAAGGGCAATATCCTGGTAGAGTGCATAGTGAGCCCCCACCCAGGCGCCGATACTGGCCCCTGCGATATAATCGATTTTAACATCGTATTTGTTGAGGACCTTTAGAACGCCCAGGTGCGCCAGCCCCCTGACACCACCGCTGCCCAGGGCGAGTCCGATTTTTTTCTTTGAAGATACAAAGGGTATGTGCATTGACGCTTACCTGTTTTAATATTTTTTCAAAAAAGTACCGGCTTAAATCCGGCATGTCAAGTCGTAAAAGTCAGCTGTTTTGTGGTCTTCATGCTTTCAAAAAACTGATTCTGTACGCACTCGAAAGTAGCCTGCCCCTCAGGACGAGGGAAATGCCGCGAAGGAGGTCCGAAAGCAGCCTTCGCGCTGCCGAGCCCGGTGTACTTTTAATTGAAAATTTAAAAAAGCCTTGTCGTTCCCGTGCTTTTTATCAATATATTAACATTTCTAAAACATGTATCAGCGAACTCTTATGGGGCATGAACTGTTTTTTGTTGATGGAATTTCCACTATAATCTATAACAGGAAAAACACCGGTGCTGTGAAAAAATCAAGTTACATTATACTTTTTGTGCTTTTAGTCTCTGCCGCCGGTCTCTCCTGCAGGAGCTCTTCAACTTCCCCCCATAAAAACAGAGACAGGATCATTGACGCGTACAAACTGCCGGGCCCGGCCTTTGTTCAGTGGATAAAACTCAAAGAAAAGTGGTTCGGGGAAGTTTACCGCCCCGCCCTCAAAAAGCACGGCATACGTCTCAACTGCAGTGACTGTGAATACGCATATATCCGCGTTGTTATTCACATAGATTCAGAGGGCCGTCTTTTTCGCATTGACAGGGTAAAGGAAAACATCTGCGGAAAGCCCGCGGGAGAAAAGCTTTTTCGTGATTTCACCGATCATTTCAGGAAGATAACCTTCCCCCTTCACCTGCGGGGATACTCGGTGCGTGTCACCCTGGGAACAGGACTCAAGTGCTGAAACCGGTGCCGCGCCACCCGTAGCGGCAGGCACAAATCACCGGGCCAGGGGGACCTTTTCCGCCACGGAGAGAGCGGGCCTGCGCCGCCAGAGCTTTAACTTTTCCGCTTCACGTATCAGCGCTTCACGAAAATCAGGATGGGCAATACTTATCAGTTTTTCCGCCCTCATCCATGTGGGACACGCGGTAAGGCGCACGACACCGTACTCCGTGGCAACATAGTCAACCATCTGGCGTGGTATGGTCACAATAGTACCGGGATCAAGGGTCGGCCTGATGCGGGAACGAACATTCCCTTCACTGTCCTTGTGGGTGGAGGCAAGACAGATAAAGCTCTTGCCGTTTTTTGACCACTGTGAACCGGTAATGAAATCGAGCATTCCCCCGTTACCTGAAATCTGTCCCGGCACGCCACCGGAAACAGAGCTTTCAGCGTTAACCTGTGAAAAGAGGTCTATCTCGATGGCATTATTGATGCTGACAAAATTCGAAAGACTGGCAATAATATTGGGATCATTCGTGTATTCCACGGGATATGAGGCCACAGCCGGGTTGTCATGCATGAAGTCATACATTCTTTTACTGCCGATGGAAAAAGTATAGGCGCAGCGGTAACGGTCGAGTTCCTTGCGGGCGCCGTTCATGCGCCCTGATTCGATCATATCCACATAAGCATCGACAAACATCTCCGTGTGCCCCCCCAGGTCACGCAGGTCAGATTCAGCAATGAGTGTTCCCACCGCGTTGGGCATCCCCCCGATGCCAAGCTGGATACAGCTCCCGTCGTGAATAAAGGGCATGATATTATGGGCGATCTGTCTTTCAACATCGCTGGGGCGGGTAACCGGCGCGTCGTAAAGATACTGGTTTTCAGGGGCCTCGACAATGTAATCAACCCGTGAAATATGAACTGACTCCTCAGAGCCGCCAAGACACCGGGGCATGTTTTTATTGACTTCGATGATAACAATATCCGCTGCTTCGATAGTAGCGGAAGTAGCTGAGTTCTGGGGCCCGATATTAAAGAATCCCTTTTCGTTCATGGGACCTGTCTGGCAGATTGAGACCCACCGCGATTTTCCACGCAGGTGGGCATCCTCTTCGCGGTAGTAAAAGGAACGGTAGTGGCGGTCCTCTTCGAGGCCCCTCAGGTAATGGGCCGCCTTCTGGTACATGATGGGAGAATACCAGGGCTCAAAGTTGACCTGCATCATGCGGGTCAGCTTGCTCCAGTGCCAGTCGATGTAGATAAAGCTGTCAGGGAACTTCCCCACCTCGGGAAGGGGCGGAACCGTCACGGCGCAGTAGACACTGACATTGTCAAGTGATGAGTGGCGGCGCGCCAGTGCCTGGTCACAGACAACGGGCTTTCCGTTGAAGAACCCGTAATCTACAATATCGCCTGACTCGATGAAGGCGACTGCCTTGTCCGCGGAGACACGTTTTTTTTCATATTCCCTGAAACTGTTCATAAGCCGCCCCCTTTGATAAAAACCAATTGGACTTCGATTTTAATTTAGCCGAAGCGGGAGGGCAACACAATGGGAAATCCCCTTTTTTGGACATGGGAAGAGAGCTATTTTTTACATGGGGACTTTGCCTATATTTTCATATTACCGGCGCCTTTCCGCCACGCAGCGGTAACGTTTCTTCATGGCATTGAGACGCGCCCCCTTTTTCTCTCCCATGGGTGCATAGTTGAAATAGAGGCGCCCTTTAACGATATAAATGGTTCCCCTGAGTTTACGGTTTTTCCGCATAAAGCTGACACCCCTTCCATCAAAAAACATCCTTTGCGCCCGGTAATCGATTTTATTTTTATCAATACGGTAATGCCCCCGTATCTCCACGAGCCTGTCCGCGTTGTTCACCATGTGAAGGGAAAATGAATCATCTTTACGCAGAATAAGCTTATCATAGCGCATGCCCCTTTCCACCAGGTAGGGGGCAGTTTTCGTCACCCGCCAGGTACCGATAAAACCTGACCCTTTGCCGCTGATCCTCATGGTGTCACGGTAACGCCGTGAAATAACCGCCAGCACCTCACCGGAGGCACTGTCGATAACCTTGACGGTAACATCAACCCCCTTCTCTCCCCTGTAGAGACGCCCCATGACCACGGCATCAACAGAGAGAAGAGAACCGATCCTGCGGGCCTCCTTCTGTTCAACAATACCGCTCATGGAAAGCTCCTTCTCCTTCATCAGGCGGGTCAGTTTTTCTCTTTCCACGAGTCTCAGTTTTCCCCTTTCAGAAAGAGCGGCACTGATCCTGTCAGCCGCCCAGGTACCATAGGCAGCCTCGGCAAAACCGTGTGCCTCGAAGGGAAAAACAGCAACAGTACCTTTTTTCAATTTATTCTTCAGGGCCGAGACCTTGACCGCAATTTCCCTGAAAACAACATCCTGGTTTTTTGTCACTGCCGAAAGGGGCATGACAGCACAGGCCCAGACGATGAAAGAGAGAAACAGTATGGCTTTCTTCATAGTGA
>CAZHNW010000106.1:0-15192 GCA_964534225.1 uncultured Leptospirales bacterium | reverse complement strand
GTACAGCGAATGAAACGAAATCGAACTGAGCACAAAACAGTGGCACCACGGCGCTATTGGGGAACCAAATTATATCTCCAGCAGGAATGGAAAAAATATTGCTGCCTGAAACGATGGGGTAGCGGTAATGGCAAAAAGAATTGAATGGTCTAAAAAAATATCTTAGTATATCAGTACATAGACAGGATGGCGCTTGACATTATTTACAGGAATAAGCAGAAAGTTACCTGCAATACCTGTTGAGAAAAAGTTATTATTCATGAACAGATTCATAACAATCATAATGCTGTCTGTCTTTATTGTTTTTTCCTGTACCGGCGTGTCTATTGCCATTGACAGGGCCTCCCTGGTAAAAAAGGGGGTTCTCGACCTGCGGGGCGAAAACATTGATGATAAAGGCCCTCTCCCCCTGAGGGGAGAATGGGAATTTTATTACGGATTATTTATTTCCCCTGAGCGATTTGCCGGTGGGGGAAACAACCAGGTACCTCATTTTATCGATGTCCCTTCAACCTGGAAGGGACATGTTGTCTCCGGCAAAAAATTGCCTGGAACGGGATTTGCCACCTACCGGATGGTCATTTTTATAAAAGGGACCGGTATTGAGAGAAAGGCCCTTCTTATGCCTGCAATCGATACAGCCTGCCGGCTTTATGTAAATGGAAAAACAGCTGCCGTCAGCGGGAGTCCTGGAAAGAGCAGGGAGACTACACGCCCCAAATGGGTGCCGCAAATCGTGGAAATTCCCGTTGCAGGAGAAAGAATCGAGCTCATTCTGCATGTGTCAAATTTTCATCATGCCCGCGGGGGTATTACTGTTACCCCCTTTATCGGTAATCCTTCTTCTTTATCAGGAACCCGTGAAAGGGGCGTGGCAATGAAGCTTTTCACCTTCGGGTCACTTTTTATAATCGCAATGTACCACCTGGTGATTTTCTTTATCAGAAGAACTGAAAAGTCAGCCCTTTACTTTGGTTTTTTTGGTTTCTGCATGGCAGTTCGCTCCCTGGTGATCGAAGAATTTTACCTGGTTTCCCTCATACCTGCACTGTCGTGGGAAGTGGTAGTGCGGGTTACTTATCTGACCTTTTCCCTGGGGATGCCGGCATTCGCATTTTTCATTTATTCCCTTTTTCCTGATGAAATGCGCAAAGGTGCGCTTCGGGTACTGGCTGGTGCAGGTTTTTTTTACAGCCTGGTTATTCTTGTTACCCCGGCAACGTTTTTTACTAACCTTATTGTTCCCTACCAGGCGGTGATTGTGGGGGGAAGTTTTTACACTCTTTATGTCCTCGTCAAGGCCGTGAAGAGAAAACGGGAGGAATCCCTTTTATTCCTCGGCGCCTTTATATTCTACTTCCTCTGCATAATCAATGATACCCTTCACCATAACATGATTATCTCAACCAGGTACGTGGTGCCGGCAGGGTTTATTGCTTTTATCTTTCTTCAATCTGTTGTGCTGGCCCATAAATACTCAAGGGCCTTTAAAAGGATTGAAGAACTTTTTATCGAAAAATCAAAACTTGAAGGAAAAACAGTAAGCCTTCAGAGCCTCTCCTATCTCGATCCCCTTACCGGCATTGCCAACAGGCGAATGTTTGATGAGTACTTTGAAACAGAATGGAAGCGTATGCGCAGGGAGGGGGAATCTCTTTCTCTCATTATGATTGATATTGATTTTTTTAAAACATATAATGACAGGTTCGGTCATCCCGCCGGGGATGCTGTCCTCGCAAAGGTGGCCGTTGCCATCGAAGATTCGGTAAGCCGCCCCGGTGACCTCGTTGCCCGTTACGGGGGCGAAGAGTTCGCTGTTATTCTCCCCGGTACGGATATAGATGGCGCGCACGCCCTTTCGGAGATCATAAGGAAAAAGATTGTAAGCCTCGAAATTCCCGCGCCGGATGTATCTGTTTCAGAATATGTTTCTGTAAGCCTCGGGTGTTCCTCCATCCTGCCGGTTTCGGATAAGGGTTTTGCAGACCTGCTTCAGGCTGCTGATGAGGCCCTCTATGAAGCAAAGAGACAGGGGAGAAACAGGGTCGTCAGTTCCAGTAGCATTAATGCTACAGAATAACTGGTGGAGACAGAATGTCAGACCGGTATTACCTTCTTCTCAAAACAAGAAAAACGAAAAAGACGATACAAGAGGGTGTATATTTTTTCTTGACAACATAACATTGTTATCTTTAGATGATATTTTATATAAGGGGAAGTTGCCCTGCGCAGCCCCATTCAATATTGTATTGTCGGAAAGGGTTTTAAACCGTAGATTTTCCTGCAATGATAACGGCATGAGAGGATGGTCTTATGAAATACCTGGTACTCAATGGCAATCAAGGGGAAGATAATACCGGGTTTGATAATTATCTTCACACCATAGTGCAGAAACTTGAAGAGAAGGGAAACGAAGTCGATACTGTTCTCCTCAGGGATAAAAAAATCGCCCCCTGTACCGGCTGTTTCAAATGCTGGACAAAAACCCCTGGTGAATGTATCATTGCCGATGATGCCCGGGAAATTGCAGAGAAATATATCAATTCAGACATGATCATACTTGCCTCGCCACTGGTTCTCGGGTATTTCAGTGCCCTCATGAAAAACACCATAGACCGGAGTATACCCCTGATGCATCCCCATCTCGAAGAGGTAGATGAAGAAATTCACCATAAAAAGAGATACGAATCCTATCCGGGTATCGGCATACTCCTTCAGAAGGAACCTGATACCGATGATGAGGATATGGAAATCGCTCATGATCTTTTCAGGCGAATGTGTATCAACATGAGAACTGATCTTCATTTTGTGATGACCATGGACCAACCGGTCGAGGAGGTACTCGATGCAGCTGCTGTTTCTTAATGCTTCTCCCCGCGGACGTACGGGGAATACTGAGATAATGATGAATTATTTTATTGACGGTTTCGAAGAAGTCTCCGGCAACAGGTGCAGCAGGCTTTATCTTCTCAGCTATCGCAAAAAGCTTTATGACCTGGTGAAAGAGGTTCTCAATGCAGAAAATGTGATTGTTGGTTTTCCCCTCTACGTTGACGCCATGCCGGGGAGCCTTAAAGGTTTTCTTGAGGTTCTTGCCGGCAGTAAAGATTCTGAAAAGAAACCCGCCCTGGGGTTCTTTTCCCAGTGCGGATTTCCCGAAACGGGCCACCTCCGCTACGTGGAACGATACCTTGAAAAGTATGCCCGACGCACCGGTTTTCCCTTCCTCGGTTCAATCATGAAGGGGGGAGGCGAAGGACAGCATATCCAGCCTGAACCTTTTCTTCAAAAGACCTTCAGTATTTTGCAGCAACTGGGCCGTGAATTCGGTACAACGGGAAAGCTCGATCGTGAACTGCTGGCAAAACTTGCCAGGCCTGAACACCTGAGCCATGACCAGATAAAGGGACTTATCCCTTTTATTAATGACAGGCTCTGGGACCAGTGGCTCAGGGAAAATGATGCCCTTGAAAAAAGTTTCAACCGACCTTATAAGTAATACATCAATGAAGGTGCGAAAGTGCTTTCGCACCTTCATTGCGCTATCTGTTTTTCCGGCCGGTTAAGATGACAGAAAATAGATAGACAGCCCCAGAAGATCAATTGAAAAGATAAGGATCGCCCAGAGATGAAAACGGGAGATGGCTGTTGTAAATTCTTTATGTCCCTTTGAAATAAACCAGCTGTGTATTGAAAAGCAGCCTATACCCGCTGTCGAAACAATAAGGGCCACAATCATACCTGCCATCGTTCCGGCATGGATTTCTGTGAGTCCCCAGAGTGAAATAATCCACAGGGGAATATGTACCCATAAAAAACCATCTACTCCTCCCTTGAGATTAAACAGCTTCCATTCATTCCAGTAGGCAGAATCGATCTCATGATTTATAAGCAAAGCAAGGGTAATAATGTAGATCCATAAAAAAAGTGTTTCCATTGTTTACTCCTTATACCGTGATAAGAAGAAATATAATGGATGATTGCTCCCTTCATCGACCTCTGTTATAACACTGGATGTATTATTGTGAAAATTTAGAGCGGAATTTTTTGGGGGTATTACTGGTAATTTTTACAAAGGCGCTGTTAAAGGCGGATTTCGATTTGAATCCCACCTCAAATGCTATTTCGAGAATAGTACTGTCAGGTTTTTCTTCAAGCAGTCTCTTCGCCTCATCAATGCGGTACTGGTTAATAAAGCCGTTAAAATTTGTATCCTTATAGGTATTGATATACTGTGAAAGCTGGTGCGGTGTAATATCGCAATGTTTGGCAAGCAGGTTAAGGGAGAGGTCTTCATTTATGAAAATTTTTTCTTCGGTCATAATGGTGCTCAGTCTTTTTTCGAGTTCATTGATATTTACGTTTTTCAGATATGACCGTTTCACCGTTTCCTTTCGGGCGGTTTCTTGAACAGCTAAATAGAAGTGCGGATATTTAAAGTTTACAAAAAAGAGAATCAGTACCGACGCAGTGAGAATAAGCATGACAATTTCTAAAAGTATGAGAGACTGCAGTATTGTTGAAAAGAGATCGCAGACAAAGGCAAACAGTAACAATCCATAGAGTAAGATAAATATGGTTGTTTCTGGATTATATTGCCAGGCACGAACATTGAGCAGGTTTTTTTTCCTGAAAATACGCAGGATGAGAAAAAGATAGATGACATAGGAAATACCGCCGAAAAAACCGAGCATCATAGTGTAATGGTTGTAGAAGAAGTGAGTGTATATTCCCAGGGGTGCCGGTTCGGTCAGCTGAAGGATGGCAAGGGAAGCAGCAAAACTCAAAAGAGAAGGAAGATAGTGAAGGAAATGCAGTGCTGATAACTGGTATTCTTCCTGAAGTGCAAGGCGGGCAAAAAAATACATTATGGGGCCAAAGGCAAAGAGAGCGGGAATAATCATTTGCTGCAGCAGCGGGTAATTCTTTACCAGGCCACTTACGAAAAGCGCCATGTGTCCCTGAATCAGGGCAAAGATGATAAAAAGATCGACAAAGAGAAGTCTTTTTATCCTGTTTCCACTGGAGAAAAGCTGCCCCAGCGCCATGAGCATGGCAAGTATGATACTCTGGATGTTGATGAATGCTATGACAGATTTCCAGTCGGGCATATATCAGTTTTCACCTTTACTCTGGTAAGTGACTTTATAGTGATACCATCGTCACTGAATAAGACGCATCTTTATCTTTTCATTGAGGGCAACGCCCTTTTCAGCCAGAAATTCTAAAAATTCACCCGTGTCCCTGAAGGGTCTCCGTAGAATGATATCAGCGGCGCGGCGCGGGCTGATACCGGGAATGGCCTCGAAGGCCTTCTGGGGCATCTCGTTAACCGGCAGAGGCAGGGGAAGTGCCAGTACCGATCTTTCCCTGTGGCCAACCACAAGGGCATTCTGAAAGCTCCTTATTGGCAGGGGCAGGGGAAACCGGGCAGTGATTGAATAGCTGGCAATCTGTTTGCCCAGGACATGTCCCTGGTGCTCTTCGAGTACCTGTACATCTTTCAGTACCGTGCCCGCGGGATAGATGGCGCGCAGCATGGGGATGTCGATGTCATGGCGTATGAGTCCGCGAAAATGTTCAAAACGGTTCTGCAGTTTTTTGCCCCCCGGAAGTTTTTCTTTGTAGAGGGGCGTTCCAGGGAAGGGAAGGAGCCTGCGAATGTTTATCCTTTTGAGCAAAAGCCCTTCATTAAGAATGTTTATGAGCCACTGGTAGTTGATCCTGAATGTTTCTGCTGTTTCTCCCCGCAGTCCCTGTATCAGGTTGATCCCCGGTAAAAGGCGGGGAATCCCATCAAGGCGTTCTCCGCAGGTTTCGTTTATGATGCGTATCACCTCGAGGGCGCCGGCGGCGTCAACCTTCAGGTTGTTGCGCGCCGTTACTTCCGGGTCAAAGGATTCGATACCCAGAGCGAGGGTATCACCGGGCGTAACAGTGTGGGCAATGGTATCGAGTATCTCTGAAGATTCATGGGGGAAGTTAAAGATGGTCCCGGGATTGGCATTGTCGATATTCAGTACCGTAATAAGTCCCTGGGTTTTTCTTTTCTTCAGTTCGCAGAAGAGTTCTTTCACCGCCCCTGGATCAGGGGCGGGAAACCCGTTGCGGAAATTTTTAAAGGGCGTCATGTACTGAAGTATGTCCGCCTGGCGCCCCAGGCGGAAGCGCGTCACTCCCTGTTCTATGAGGGCATCAACTTCCTGCATTATCTCTTTAATCGATCTAAATTCAAGGGTGCGAAAAAGGCCCTCTGAACAGAAGCTGCAGTGCCTCTGGCGGGGGCAACCGCGGTATGTCTCGATTTCACAGATAATATCGGGGAAGGAAGGATGCCGTGAAACAACACGGGCACCCAGGGCAGCCCAGGGGGCGAGTTCACCGGTAGTGCGCAGCGCGTCAAGGGGGGCACCTGTGGCAGGGGTGCAGGCGTATTTTTCGATATCGCCTGTTACAGCCACCGCGGTGGGTGGAAGATTGTCAATCATCTGCGCCGCCTCTCCCCCGAGGATAAAGTGCTGGTGCCGGTTTTCATGAAGAATGCATTTGATTTCATGCACGGTGCCTATGCGGCTCCCCAGATATTTCCCGGGGACAACGGCTCCGCCGATAAGAAAGACCGCGGTAAATTCTTTTTCGATCCTGAATCCTGCGGGGCGCAGCTCTTCGATGGTATGGTATTCTATCTGTTCAGGGTCGGTCCCTGAGCAGACCAGGGCCCCGAAAATATAACGCGGGTAGGGAGAAATAAAAGGAGGGACGCCAAAACAGGCGGGTTCATCAACGAAACAATCAAGTATCAGGTAACGGTTTTTCACAGCCCCGCCAGGGCATCTTTCATGGAGCAGGCAAGATGCCTTTGTATCTTTTCTTCGACACGCAGTACGAATTTTTTGTTTTTAAGAATCATTGCCCGTATCTTTTCGTTTTTGCCGTAGCGGGCGGCAAGATCATCCACGCGTTCATCAATTGAAACAACTTTATCATGCATGACACGCTTGTCAGCGTAGTAGACGATTTCACGCTCTTCAAGAGGCGCGTCAAAATCAAAATTTTCAAGAAAGACATGGGATTCACATATCTCCGCAATGGAGATAAAGTTGAGATTACGCAGCATCTCACCGCCGATGAGGTCATGGCGCATTTCTTTTCTTTTGATGGATCGTGTCTTGGCAATATCGTGAAGCAGTGCCCCGGTGAGGACCAGTTCACGGTCAATTTTCCCCTCATCTTTCAGATTATCCACTATGGCTGCGGAGACATTGCGTACCTGTATCGAATGGTTCCGGATGTTGTCGAACATCTCGAAACGTTCCATGATTTCGTAGCATTCTTTTTCAGAGGGGATGGTGTTTTTTGCTGGTATCTCTTTCATGCCAGGGATGTCCCGAAAAGGCATCTCCTTTTTATCGGGGCTCTTTCAAGTATTTTTATCTTCTTTTCCATTAGGTAATTTCAGTGATAAAAATATCAAGGAAAAAAGTTTTTAACAGGGTAATCATTTTTCTCTGGGGATATGCTATAACAGCGTTAAGTTTTTGGCGGCGGAAGTTATAATACCTGTTGTTCATAGTGCAGCATATTTTTGGAGAAAACGTCTATTACTGCTGCTGGTTTTCTATTTTTATGTTGACTTTTGCCGGACACGCTTTGGAATGAAAACGGAAAGTAAAGGCACTTCCCTGAAAAAAAAATAGGGGCACGGGTGCGGCAGTACCCGATCTTTACATCAAAAAAACCGGGGTAAAAATATGGACAATAAACATCTTGCAGTAATGGTGCGTAACAGCGCTGATAAGCATGCCGGCGAATCAGCCATAAGAGGAAAGATTGATGGCCAGTGGGTCAGCAGGACTTACGGCGAAATGCAGACAATGATTGATGACCTGGCTTCTGCACTTCTTGAAATGGACGTTAAACCGGAAGAAAAAATTGGTATCTTTTCCGCTAACAGGCCCGAGTGGGCCGTAGCTGATTTTGCTGTTCTCTCCCTCCGGGGAATTACAGTACCCATCTATGGTACCAATACAGAGAAACAGGCAGCATATATTATTAATGATGCCTCCCTCAGGATTGTTTTTGCCGGGGACCAGGTCCAGTATGACAAGCTTAAGGCGGTTATAGATGACTGTCCCACATTCAAGATTATTATTGCACTGACTGATGATATAAATATCAGCGATGAAGGGTCGTATCATTTTTCAGAATGCCTTAAAAAGGGCGAAGCGGCTGGCAGAAAATCAGACATTGAAAAGATTCTTGCTGATGCCGGTTCAGAAGAACTTGCCACCCTTATATACACATCGGGAACAACAGGTGATCCCAAGGGGGTCATGCTGACCCATGAAAACTTTGACAGTCAGTTCCGCGCTATCGATGAACGCTTTGCCATCGGGCCCAAAGACAGGTCTCTCTGTTTTCTTCCTCTCAGTCATGCCTACGAGAGAACATGGTCTTACTACATATTCAGGCAGGGGGCGGTGAATAACTACATCGAGGATCCGGGAAAAATCGTTGAGTATATGCCTGATGTGAATCCCACTGCCATGGTCAGTGTGCCTCGTCTTTTTGAAAAGATATACGCCACGGTACAGGAGGGGCTCCAGTCTGCTTCTCCTGTGAAAAAAGCTCTTTTTAACTGGGCCACCCGGGTGGGGCTGAAATACCAGTACCGTAAAAGAGACGGGAAAATGGTAGGGCCCCTTCTCGGTTTCAACCATGCCCTGGCTGATAAGCTTGTCCTTTCAAAAATTCGTAATGTTGTGGGGGGAGAAAAGAACTTCTTCTCCGCAGGGGGTGCTCCCCTTTCACAGGAAATCGAGGAATTTTTTCTCGCGGCAAATCTCCTGGTTTGCCAGGGGTACGGGCTCAGTGAAACGGCACCCATGCTTTCATGTAATGCACCGGGAGGTTTCAAGTTCGGTACCGTGGGAAGGCCCATCAAGGACTGTGTTATAAAAATTGACGATACCGGGGAAATCCTGGCAAAGGGGCCCATGATCATGAAGGGCTACTATAACAAACCCGAAGCCACGCAGGAGGCCTTTAACGAGGATGGCTGGTTCAGAACCGGTGACGTGGGTCATCTTGATGAAGATGGTTACCTCCGTATTACTGATCGCATTAAGGACCTCATTATTACTTCAGGTGGCAAGAATATTGCTCCCCTTCATATTGAGACCCTGGTGGGGCTTGATTTCTACATCGAGCAGATATGCACCATCGGTGACAAGCGCAAGTATATAAGCGCCCTTATCGTACCGAATTTTCCCGCCCTCGAAGAATGGGCAACGGAAAAGGGCGTTACCTTCACTTCAAGGGAAGACCTTGTACAGAACAAAAAAGTTAAGGACTTCTACGAAGAGCGCATAAAGCTCAATTCCGGAGAGCTGGCCCAGTATGAAAAGATCAAGGCCTTTACCCTTCTGCCAGGGGAGTTTACCCAGGACGGCGGTGAGCTCACACCGACACAGAAGGTGAAACGAAAGGTCATTGCCGAGAAGTATGCTGATATTATAGACAGTATGTATCCAGGCGAATAGGATATAGGAGGTTCGCGGCGGCGGTTGTGACAAACCGCCGACGTGTTTTCCCCGCAGAGATGCCCCTTGATATTCTTGACATAGAACCATTTGAAACCTGTACCATCAGGCCGCCGACGGAAAATTACAGTCTTACCTTTCGCCTGACACGCAACTGCTACTGGAACCGGTGCGGTTTCTGCCCCGTCTACAAGATGGGGGCGCACTATTCCCGGCGTAAAATAGAAGAGGTGCTTGAGGACATCGTGCGCGCAAAGCGTCTCGATGATTTTCTTTTTGAGCGTGGTTTCGGACTTCCCTTTTATTCTGAAAATGATTTTTTTCGTGTTGGCGCCCTCGTTGATGAGGTCAGGAGGGCACGATGGGAGGCGGGGTATCTCGATGACGATGATAAAGGGGAAGAATCACTTCCTCCTGACCTGGATGAAAGAATGCGATGGTTCGCCCGCTGGTTCCGTGAGAGGCCCGACCTGGAAGAGAGCCTGAACCATATTCTATCATGGCGTATTGGCGGGGGGAAGACCTGTTTCCTGGGAGACGCAGACAACCTTGTATTAAAACCAGATTTTTTCGAGGAGGTTATGGCCTGTATCAGGAGTAACTTCCCCACTGTTGAACGCTATACTGTTTACGGACGAACCGCAACAGCCGCCCGTATCCGCACGGTAAGGGAACTAAAAAAGTTTCACCGCGCCGGCCTTGACAGGGTGCATTTCGGCCTTGAAAGCGGCAGTGACAGGGTTCTTGAAATGGTTGCCAAGGGTGAAACAGCCGATGATCACCGGCGGGGCTGCGGGAATGTCACTGACGCGGGACTTTACTGTTCGGTGTATGTAATGCCGGGCCTGGGGGGCGAGGAACTTTCAACGGAGCATGCCTCTGAAACTGCTTCGGTTCTTTCTGATATCTCCCCGGACTTTGTCCGTCTCAGGTCACTTGAGATTTTTCCCGGTACCCCTTTAGAAAAGGCGTGCAATGGGGGAAGTTTTACCGAAGCGAAAGAGGAGACGGTGGTGCGGGAGATCCGGTACATGGTTGCATCCATTTCCAGTGAGACCATAATTTACAGCGACAGCGCGACAAATCTTCTGGGCATCAACGGTAAACTTCCTGACGAACGCGACCTGATGCTTGCGGAAATTGATGAATACCTCGCCCTGCCGAAGAGGGAGAAACTTCTTTTCAGCCTCAAATCGCGGGTCCAGTCATTTATCGGCCAGTACGGAGGACTCACCGGTGTTGTTTACGGAGCCCTTGAGCCGATGATTCGTGAGGGGAACATTGATGTGACGGGGATTGTTGATGAAAAAATTGAAGAGGCGATTAAGGTTATCCGCGGCAGGCTCATGCCCTGAGCCGGTAGAGGTCAGATAGAAAGGAGGGGCTTGATTTCATCAGAAAAGCCGTAACCGTTTGCCTCTCCGCTCCAGCAGTCCCATTTAAAGAGACAGTCACTCACGGAATAGAAGATATTAAAGGCCACATCCCCGGCTACGGGGCCTTCGGCGCTGACGGTTCCCACAAGGTTGTATGATGTTACTGAACCGAAGGGGCCATGAAGGAAGAGGTCAAAGGTGCTGTTGAGGGTGCTGCTTTCATTCGTTTCAGGTACGCAGTCCGTGAGGGTTACTTTAAGGGCCGCGTCCCAGGAGACCTCTCCCATGACATAGGTGACTTCTGTGTCTCCCGCCAGGGAGACGCAGGGTTTTGTGGATTGAATGGTAACATCGGGATCCCCTATGGGAAAATTGATGTCAAGTGCCCCCTCTTCGGAATTGAACTGGAGTCCCAGGAATTCTTCAAGGAGGAGGGATGTCTCTTCAAGGTTCAGTACAGGTGCCGGTATCTGGGTACCGGAATCATTTTCGTTATTGGTGTCAGAGTCAGTGGCAATTTCGGATTCAGTTAATACAGAGGTTTCATAAAACTGGGAGGTATGGTTTTCTGTGTCATGTATCAGGTCACCACAGGCGGTAAAGGGCAGAAAAAAAATGCAAAGTGAACAAAATAGAATTAATTTCATAAATAACACCCCTGTCTCACTCTGCGGTATAGTATCCTGCGGGGCCGTTTATTAGCAAGTATTTTTATGGTTATTTTTCGGGAAAAAGAACGTCCTTGCTGGCGGGGTTAAAGGGTGAATTTCAGGGCCGCCATGATGCTCAGGCCCGTGGAATGGACAGGGCCGCTTTGTTCGAAGCGCATGGTATAGAACCACTCAGAAAAAAGGCAGAGGCGTTCATTGACGCTGAATCCCCCGCCGGCACTGAATGAGAGTGTTCCCTCAACGCTGCTGGCAGAGGAGTTGTCTGTCATGTCGAATCCGTCACCTGTTGCATGGGAGAGGGTGACGCGGGTCGCCCCGCCACCTATGCTGCAGCGAAGATGAATGAGCCGGGTGAGAGGATACTGGAGCCCTGCGGTGATTATCATCGGCACAAGGGTGGCCCTGTCATTTTCGTTGATGTCTCCCGTAAATGACTGGTAGCCCGATTTAATACCGAGAAAGATATATTCCGGGAAACCCTTTCTGATAAAGGCAAAGGGGAATGCCTCAATACTACAGTGAAAACCGTAACCGACAGAAACCAGGTCGTTGAATTTTCCCGCGGGGAGTACCATAACCCAGTCAATGAGAAGGTTCATGGGCAGGAAGAAGGAGGTTTCTTTTTTGTTTTCTGGTTTTTTTGTTTTTTCAGGGGGAGGCGTTTCTGCTTTTTTCTTTTTGGGTACCTGTTTTTCACGGCCATAATTGAGGATGCCGCGGGTTATCTTTTCCGCCAGTGCCTTTACGGCGGTGCGTCTATCTTCTTCATTTTTGAATTCCTGCTGGTAGATACTGATGATGCGGCTTTCAGGCATGAAATGTACCCGGGCATAGATGGTGTACCCTTCGTTTTTCTCAAGGGTACCCGTAATGATAAACCTTGCAGACAGCATGGTCGCGATGCTTTTAATGCACTGGCTGCTGCGGCAGTTATGGGGCTCAAGATTACTGTCTGCAAAGGCCCTGCGAATCTGGTTTCTCTCAAGGAGGGTAAAGGTGTTTTTCATGAAGAGGGCCATTTCAAGGCTGTCACGAACGATCCGGGTATAGCCTTCACTTCCCCCCATGGTAAGAAAGGAGAGGACAGCAACGCGTTCACGCGCCTGGCAGGGGGCTTCCGGAGGGTGGACCAGGAAAAACAGGCAGCACAACAGGCAGATATAGAGAGATAATTTATTCATATGTCAAAGGTGCCCCGCAGGCTGAAACAGTGCAGCCTCTCAGCGGGGTGTGCCGGTATTTCCTTTTTGTTTCAATTTTTCGTTTTCCTCTATTTTTTTTGAAATATCCACTCCAAGCCTGGTGAGAACTGCGGCGAGGGCACTTTCATCCGTGGCAGTTGCCTCTTTGATGAAAAGGATTCCTGATGTGACAGGGTTGATTACCCTGATGGTGACAAAAATGGTTTTTCCTGACTTTTCCATGTTTCCTATCATTATGTAGGGAGTGCCGGTGACAGAATTTTTTGCTGATATACTGCTCTGAATATTTTTGTTTATTGTGTTGAAGCCTTCAGCCAGATGCCTGGTTGAAGCGGCGGTCAGGGAAGGGGAGAGGGTTGTTGACTGCAGGGGGCGGACCATCAGTACCGGGTCGGGGATTTTTTCTGTCAGTTGTACTGCCACTATTCCCCCGGCGGTAATGGTGGCAACGGTAAGGGGAATGACAATTTTGGCGCCGGGAATCAGGGTTCCGGCTTTGCGCATGAGAAAATATACAATAGCCGCAATGGAAGAAAGGAGAGTAAGGCGCCCTGTTTTTTTCATGATATCCCTGTATCCACGTCGCATGGATACGGGAACGTTTTTGCGGATTTCCGCGGGAATTTCCCTGGTCATCCTCTCTGATTCGAGTATTCTTTGGAGTGGGCTGCTGTTTTTGTCTGGATATTTCATAGAATATCTCCCGCTTCCAATATTCCTTTTTCCCGGAGTTTATGCAGTATCTTCATTTCTGTTTTTTTAAACCGGTATTCTACCTGCCATCGCGTTAAACCGAGAAAGGATGCAACGTCCTTGAATGAAAAGGAGTATATGGCCACCAGTTCAAAAAGAAGCATTTCCTGTTCGCTGTCATAGTTGCTCCTGTCTCCCAGTATATCCGCAATAATTATTTGCACTTCTCGTGTATCGTCTTCAGAAGAAATAATTGCGGTGTCACGAAGTGTGTCAATATCCACTGTTTCTTTCCGGCTATTGGCCTTTCTGCTGTAATAGTTTGTTATCTCGAATCTGAGTGCAGTAAAAAGCCAGTTGCGAACTTCTCTTACCTCTGAAAAATTTTTATGGAGCCTGATGAAAACTTCCTGCGCTATATCTTCAGCATCTTCCCTGCTGCCGGTTCGTGAGTATATCATACTGAAGACAAGGGGATAATACTCATTATAGGCTTTACGAAAAGATGTGCCTTTTTGCTTTTTTTCTGACATTAAAAACTCTTCAATCTATTCTATTAGAATGTATAACCAATTGTAAAGTGGAAACTTTTATGAATATTTTTGCAACAACTAAAAAGAAAATGAATTTATGTAACATGTCGGGTTGCCTGAATCTCCAATGACTATACAGAATCACATAAAGATACCCTTCCAGAGAATTTTTATGTGATTTAATTTAATGATGACGGCATAGAAAAGGGTATATATGTAAAAAAGCTGTATTATATATTATTTATTCGACTTTTGTCGCAAGGATTAACGCAAAGAGGATTTGATTTAAGGTTTTTTTACACAGTGTTAAAATCTTACGCTTTTTTGTAGCATTTTACTGATTAATTAAAAATAGTATTTGACGGTTTATATTATTCGGTGATGGGATGGAAACGAATTTAATGATAAAAGTTTTCACTGAAATGTGTTAGGGAAACAGGTGTGGGCAAAAGAATACCTGCCCGGCATTATATATTATATTCTCTCAGGAAAGAAACATGCAAAAGAGTCTTGAAACAAAAGAACGCATCCTTCACGCAGCAAAGAAAGAGTTTGCGGAGCGCGGTTTTGATGGTGCACGCATGGGGTCCATTGCCCGCAGGGCAAGTGCCAACCAGGCGCTGCTTCACTATTATTTTAAGTCGAAAGAAAAGCTCTACGAAGAGGTCCTGCAGCATTATTTTATAATCGAAGATGAAAAACTTTTTCGTGAAGGATTGAGTAAATTCAGCCTTACCCGTCATGAAGAACTCTATATCGGCATATATCTCCTGGTTTATCTCCCCTATGGGGGGCTCGATCCTGATTTCAGCAGGATAATGTCCAGGGAGGTCGCCGAGGGAAGGCAGCACCTGCGTGCTTTGACGATGGAATACCTGCTGCCCCGTGTTAAAAGCTTTCAGGAAATAATAGACCTGGGAGTCAGTGAAGGTGTTTTTGAGACAGTTAATCCCTATATGGTTATCATGCAGCTTCTGTCCTTCATCATATCCTGGCACAATCAGCAGCAGACGGGAGATGAAGAAACTGATTTTGCGTCACTCGGTGTGGACGCTGCCGATAAGGATGAGGTTTTCAGTTTTCTCCTTCACCATACCTTTAAGGGACTGACCCCGGTAGGGAAGGTTATGGAAATACCTGAAAAGGAGATTCCGGAAAAAGGCGAAGGCCTCAGA
>CAZHNW010000105.1:0-15194 GCA_964534225.1 uncultured Leptospirales bacterium | reverse complement strand
TGCCATACATCTGCTCACTTCCACCAGTCCCAGTTAGAAAGCCATAACTCGGCTCATATGCCAGAAAAGCGAACATGTAAATAAATGCCCATACAAATATCTTAAGATCTTTTAAATCATGCACGGTTGTAATTATCATGACATAGAGAAAAAGAATTTTTATAAAATAATATACTGCATTATCCCAGGAGTATTGTCCCGGCACTTTCAGGGTCTTCGGGGCATGGGGGGAAGTTTAATCTTTTTCAAGCGGAACGTGCAGGCCTTTCAGGATGACTCTTTTAGAATTTTTTTCAGCACTGACGTCAGTTCATGGCCGGAGAAGGGTTTCTGGATAAAGGCCCTGACCCCCATCTGCAGGAGACGGGAAACCCTTTCATCATGTTTGAACCCCGAAGCGAGAACAACTCTTGTGTCAGGTGCTGTCTTTTTAATTTCCCTGTAGGTATCGATACCTGACATGACAGGCATCGAGAGGTCAAGAATAACAGCATTGATTGAATCAATATTTTCCCTGAAAAGTTCAACCCCTTTCATGCCTGAATCAGCCAGGATAACCCTGTATCCTGCTTCTGTAAGAAGGCCCTCTGCGATGGTTCTTACCACCTCTTCATCGTCGATGACAAGAATAATGCCGGAGCCATGGATCAGGTTTTTTTCGTCAGAAGAATCAGGGGTCTTTTCGTTGCTATAGGGACTTTTGGGAAGAAAAACAGTGAAGGTAGACCCCTTTCCAGGGGTCGATTCCACATCAAGGAATCCATCATGTTTCTGAATAATATTAAAGGCCATGGAAAGCCCAAGACCGGTACCGAATTCCTTTGATTTTGTCGTAAAAAAAGGGTCGAATATTCTCTCTCTGACAGATTCATTTATGCCGACACCGTTATCAGAAACCCTTATTGTGTAAAAGAGTGTATCTTCCACACACCCGGGATGAATGCGGCAGAAATCACTGTCAGAAATATATTTTTCCACCTGCACATGGAGGGTGCCGCCCGGGTCACTCTCTTCATTTTTGCGCATAATGGTCATGGCATGAGAAGCGTTCACGCAGAGATTAAGAAGTACCTGTTCGATCTGGGTACTGTCCGCGTAAACAAGGCATTGATCGGGCAAAAGGTCTTCTGTGATGTGAACACTTTTGGGAAGGCTGTTTCTGCAGATTTCCATGACATGAGCAACAGCGTTGTTGAGATCAATAGTGTCCAACTCAGACTCCTGCCTGCGAGAGAGGGTGAGGAGCTGTTTTATCATGTCCGCGGCCCTTTTCCCGGCTTCCTGTATAGTGGAAAGATATTTATTTGTTTTTCCAGGTTCTGCAAGATTTTCTTTTTCAAGGATCATTTTGAGCATATCGCTGCTTCCAAGAATGCCGCCCAGGATGTTATTGAAATCATGTGCCAGTCCTCCTGCAAGGGTTCCGATTGCTTCCATTTTCTGTACCTGGAGAAGCTGGTTCTCTATCCTGATTTTATCTGTGATGTCTCTGCGTATTCCCGCATATCCGGTAATAAGGCCGTCTGTATTTTTTATGGGAGATATGGTAGCTTCCTGAACAATGAGTTCGCCATTTTTGCTGCGATTTATAATCTGCCCATTCCAGACCATGCCTGATGTTATTGTCAGCCACATTTCTTTGTAGAACTGCCTGGGATGGCGGCCGCTTTGGAGGAAACGGGGGTTTTTGCCTATGGCTTCTTCTTTTTTATATCCTGTTGTTTTTTCGAAAGAAGGATTTACATAGTTAATTATTCCATCTGTATCGGTTATCAAGATATCCTCGCTGGCCTGTTCAATGACAGTGGCAATCCTGTTTAGCTCCTCTTCTACTTTTTTCTGTTCAGTATTGTCACGACCAACAAATTGAAATGTAAGTGGAGTGCCGTCTTCTGCGAAGAATCCCCTCAGGGTCCACTGAATCCAGCGAATGGTCTTGTCAGGGAGAACGATCCTGTTTTCAAGTTTTTTTACAGGATTTTCAGCAGACAGCGTACTGAAAGTTGAAATAACTTCCTGAAAATCATCCTGAAAAATTTCCGGCGAAAAAGGCATGCCTGTAACATGATCTTGTTCAAGGTTGAAGTAATCGCTGAATGCCCTGTTTGCAAAGAGAATCATGCCATCGGTGTCACAGCGGACAATCAGCTCCGTCTGATCCTGGACAATGGAACGGTACTGACGTTCACTCTCTTCTATACGCATCTGTGCGGCTAAAAGTGCTTCGTTCTGGGCCTCAAATTCTTCATTGGTACCTTCGAGCTCCCTTATTGTTGCTTCGAGTTCCCTGTTGAGTTCCTGAAGCTCGATATTCTTGGCATTGATTTCTTTCTGCGCTTCAGTGATTTCAGTAATATCCTGGACTGTACCGGTAATAAGTTTAATGCTGCCGTTTTTGTCTGTTTCTTTCTCTGCAATGGAGTTAATGACGATATGCCTCTCTGTAACAGGGTTGAGAATGGTGTAAATGCTGTTGTATATACGATTCTCTCCATTGAGAAATGAGTAAAATTCTGTTCTTGCCCTCTCCCTGTCTCCGGGGATAATGAAATTGAATATGGTTTCAATGCCGGGGCCGTGAGAATCGTTATCGAAACCAAAAATTTTTTCTGTCTCTTCGGTGCCCTTGAATGTTCCGGTTCCAGTACGAAATTCCCAGCTGCCGATTCTGGCAACACCCTGTGCCCTTTTCAGCTGGTCTTCTGACCGTTGAAGGTCGATATAGAGTTTTAAAAGCTGGTTGTTTTTGGCAAGTAAATCATCTTCTGCCTTTTTCTGAAGGCTAATGTCCTGAAGTGTGCCGACAATTTTATTTCTGCTGCTTTCCGGGTCACGAGAGATTTCTGCGATCATATGGATGTGGAGTTCCCTGTTTTCCCCGATATGATGAATACGGAAATCAGTTTCGTAATCGGCAAGTTCTCCCTTTCGCAGTTTGTCAAGGGATTTTGTAAGAAATTCAACATCTTCGTTGTGAATTCTCCTGATGGCCTTGTCCAGTGATATATATCCTGTTTCATCATTTTCGTCAAAGAGGTAACGCGCCATGGGAGATCCCCATATACTGTTTTTTTCAATATCCATCTCAATGCTGCCAATTCTGGCTACCTTCTGGGCGCGGATAAGGCGTTCCATGTTGAGAGTAGCGTCGCGAAGGGCTTTTTTCTCGGCAGTAATATCATGGAGGATGAAAACAATATCCTTTTCATCGTTATCTTCTGCCATGGATGTGGCGTGGATTCGGGCATCGAGAATAGCCCCATCTTTTTTTTGTATTTTAGTTTCGACCAGCACAGACTTCTCTGTTTTCAGGCGAGGATAGAGATGCTCCTCAACATACTTAAATTCTTCAGGGCCGGGATAGAGTTTTTCAGTGCTTTGATTTTTAAGTTCATCTTCGCTGTATCCAGTCAATTCTGACATGTGCGGGTTGCACCAGAGAAAACGGCGGTTTTTTGCCATGGCAATACCGAGAGGGGCCGCTGTGAGAATATGTTCAATCGTGGTTTGACTCTCTTTCAGGTTTTTTTCAAGTTTTCTTTTATCGGAGATGTCCCTGAACATCCAGAGTCGGCCCATGATTTCGGGACCGTTGTATATGGGGCTTGTCTCCCTTTCGAAAACACGTCCTCCCTTGAGATAAATTTCATCATGATGGATATCAGTGCTGTCATAGAGCATCTCAATGGTGTCTTTAAAATTTTTTGGGTTTTCTACCTGGTTGAGAACATGCTTTCTCAGCTCTATGTCAAGAGCCTTCTCTGCTTTTTCCCGGGGGATGTGCCATATATCGAGAAAATGCTGATTGAAGTAGAGTATTCTTCCTTCGGAATCAACCGCGAGAATGGCCTGGTCAACCGCTTCCATTATCGCCTTTATGATAATTTCCTGGCGCGGGTGGTCACCGCCGGAAGGGGGTGTTTTTTTTCGGGATGTCAAAAGAGTCTGTCCTCGTTTTTTTCATGTGAACATATTATATCATTCTTTTTCTTCTGCGTCAACCAGGACTCATGAAACAGGGAGGGCGGGAATAAAAAAATGCCGGGCAGAATTCTACCCGGCAGGAATATATCGTTGGAATTGTTATTCTGTTATTTTTTATAAAGATTTTCAATCACTGATTGATATTCCTTTACAACGACACGTCTCTTCAGTTTAAGAGTCTGGGTCAGCATGCCGTTTTCAAGAGTGAAGTCATCAGCGGCGAAGAGAAACTTTTTCGGTATTTCATATCCGCCGAATTTACCTTTCAGGGCTGTCTCGATTTCTTTCTGAATCATGTCTGTAACAGCCTTTTCTTTAACCAGCTTTTCGGGTTCAGGGGGCAGGTTGTTCTCTTTAGCAAATTTTGCAAGAACCTCGAAATCAGGTATAACAATACAGATATTGTAGGGTTTGCCTTCGCCATATATCATGGCGTTAGCGACCTGGGGCAGCAGCTTGATTTCTTCTTCGATAGTCGCGGGAAATACATACTTGCCGTTTTCGAGTTTGTACTGTTCCTTGATCCTTCCTGTGATGTAAAGGAACCCGTCTGCGTCAAAGCGTCCCCTGTCACCTGTGCGGAAACCACCGTCTTCCATGATAACCTTTTTGGTTTCTTCAGGCTTGTTGTGATAGCCTTTCATGATATTAGGGCCGTAGACGATAATTTCTCCATCATCGGCGCCGTCTTCTACTACTGACTGGTCAATGACGACCTTTTGTCCCCTCAGTACTTTACCGAGACTGCCAAGGCGGTGGGCGTTGCGGCAGTTCATGGTAACGGCGGGGCTTGTTTCCGAGAGGCCGTAACAGTCATAGGTGGGGACACCAATATCGTAAAAGAATTCTGCGATTTCCTTGTTCATGGCAGCGCTTGCGGTGAGCGAACCGGTGAGCCTGCCACCGAAACCGGCCCTGATCTTTGAAAAGACAAGCTTGTCGAGAATCCAGAACTTGATATTTGTCGAAAGACTTGACTTTCCTTTTTCCGCAAGGGCTCTCTTCTCTTTGCCGGCGTTGCGTGCAGCCTCAAAGAGTTTTTTCTTCAGGCCTCCCGCCTCATCCATTTTCATAATGATGCCGTCGTAGATCTTGTTGAAGACCCGTGGTACGGAAATGATGTATGTCGGTTTGACAAGCTGGAGGTCTTCGGCAAGTGTCGTTACGTCTCTCATGAAGCCAAGGGAACCGCCGAACTGTATCCAGTTATTCAACTCACCGCTGAGAGCATATGAATGCGCCCAGGGAAGCATGGAAAGTCCCACCTGGCTTTCAACGAGTTCGGGATAGATTTCATATCCTGCACGAGAACAGTAGGTAAGGTTGCCGTGTGAGAGCAGAACACCTTTCGGGTCACCTGTTGTTCCTGAGGTGTAGATGAGTACGGCAATATCGTCAGGGTCGGGGATGACAGGTTCAACAGGGTTTTCTTCACCTGTTTTTTCAAGGGCATCAAGGGTTTCGTCTCCCTCTGATTCGATAATGTAGATATTTTTAAGTGTTGGAATTTCTTTTTTGAAATCTTTGACCTTCTCATATATCTCTGGTGTTGAGACAAGGAGAAAGGAAATGTTAGCGTCTTCGATTATATACTTCCATGTTGAAACGAGTTCTTTTTCATACATGGGGATATAACGTGCTCCAAGGCCATAGGTTGCGTAGGCAAGAACGACCCATTCCGGCCTGTTGCTGGATATAATGCCGACGGCATCATCTTTTTTGATACCGAGTTTTGCCAGTCCGCCGCGGGCATTTTTAATGCGTTTGCCTACTTCCCCGTATGTCATTTGGTCAAGGGAACCGGCGTCGTTTCTTACCCAGAACAGCACATTTTTGCTGAACTTTTTTTCACTTTCTATCCACCAGTCGACAAGATTATCTGGTTTTTCGTATGTCCACATAGACTCCTCCACGAAGTTTGATGTAAGTCCTGTTTTTATTTGCAGTTTGAGACTGCTTTTTAGCTTTTTGTGAATGGCTTCTGCCTGTCAACGAAAATAAAATGGAAACAATATTATTTTTCCCCTCCTGTTTGTTGACGAAAAGGGGCAGGTTGTCTTTGTTGTTACAGGAGGGTTATTTTCTGCCTTTCCGGGTAAGCTGTCTTCTGAGTATTTGCTCACTTTTGGTAATGAGATTATAAATTCGAACCAGCGTTGGTTTTATCTTCTCTTTTTCGAGTATCTTAATTGCCATATTATATTTGCGCCTGTAGTGCTGAATCCCTGGAATTGATGATTTGAAGTGTTTTGCCAGCTCATGATCTTTATGCAGGTATTTCCCGGATTTATCCTTGCCATTCATTTTGATGAATTCTTTTATTCTTTTTTCGTCCCATTCTACCGGCACTGCGCGGGAGTAGTCATGCTGAGCCTTTCGATATTCATTGCGTTCGTAACTGCCCTCCATTTTTTTCTTTTTCCAGTAGGGATGTATGTTTCTCGCGTGCTGTATCTCTTCGATGGTGTATCCCGTTTTTTCAAGCCAGAGCCGCGTGATGCGGGCTTTTTCTGAAGGAGAGAGTTTTACTTTCAGGCTGTTGTCTATATATTCCTGTGGGTTTTTTGACTTGAAAAGTTTTTCTTCGGTTTTTTTGAGTTTCGGTTTCTGCATAGTTCTCTCCTTGCAGGGCAATGAGGTAGAAGTTTAATATTAATATTGAATCATATTTTGGAGTAAGAGTCAATACTATTGTTAAAAATAAATTTCACTTAAAAAACGACTAACTCGCTGTTATGGTTTAACAGTGCTGGTGATCGGGCTGTTGTGGCGCTGAAATTATAAATTAAAAAATTTGTTGCATATTTTGCATGCAACAAATATAAATGGTTATTCCTGATACAGGAGCATAAAATGAAAGAACCTCTGGATTCACTGTTTTCCGCCGGCACCCTGGCGGGTTACCCGATACCCAACAGGCTGACTGCACAGGCCATGGAGATAAATGCTTCTGATGAGAACGGGGCTGTGAGCCCGGATATAATCTCCCGATATGAGAACCTTGCCAGGGGAGGGTGGGGGATAGTTTTCGTCGAAGCCATATCAGTAGCCCCGGACTCTCTGGCCCGCAAAAGGGGGCTTGTTCTCACTGAAAAAAACCTGGACAGTTTCAAAAAACTGGTAGATTCATTTAAAAAAATCGATGACAGGGCCCTTTTTATCTTACAGCTGACGCATGCGGGGCGTTACAGTGGTGATTTTTCACGTCCAGTCAAGGCCATTGATGATGAAAATTCAGCGGTACTTCTTTCTGATGATGAACTGAAAAAAATTCGTGATGATTTTATTCACTGCCTCTCCCTGGCATCGAAAGCGGGCGCTGACGGTGTCGATATCAAGGCATGCCATGGCTACCTGGGGGGGGAACTGCTTCGTCCCTCTAACACGCGTAAAGGCGACTGGGGGGGGAGCCCGGAAAACCGGGCACGCCTCCTGACCAATGTGCTCTCAGCGGCCCGTACTCTTCACCCCCGCATGGTACGGGGTTCGAGAATTTCTTTCTACGAGGCAATCCGCGGCGGGTGCGGTACTGCCGGGGCTGATGAAATAATCGAAGACATGGATGATATGCTGGGTATATTGGAACTGATTGTTGATGCGGGGGCGCAGTACCTGAACATAAGTGCGGGCATACCGACCCTGACTCCACAACTTACCAGGCCGGGGAAAAGCTCTTTTATAAATGTGCTGCAACACTTTCGGTACTGCCGTGAAATTAAAAAAAGATTTGCCGGCCTACCCGTTATCGGGTCAGCCTACAGTGCCGCCGGCAGCCAGGCTCTGACCCTGGCAGATGAAAATATCAGCAGGGGCTATGTTGATTTTGCAGGGTTCGGGAGACAGAACCTGGCGGACCCTCTCTATCCCCTTCATATCCGCAATGATGAAAACAGACTGCGCGAATGCACCCTCTGCGGGGGGTGTTCCATGCTTTTGAAAAAACAGGGAAAAGTATACTGCAGGTATTATGAAAAAGAATGACATATCTAAAATGAAGACACTCGATGATATTGCTCGTCTCTGTAATGTTTCTCCCAGTACGGTTTCGCGGGTGCTGAACAATGAACCGGGGATAAGCATGGAAACACGAAACCGTGTCATGGACACCTGTGCCGCCCATGATTTTACCCTTCAGAAAAGAAAACGTTCTCTCAAGAGGGCACAGCTTCAGCTGGTTATCGTTATTCCTGACGAGGATGAACGCAGAATGAATCCTTTTTTCGATGTAAGGGAAATCCTTGTCGCCATTAACGATACCTTCGGAAATGAACGTAAAAAGATCGAGATTGTTACTTTTCGTGATTTTGCTCTGCAGGTCACTGAAGAAACCTTTCACTGTGACGGCCTGATACTCGCCTTCGGCAGTCCTGAAACGGGAGCCATGGAAATTATCAGGGGGCGTTCCATTCCCTCTGTTTTTCTTAATCGTGATATACCCGGGGAGAACTACGTATGCGCCAATAATATAAAGGGCATGCTGAAACTCGGAAATTATCTGCACGAGGCGGGATACATACGTGTGGGTTGGCTCGGCTGCAGCAGCAAAGTCGTCAACCGCGACCGCTACAGGGGTTACATGATGTCACGCATCGAGGCGGGAAACAGCATCGATAAAAAGATCATTCGTGAAGTTGATGCGGTTGGGGATATCAACAGTGAAACCGTTTCATTTTTCATGGATGCCCAATGCGACGCGGTCATGTGTTTTAATGACAGCTTTGGTATTCGCCTTGTCAACGAGATGCAGCAGATGGGGCTGAAGGTCCCTGTTGATATGGCGGTGACAGGATTTGACCGCGCCCCCATGCGTGACCTGATCCGCCCGGAACTTACCACGGTTGATCTCTCGACCTATGAACTCGGTTTTTTCGCCTCCCGCTGGCTGCGTGATGTGATACTCCACCGCACGGACCGCCGCCTGCACCTCGAAGTTGAGGGTGAACTCGTACCGGGCAAAACTGTCAAAAGGAGAAAGGATCATGCAGGAAGTTAATCAATCCCCTGTCGCCC
Organism: uncultured Leptospirales bacterium; assembly: GCA_964534225.1. Lineage (GTDB taxonomy): Bacteria > Spirochaetota > UBA4802 > UBA4802 > UBA5550 > CAZHNW01. Next base: position 6,200 of record CAZHNW010000105.1, on the reverse strand, counting down.
TTGTTACGGGCTCCACCGCCGGTATCGGCCGTGCTATAGCACTTGAACTGGCGGGTCTCGGCTATACGCTTATTATCAGCGGCCGCCGCGATAAGGGGGAAGTTACTTCCCTCATGGATGAAATAAAGGCGAAGAATAAACGTGATGACGGGGTTCTCTACCTGCAGGGAGATATTTCCCGTGAGGAAGTCAGAAAGAAACTGGTTGAAGGGATCGCGGATTTTGCCGGGTATCTCACCGTGCTGGTGAACAACGCCAGTGTAACTTCCGCGGGACGAAAGGATATCCTTGACATTGAAGAAGATGAGATGACACGTCTCTTGGGGATCAACCTCATGGCACCCTTTTTGCTCACCCGCGATGCTGTGCCCCTTTTGAGGGTGAGTGAACTTCCTGCATATATTATAAACATTTCATCGATCTCAGCGTACACTGCCTCGACAAACCGTGCCGACTACTGCATTTCAAAGGCGGGCATGTCAATGATGACATCCCTCTACGCCGCGCGCCTTGCAGAAGAGGGAATCAATGTTTTTGAGATTCGTCCCGGTATTATAAAAACAGACATGACCGGTCCCGTTGCTGAAAAATATGACCGCCTCATCAGTGAGGGGCTTCTCCCTGTTAAACGATGGGGGGTGCCGCAGGACGTGGCCCGTGCTGTTTCGGGCATCGTGCAGGGGTATCTTCCCTACAGTACCGGTGATGTTATAAACATCGATGGGGGCTTTCATCTTCGCCGGCTATAATTACAAAATCTTTAAGTGTTTAAAAGTGTCTCATGGAGAAAAGAGTTACAGAACATAATACAGAAATCATTCATGCCGGGGTCCTTGTCATCGGCAGCGGCACCGCTTCACTGAAGGCGGCGGTGGAACTGAAACGGGGAGGCGCCGATGTTATTGTTGTCACTGAACATCCCCGCTGGGGCACCGGCGCCAATACCGGCTCAGACAGGCAGACCTATTACCGCGCCGCCCCCGGCGGGCCCGGTGGAGATTCATTTGACGAAATGGCAAAAGTTCTCTACGGCGGCGGAGCCATGCATGGTGATATCGCCCTCATCGAGGCGGCCCTTTCGCTGAAGTCATTCTATTATCTTTCGGGAATCGGCGTTCCCTTTCCCCATGATACCGCGAGCCGTTATACGGGATACCGTACCGACCATGACACAGAAAGGCGGGGAAGTTCAGCGGGGCCCCGTACCAGTATCATGATGCATGAAGCCCTTTCCCGGGAGGCTCATCTCCTGGGGATACCTTTTTTCGATCACCACGAGGTCATTGAACTTGTTGTCGAAAAGGGGCGCTGTACCGGCGCTGTTGCCCTTGACCGCCGCAGGGTCGATGACGGGTCTCGCGGGATGATGATATTCGCTGCGCCCTTTACCGTTCTCGGTACCGGCGGACCCGGGGCACTTTTCGGCAGGAGTGTCTACCCCTTTCAGCAGAGAGGTTCTCTCGGCCTTGCTTTGAAGGCGGGGGCGACTTTTCAGAACCTGACTGAATCACAGTTCGGCATCGGTTCAGTGCGCTTTCGCTGGAACCTGAGCGGATCGTATCAGCAGGTTTTGCCCCGGTACTGGTCCCGTGATGATGCAGGCAAAAAGTATTTTTTTCTCGATGAATATTTCACCGATGCCGCGTCAATGCACCTTGCCCAGTTTCAGAAGGGATACATGTGGCCCTTTGACGTGAAGAAATGCCGCGATGAAGGCCCGTCACTGATTGATCTTCTTGTCTACCGCGAAACAGTGATAAAGAAGCGACGTGTCTTTCTCGATTTCAGGGAAAACCCGGCGTGGCGAAATCACCAGTTCAGTCTGAATGAACTTCCCCCCGAGGTCTTTGCCTATCTTGAAAAGTCTACCGCCCTGCAGGAGACACCTTTCAGGCGGCTCATGGCAATGAATCCTGATGCGGTGGAACTCTACCGCGGGCAGGGTATCGATCTTTCGCGTGATCCCCTCGAGGCGGCGGTGAACCACCAGCACTGCAACGGGGGAATCGCCGCTGACATCTGGTGGGAATCTGATATAGAAAACCTCTTCCCCGTGGGGGAGTGCTGCGGCACCCACGGTATCTACCGTCCCGGGGGGAGCGCCCTTAACGCGGGACAGGCAGGGGCGTTGCGTGCCTCGGGGCAGATACTCTACCGGGTGAAAAAAGGCGGGGCATGGGGGGAAGTTAAAGGCGAAGAGACTCATCTGCATTATGAACATTCATGGCGTGAAAGGATCTCCCGCCTCCTGTCGCTGCCTGAAAAAAATGATCCCCTGCGGGAACGGCGTATCATCCGTTGCCGCGCCGACCGCGCCCTGGGGATCCTCCGCGGCAGGGAAGAAATCGAAAAGGCTTTTGAAGAAAACATACAGCAGCAGGTTCGCTGCTGTGATGAGGGGATTTCATCTCCCCGGGAACTGCTCTATTACCTGAAAAACGAAGACCTGCTTCTTACTGAAAGGGCCATGCTCGAAGCGGCGCGTGAAACCTTTGAAAAGGTAACCGGCGGGCGCGGCTCATGGTTTGCCGCCGGAGAAGATGACCTGTTCAGGAAAAACCTGAAAGACGCCACGGCTCTTGAACTGCCTGATACGTCCCATGACAATGCCGGGGAAATATTGACAAGCCGTTGTGACCATAAAGGAAATTTTATACACAGATGGGTGCCGGTGCGCCCCGTCCCTGACGGGGATGAATGGTTCGAGGATGTCTGGCGCCGTTACCGCAGTGGAGAAATATTTGAAACAGGGGAGATGTGACATATGGCGGATAAAAATAAACTGATGAGACTGGCTGTAGTAGGATGCGGAGATATTGGCGGCTATGTCGCACTTGGGTGCCGTTTTAACCGGCATATAACAATTACCGCCTGTGTTGATACTGACATGAATCGTGCCGAAGCGTATGGGCAAAAAAATAAAATCGAACATGTCTACACTGATTACCGTGAGCTTTTTAAACACCTTGAAATCGATGCGGTCTATCTCGGTGTGCCCCATTACCTGCACCATGATATGATCATTGACTGCCTCGAAGCGGGGTATCATGTCTTTTGTGAAAAGCCCGTTACCATCACCATGGATGATGCACTTGATGTTTGTAGAAAATCAGATGAAACAGGAAAAAAGGTGGGGATCAATTACCAGTACCGCTATGATCATGCCTGCTTCAGTCTTATGGAGGCGGGGCGGAGAGGTGAACTGGGGGAAATCCGTTACGGACGCTGCAATGTTCCCTGGCACCGTGACGAGGACTACTTCACCGGCGCTCCCTGGCACAGAAGCATGGCTGAAGCCGGGGGCGGGACCCTGATTACCCAGGCGAGTCACATTATTGATGTCTGCCTGCTGGCAATGAATTCCTTTCCCGTGGATGCATGGGCCATAACAGAACGAAAGGTCTTTAAAGATGTTGAGGTGGAAGATTTTGCCATGGGTGTGATACAATGTGAAAACGGTGCCCAGCTCCAGGTGACCAGTTCAATGGTTGCCGTTCCGGAGAAGGTCATCACCGCCGATATCTACGGTTCAAGGGCACAGGGACAATACTTTGGCGGAGATTTTTCAAAGATACGTTTTTCCGGGGCAAAGGTCCCAAAGCGTCATTCCCCGGTGCGGTGGGGGCTCAAGGGTGTGCATCCATTTCTGCGCAGTATCGAGGGATTTCGCCGCTGGGTAAAAGATGATATCCCCTTTCTCGTGCCGGCGAAAGAATCTCTGGCAGTGCTGGCGGCGGTCGAGGCAATGTACCGTTCCGCGGTTTCGGGAACGTGGGAGAAGGTTGATACACGCTTTCGTGAATTTCTGTAATACTGAAAAATCAGGGGGAGGCCATGAGTGAAGAGGTTAACTACAACCATGAGTTTTTTGAGACAACCGGGGTAGGTGACTTTCGCATAAAGTCTGCCGGGACTTCCCCCCGCGGCTATCCCCGCAGTAAAAGGGAAGACAGCTTTACCTGGCACCCTGAAGATAAAGGCTATGCCCGCCGCCGCCGTGACCTTCTGCGGCATGCCCGCCTGAATCCTGCTGATGATTCCCTGAAGGGTTTCTATCGTGAGCTTGCCCGTCTTGAGGGGGGAAGGGTAAAGGTCCACGAAGAACTCCTCATGGGGGTTCTCGAATATATTGAAAAGCGTTACGACTGTTCTGATTTTGTTCTCCTCGGTGTCATGCGTATCCTCTACCAGTTTCCCCGGAGCAGAAAACTTTCGAAAAAATTTTATGACCGTGCCGGGGAAGTCATACGCACTTTCAAGTACTGGCCCGATGAACCAGGCATCGATTCGCTCTGTACCTGGACGGAGAATCATCAGATCATGTTTTCTGTTAACGAGTACCTGGCGGGACAGCTCTTCCCTGACAGGGTATTCAGCAGCGGGGGATATACCGGCATGGAGCGCATGGAACGGGCACGGCGACGCATCCGGCAGTGGCTTGACCTGCGTTTTCGTACCGGTTTTTCAGAATGGCTTTCTCACATTTACTACGACGAAGACATTACCGCCCTGGTCAACCTGGTGGATTTTGCCGCTGATCCCCTTCTGGTGCGGGGAGGGGAAATTGTTCTCGATCTTATTTTCACAGACATGGCCTGCAACAGTTTTCACGGGATTTTCGGCTGCAGCCACGGGAGAAGTTATGCCGAAGAAAAATTCAACCCCGCTATTGAGTCGACTATTGATACGGCAAAGCTTCTTTTCGGCATGGGGCGCTTTGCCGGGCATGATAACATGAGCGCCATTACCCTGGCCCTTTCTGAAAAGTACAGGATGCCGCGGGTGATTGCCGAAATTGCCGGTGATACAGAATCGGTCATGGAAAACCGTCAGGGCATGAGTTTCGATATCAACCGGGCACAACAATTCGGCCTCGATCCCCGCAGGGAAGATGACGCCATGACACTTCTCTCAATGGAGGCCTATACCCATCCGAAGACCATTGGTACGGTGATGAAATTATTTGACCGTTTCAACTGGTGGGAAAACCAGTTCTTTGCACCCTTTGCCCCTTTTCGCGGCCTGCTAACGGTTTTACGCAGGCTGCGACTCCTGGGCCTGCTCGCACGCATCATCAAAAAGGACGTTACCCGTAACACAAGGGAGAGAGTCAATGTTTTGACATACCGAACCCCCTTCTACATGCTCTCCGCGGCACAGGATTACCGCCCCGGCTACGGCGGGGACCAGCAGCATATCTGGCAGGCGACCCTTTCTCCCGGGGCAGTAGTCTTTACCTCCCATCCCGGCCATGAAGAAAACAGCAGCGGCGGCTACTGGGTCGGTTCGGGAACGCTGCCCCGTGTTGCGCAGCATGAAAATGTTCTCATCGCCTGTTACCGCGCCAGCAGGATGCCGGGGCTTTACATGACCAACAGGCTGTTCTTTACCCACGCATGGTTTCCCCGTGATGAGTTCGACGAGGTGCGGGAAGTCTCAGGCTGGATATTCGGGCGGTGCGGCGACGGGTATGCGGCGTTGTATTCGCGTAACGGGTATCGCTGGCAGGATACGGGTGAATACGCGGGAAAGGAAGTCATCGCCGACGGGCGAAAAAATATATGGCTCTGCGAGATGGGTGACTCACGGCAGAATGGCTCCTTTGATGAATTTGTCGCCGCCGTCTCTGCCGCGCCGGTGACGTTTCGGCGGGGAAGGGTTGCCTTTACTTCCCCCACGCGGGGAAAAATAGAATTCGGCTGGCGTGGGAAGTTTACCGTCAATGGCGAAAGAGTAAACCTGAAGGATTATCCCCGCTATGAAAATCCCTGGTGCAGGGCTAAATATGATCCGGAGGAAATCTGTCTGCGCCACGAAGATTCTTTTCTGCGCCTGAACATGAAGAAGGGTGTCAGGGAGTGTGATTCGACGGTGTAAGTGCAGGGGGAGTAGTCTTTTTTTTATTTTGTGAAAGATTTTGATTATGGCAACCTCTAAAAATCAGTAGTTTCATTCTTATTAAAAATGATAACTCCTGGTTTTACCTGATATTGTTGCCACAAGGGAACATCCATAATTTGATTTATAGAGGTTGCCTTATAAGTTAAGGAAAAATTAATTTTCTGTCTCTTTGTTATTGACAGGTAAATGTAATGATATATTCACATAACGGCTGAAGTAAAAATTTTTGTGATGGTTGACAGTAATTCAGGTGTAAACCGTACACTCATCTGGGATGAGGAGAACCGGCTCCTTGAAAC
>CAZHNW010000104.1:0-15344 GCA_964534225.1 uncultured Leptospirales bacterium | reverse complement strand
AAAAAAATCGAAATTTTTTGCAATTTTTTTAAAAAAACGACGGAGGCTCTGAGCCCGCACGCACTATGGGCAAAAACCAGGCTGTAACCGGAAACAAATTACCGCGATGAATCAGACAAATCGATCAAAACTTCAGGATAAGGAAGAAAAAAAGACTGCCGCAGAAGGTACTCCTCCTCGAAACGACGGGCCCAGCTTAAAAGTATAGACTGACACGCCGAAAGTGGAAATTTTTTCGACCGGTAACCTTCCATCATATCGAGAAAATGCGCTTTTTCTCCCGGCGTAAGCTCTTTGCTGAAATACCCCATGCAATGCATTAAGACATTGATGACCGAACCACTTCGCGGAAGGTGGGTAAAAAGACGCCCCATGAAATTATCATAAATCTCCACCGTTTCATTAAAAGGCTTCTTTTCACTATTCGCAACAACACGCCCCATCTCTTTCAACAGGGACTGGTTATATGCCATAAAGAGATACTTGTAATCACTGTGAAAATTCACAAGGTCTTTCATTTTTCCCTTCTGGCGCACGCTTCTAAAACGAGCCCGGGCATAAAGAAAAGAAAGAAAATGCTCTCGCAGGGCAAAATTCATAAGCCTCCCCTCGTTTTCAACAGGAAGATGACTAAAGCGTTCCTGAACCGCACCGCCGAAGAGACCCGGCTCCTTTCGCGGCAGGGCAGAAACCTTTCCCACGCCGGGATAGACCTTCACACCTTTCATTCCACAGGAGGGAGACCGGTCCTTAAGAATAAATCCATCAACATCAGTAAGCCCGGCAAAAAATTCATCGACAAATTGAACCATGTCTTTCGTCACGTCCCGTTCCGTCTCGCTCTGCATCATTCGTATATTTTTCTTCACTTCCACAAGGCGTACAGATTTACGCGGTACCCCAAGACCGATATCCTTCTCCGGGCAGGGAGTAATGACTTTTACATGAGGTATCAACTTCCTGACAAAATCAGAAGAAATCACCGCACCGTTCCAGCGGCATGCCTCAAATTCAATACAACGACTTATAACCACGACAGGAATAATCTCATCCATCAGCATTCACCTCATAGTATCAAATTCTCCCTTCTCCATGCCAAAAGAATAGAAAAAGTATACAGGATTCATGCCTTTTCTTCCATAAATATTTAAATAATTGCCATCTTTCCATAAATTTTTTGATCAGACACCTCGAGGCTCTGAGCCCGCCCCCATTTTGAGCCTGCCCACACTTTCACGGCCGAAAATACCCTGAGGCTCTGAGCCGTCCTCCGAAATTCTACTTGCAGAATCACAAATTCCATGAAATACCGTCACCAGCACACAAAGGAGAACTGAGATGAAAGTAACTGACAGCGTTTACGCATATATCTGGAACGGCATTTTTGAAAACAACAGCAACCTTTTCTACTTCGGCGAGCCCCTGAACATGCTCTTCGACCCGGGCCTGAAAAACTACGTTGACATGCGCTTCAAGGAGATGCGCGCAGACGGCATCGATACCGAATCAATCGAATACATTGTCAACACTCACTGCCACCCTGACCACTTCGAGGGAAGCCTGGCATTTACCGACAAAGAAATCAAACTGGTCATGCACCGCGAAGAAATTGATTTCTTTACCCAGTACGGCCCCGAGTTCTTCCGCATGTTCGGCATGGCTTTCCCCGATATCTCCTTTGACATAGAACTGACAGAAGGGTCGTGGGAAGTCAACGGCGTGGAACTCCAGGTCTACCACACACCCGGGCATTCTCCCGGATCAGTCTGCGTCTACTGGCCCGAGAAAAAAACACTCGTTTGCGGTGACCTCGTCTTTGACCAGAGTTTCGGACGCACGGATTTTCCCGGCGGGTCAATGCCGGTTCTCATAGAAAGTATTCGCAAAATTGCCGACCTTGACATAGAATTTCTCCTGCCGGGGCACATGGGCATCATCAGCGGAAAAGAAAATGTACAGAAAAATTTCCAGATACTCGAACAATACTTCAAAACTCTCTGATTTTTTCTTTCTGGTTGCGTTATTCCCTTTTTCATGAAATAATTACATGAAGAATTGAAAATTTAATGCCGGGAAAAAATGAAACTGACTGATATTAACAGCAACGAAAATATCATCCGTCTGCTGGAAGATTCATCTCCGGGTCTTGCCGTAATCGGCAGGGAGGGGACAATGCTTCACGCCAGTGACACCCTCTGCCGTTTACTTGAAAAGGCACCTGAAAAAATACTGAACCGTCCCGCGGAGTCACTCTTCGATTTTTCCTCTTATCTGCCGTGGCAGGTAAAAGAAAAGGATAAAGAAGGGCCCTGGCAGGAAGTTAAAGGCCGCACCTCTTCCGGAAAGGATCTCTCTTTTCTCGTAAAAACCAGCACCCTCATTGACGCTGAAAACAGGCAAAATGTTATCTGCTTTTTCGTAGACACCGGTTCCTTACAGAACATTGAAAAATCTTTCGCCGGTATCCCGCAGGGGCGGGAAGAACCGGCACACATGCAGGGGAGCGAACTGAAAAAATTCATTCAACAACTCCAGCTGGAACACTCCCTTTTCCAGGCGGGGCCTGTCATTCTCTTCAGCCGAAAGGCTGAAGAAGGCTGGCCCGTAGATTTCGTAACGGAAAATATCTCTCAGCTCGGATACATCCCGAAAGATTTTACAAAAGGTGACCGTTCCTTTATCGATATCATCTATCCCCATGACCGCCGGCGTGTTCTTGAAGAAATCGAGAAATATATAGCCGGGAAAAAAAATTTTTTTGAGCAAACCTATCGTATTACCAAAAAAGACGGTTCACGCATCTGGGTATTTGACTACACCAACATCATCCGCAGCAAAGAGGGAAAAATCACCGGTTACGTTGGCTACATTGTCGACATGTCTGAAATGAAATACCTTCGTTCAGCCCTCCGTGACAGGGAAGAAAAATTCCGCCTCATTTCTGAAAACCTGCAGGATCTCATCGCCCTCCACGATCCTGACGGCACCTACCGCTATGTTTCCCCATCGGTGCGCGACCTCCTCGGTTACGAACCAGAAGACCTTCTCGGGGCAAACCCCTATGATTTTTTCCATCCCGAAGACATTGAGCGCATAAAAAAAGAAGCCCATATACCTTCAAGCAGGGGCATAAAAGACATGCGCATCCAGTACCGAATGCGAAAGGCTGACGGCACCTATATATGGCTTGAGACCCTGACAAATCCAATTCTCGACAGCGATGAAAATGTCACACAACTGCAAACAGCATCACGTGATATAAGTCTGCAAAAGCTGATGGAGAAACAGGTGCGCTCCCTGGTGAACTTCCCCGAAGAAAACCCCCACCCTGTTATCAGGGCATCAGCCGATGGCAGAATAATCTATGCCAACAGGGCAAGCCACCACCTTATCTCATACTGGCAGGCTGAAGACACACACAAGCTCCCTGATTACTGGTCAGTATTTATCGCATCAGTCCTGAACGAACAGAAACCCCGTGAAGCCGAAATCACCATCGAGGAGAGGGTCTACCTCTTCTCCATTACTCCTGTCCCCGAAGAAAGAGAAACCTACATCTATGGCCTCGACATCACTGAAAAACTGCGCCAGGAAAAAGAACTCCACCTGACGACACGCATCTTCGAAACAACACTTGAAGGCATAACGGTTACTGATTCGACAGGCACCATCCAGTCAATCAATCCCGCCTTTACACGCATTACCGGCTTAACCGAAGAGGAGGCCCTGGGCAAAAATCCGCGCATACTGAAATCAGACCGCCACGATGCGGCCTTTTATAAAAAAATGTGGCAGTCACTTGCTGAAAAGGGACCTGGGAAGGAGAGATATGGAACCGCAGAAAAACAGGTGAAACCTATCCCGAATGGCTTTCCATCAATGCCATCTATGATGACATTGGACAGGTCCAAAACTACGTGGCGGTCTTTACCGATATCAGTGAAATTAAAAGAAAAGAAGAAACCATCAGGCACCAGGCTTTTCATGATCCCCTGACAGAACTCCCGAACCGCAATCTTCTCAATGACCGCCTGGAACGTGCCATCACCCGCAGTTCACGATCAGGCAGTAAAATCGCACTCATATTTATCGATCTTGACCGCTTTAAAATCATCAACGACAGCCTCGGACATGTCACCGGAGATTTTCTTCTCATCGAGGTGAGCAAACGACTCTCCGCCTGTATCCGCGAAGTGGACACCATTTCACGTATCGGCGGTGACGAATTCGTAATACTCCTGTCAGAAGTCGATGATATCGGCGAAATAACCCATATAACTGACCGCATTATCGACTCTTTTTCTGACCCGGTTACCATCGACGGACATGAGCTCTTTGTCACTCCCAGCATGGGCATCAGTATCTATCCCGATGACGGAAAGGACGCGGCCGAAATATTCAAAAATGCCGATATTGCCATGTATGAATCAAAAAAGGAAGGGGGAAACAGCTATCGCTTCTTTGCCAACAGGATGAATGCAGGCATTGCTGAACGCCTTCTCCTGGGAAGCAGCCTTCACCGTGCCACCCGGCAGAAGGAGTTCATGATTCACTACCAGCCCATTGTTGAGCTCAAAACAGGTATCATTGTCGGTGCCGAGGCACTCATTCGCTGGGAAAACAATGAACTGGGTCCCGTATCTCCTTCGGATTTCATTCCCCTTGCCGAAGAGATGGGACTGATTTTAGAAATCAATGACTTTGTCATGGAGAGTGCATGCCGAGACAACGCCATGATAAAGGGGCAGGAGGCACAGGGTATTTATTTCTCGGTCAATATTACGGCGCAGCAGTTTTTCAAGGGAAGGATTCTTGAAACGATTAAAAATTCACTCGCCTCCTCGGGACTTGAGCCTGAATACATTACCATTGAAATTACAGAAAATACTCTTATGGAAAATGTTGATGAAAACATCGCATTAATGAACGAAATCCGGCATATCGGCATCCGCTTTTCCGTTGATGATTTCGGCACAGGCTATTCTTCACTCAGTTACCTGCGCCGCTTTCCCCTGGACAATTTAAAAATAGACAAGAGCTTCGTTGATGAACTACCCGGCAACGAAGAAAGTGCCGCCATCGCCCGCACCATTATTGCCCTGGGACACAGCCTGAACCTGAAAATCATTGCCGAAGGCGTCGAAACTGTGGAACAGTTGAACTTCCTGAAAAATGAAGGTGTTGACTTTATCCAGGGATTTTATTTCAGTCATCCCCTCCCCCTCGGGGGATTTATTAAACTCCTGAAAAAAGGCCCCTTCCCACGGAAAATGCTCTGAGCCGGCAGAAAATCGATGCAGGGGCTCTGAGCACCCCCTGCAATTACAGGTTAATAACCTGCAAAAAAGCCTTTTTGCAGGTACTGAAGAGAGAGGCTCTGAGCCGGGGAGTATTCTTCAGCCTTTTTACACCGGTTCCCCTGTCATGGATAGAACATAGTCCTTCACGAAAAAGGTTTTACCCGCTTTTTCTATAGCGCGCTGCAGAATTGTATTCACTCCCCCACAGCAGGGCACCTCCATGCGTACAACAGTTATGGATCTGACCTCATGACGGATTAAAATGGCAGCCAGTTTATCGACATACTCTTCGATAAAAGGGTCGAGTTTAGGGCAAAACATAATCATGACCCGTCCTTTAAGAAATTTTTGATGGAAGTTTCCACAGGCGGCAGGTACACAGTCTGCCGCGATCAGTATATCAGCACCATCAAAAAAGGATGCACCGGGATTTAAAAGCTTTAGCTGTACCGGCCACTGCCGCAGCTCAGAGCCTCCCCCTTGAAATCCTGATTTTTCTACTTCAGGGTGCCCTTTTGCGGGCCCCAGAGTCACAGGCTCTGAGCCGGGGCAGCCTCCTCCGCATGAAGGGGAGGACAGAACAGGACTCTCCCTGAATTTCGGTATCTCGATACCTTTCTGCTTCAATACTTCCAGGGCGATAGAAAGATATTCTTTCTCGTTATGGTCATCAAGGTGTTTCAGGTGAGCCCTGATGGTATTGGGGCCCTGGCGTATGATGTTTCCCATGACACGCTTTTCATCATAGGGTTCTGCTTCCCTTTCTTCAACGGTCATGGCCCCTTCAGGGCACGCATTGATGCAGGCCCCCAGGCCGTCGCAGAAGAGGTCACTTACCAGGCGGGCTTTGCCGTCAATAATCTGCAGTGCCCCCTCGGGGCAGCCGGGAAGACACTCCCCGCAGCCGGTACATTTTTCTTCATCTATGGTGATTATACTTCTTTTCATTTGTTCCTTCACCTTTTTGATATTGGTCTCTCTGCTTTTTTCTCCGGTTTCCCTGAAGCTGAATGATACCGGTGAGGCCCTTTCAGCTCCAGGGCATATAAAGATGATTTAACTTCCCCCCCCCCCCATTAAAAAGAAAGTTATCTTACGCCGTCAGTGCCGCAAGATCGGTTGCCACCTCTCCCGTGGCCTTGATATCGAAATTCTCGACCAGGACCTTTGCCACTCCCGGAGAAAGAAATGCCGGCAGGGTAGGGCCCAGCCTGATTCCCTTGACACCAAATGACAGCAGGGCAAGAAGAACCGCAACGGCCTTCTGCTCGTACCAGGCAATATCATACTCAATGGGCAGGTCATTGATATCATCGAGGCCAAAGACTTCCTTTAATGTGAGTGCCGTCACCACCAGGCTGTACGAATCGTTGCACTGCCCCGCATCGAGCACCCGCGGTATGCCCCCAATATCCCCCAGATCGAGCTTGTTGTAGCGGTACTTGGCACACCCCGCGGTAAGAATAACCGTATCAGCGGGAAGGCCCCTGGCAATATCGGTAAAGTACTCTCGTGATCTGTGACGACCATCACATCCTGCCATGACTACAAACTTTTTTATGGCGCCGTCTTTTACGGCCTCAACAACTTTGTCCGCAAGGGCCGACACCTGGTGATGAGCAAACCCACCGGTTATCGTACCTGTCTCTATTTCCACAGGGGGGGCACAACTTTTCGCTTTTTCGATAAGGGCGGAAAAATCCTTGTGCCCGTCAGGGCCCGGTTCGATGTGTTCCACCCCGGGATATCCCGCCATGCCGGTGGTATAGATGCGGTCCCTGTAGGTGTCGCGTACCGGTATGATACAGTTGGTGGTCATCAGTATGGGGCCGTTAAAAGAAGCAAACTCCTCGCCCTGTTTCCACCAGGCATTACCGTAGTTGCCCGCGAAATGACTGTACTTTTTAAAGGCGGGGTAATAGTTTGCCGGGAGCATCTCACTGTGAGTGTAAACGTCAACGCCTGTGCCTTCTGTCTGTTCAAGAAGTTCTTCCATATCCTTCAGGTCATGCCCTGAAATAAGGATTCCTGGATTTTTCCTGACACCGATGGCAACTTCTGTTATTTCAGGATGACCATAAGAGCCGGTGTTTGCCTCATCGAGAAGTGCCATGGTGGCAACGGCAACTTCCCCCGCCTCTAAAACAAGCCCTGTCATCTCTTCAACAGAAAGGTCCCGTGTTGTCGAGGCAAGTGCCCTGATGGTAAAGGAATAGATGTCACTCTTTTCACGGCCCAGTATTGCCGCGTGACTGGCATAGGCGGCGATTCCCTTGAGGCCGTACACCAGGAGTTCCCGCAGGGAACGCACATCTTCATGCTCCGTGGAAAGGACTCCGACCCTGCTCCCCTTAGCGGCATAATCAGTGTTTTCACCGGGTTCCCATGTTACCGCGTCATGGTCAACTGCGGCGCCGCCGCGGGCCTTTAATTCATTACGAACTGCAACAGCCTTTTCAATCAGTTCAGTAATCCGTGAAGTGTCAAAATTTGCATTGGTAATGGTCGAAAAAAGAGCGTCATGAACAAAACGCCCCACCCCTGAATCAACACGCCCGGCACTGCTTTCTTCTTCATGGACAAGGGCGATCCCCTTGAGAAGATAGATAAGCAGATCCTGAAGGTTTGCTGTTTCTTCGTTTTTTCCACAGACACCTGTCTTTGTACATCCCGTATTTTTTGCCGTTTCCTGGCATTGATAACAGAACATCGTCATGGCATTTCTCCTTTTTAGATAATATGGGAGAAAAATACCAGTGAACGGACTTTTATTCATTGACGCAGGTCAAGATATCCCTATTTTTTCAAAAAAAATGAAGAGGCTCAGAGCCTCGACGAAAAAAGACGTAAAAAAACCGAAAAACGGGGTAAATATGGCGGGAAGTAAAGAAGTCATTGACCTTCTGCGGTCAACGGATATCTTCAGCGACATAGAAGGTGAGGCTCTGAGAAAACTCGCAGAGGAAAGCCGTATCAGCAACCTCACTCCACGGCAGGGAATCTTCGCTGAAGGGTTTCAGGGAACCTGCTTTTATATTCTTCTCGAGGGAACGGTGCGCATCTTTAAAACGTCACCTGACGGTTCAGAAAGCACCATTAAAATCATCAGGGCGGGTGAGTTTTTCGGGGAAGTCATACTCTTCGGCAGCGATACCTACCCCGTCAGCGCCACCTCCATCAGCTACGCACGCCTTCTGGGCATTTCCCGGGCATCTTTTTTCTCCATGCTTGCCTCATCAGATGCGCGGGACCGTTTCATCGCCGCCCTCTTTCGCAAGCTGCGTTACCTTTCAGACCAGGTTCACTTTCTCACTTCTCTCGATGTTGAGGAACGCTTCTTCAGGTTTCTCCGGGACCACTATGGCGAAAAAAACCTTTACCATATCGAGCTGCCGAAAAAAGAAATTGCCGCCGCCATCGGCACCATGCCGGAGACTTTTTCACGCCTTATCGCCCGTCTTACCACACGTGGCATCCTCTCATGGGAAGGGAGTGAACTGCATATCAAAACATCTCATATCCCTTGAGGCCCAGTTCATCCCTCATGGCGATGATCTCACTCATCAGGCTCTCATTAACGGGAACACCTTTATCCCGGCGAAAAAGCCAGGCGTCATGCTCCTTTTCTCCCGCGGTTAATATCCGGTCATGCCCCGGCATTTTTGCCGACGCCCGCAGTTCACGAAGAATCTCCCCGGCGGTTTTTTTGAACTCTTCGGGTTCGATAAAACTGCTGATATCGACGGCCATGAAAAAATGTCCCAGCCGGTAGGGCACCCTTTTGCCGTCACGAAAACCGGTCAGCATTTTTAGAAAACTTCCCCCCTGGAGTGCCGCGGAAAGTATCTCCACCACCGTGGCATACCCGTATCCCTTGAAGCCACCCAGTTCTTCACCGATTCCTCCCAGGGGAGCAAGTGCGGCGGTCCCGTCGATCAGTTCCTGCAGTGTCACCTCAGAATCGGTCCCGGCGCTGCCATCCCGCCTGATGACCCATCCTTCCGGGAGAGGTTTCCCTTCGCGGGCATAGACTTCGATTTTTCCCCGCTGCGTGATAGAGGTGGCACAGTCGATACAAAAAGGGAAATCCTCATCAGTGGGGATACCGAAAACAAGAGGATTGGTTCCCAGCATGTTCTCTATACCAAAGGTGGGGGCTATGGAGGGCCGGGCGTTGGTTCCGGTAACACCAATCATGTTTTCTTTTGCAGCCATGAGTGTATAATACCCGGCAATGCCGTAATGGGTTGAATTACGCACCGCGGTCATCCCCATACCGTATTTTTTGGCCTTTTCAATAGCCATCTCCATTGCCCGCCTGCCGATGACATGTCCCATGCCATCGTGACCGTCGATGACCGCTGTCGTGGGACCTTCCTTTATTATTTCAAAATCAGTAACCGGGTGCTGGATCCCCTGCCTGATACGGTCATAATAAATCGGCTTGAGACGGTTCACACCATGGGAATCGATTCCCCGTTTATCCGCGGTAATGAGAACGTCTGAGCAGATGCGGGCCTCTTCCGGGGGAACACCAAGTCCCATGAACACGTCCGCCATAAAGCGTTCCATTATATCAAAATCAATCCATACAATCTCTTCCATTACGTTTCCTTTTATTCCTTCAATCCTTATCAATCCTTATCAATCCTTATGTCCGCCTCTTTCCCTGTTTCCCCACGGTCCTGGACTTGTTCTCTGCACAAAAAAAGAGTAATAACAGGCATGCCGCTAATCCGTACAACAGACATTACCCCCCCCGGTTTGGAGCGTATATACCGCTCTCTGCCGGTCATGAAGCAGTTCCGGCAAGAACAGTCCTTCCGGAAAGGTGTAAAAATGTCAAGGGATAGAAACCGGTTTGTTTTTATATAGAATGCAGCATGTAGCAGTTTCACCATCTTTGCAAGCATAAATCGTGACTTCCTGCCGTGGAAAAAATGAAAAGTATTTGCCCTTCCAAAAATGTATGATATACTGAGAAAGAAACCCGAGGAAACCGACTTCATGAAATATTATTTCTTTGTTCCACTGGGAACATTTCTTTTTCACTTTTTTATTTTCACCTATGTCCTCGCTCTTGACAAAAAAAAACCTGTCAACAGGGCCTATCTTTTTTTTACAGGAATCATGGCTCTCTGGGTACTGGGGTGTATCATCTATTATATACCTCTTCCTGAAAACACCATACTCCCATCAATGCGACTTCTCTCCCTTGCCTGGTCCTTTACTGGTATCGCCTTCATCAATTTCATCTTTGTTTATCTAAAAATAGAACGAAATACCATCTTTATCCTGATCCTTGCCGGGGCCTTTCTTTCTGCTGGTCTTACCCTTTTTCATGATAATGTCATCAGCGGCTACCAGATATTTCCCTGGGGACAGTGGATTGTGACCGGCAAACTCTATAATCCCATTATCATGATTTCTTTTACCCTTCCGGCATTATACGGTGCGCTGCTTCTTTTTCTGCACCGACGAAAAGAACAAAATCATGTACGTTACAGGCAGCACACCATCATCATAAGCGGAATACTCCTTAACTTTATCGCAGGGATAATCATGGAATTTCTCCTTCCCGCCCTGGATGCGACAAAAGACATGGTAAGGCTTACTTCTTCTTCAACGATAATACTGACCGGAACCTTTTTCTATATCATAGTCCGCTATCGCTTCCTGGTTCCCGACATCAAAAATACTGCAGAGACCATCTTTGCCAGTGCCCAGGATGGCATGGTAATCCTCTCAGCCCGGGGAAAGGTGCTGCATGCCAACCCTTCAGCGCAATCCATTCTCAACCTTAAACCGGAACAGCAGAATAAAGTATATCTCAGAAACATTATACCCGGTTATGACCACGGCAAAAACTATCATAATCATGAAATGCAGTTGGAGATGGGGGAAGAAAAGCGCATCCTTCTCCTCTCACAGTCTACTATCTATTATTCAGAAAAACAGAAGGGGATCATTCTCATCATTCGGGACATCACCGAGGAACGTCTTATTGACCGCAGGCTGAAAAAATCTGAAGAAAGATTCCGCTCCCTGGTAGAAAATATTTCTGAGATTATATTCGAAATTTCTCCCGACTCAACAATTACCTATGTCAGTCCCGCCGTCACCGCCGCCACGGGTCACCCCGCCCGTGACCTTAAAGGGCATTCATTCTATAATTTTATTCATCCCGAAGACAGGGAGAAGGTGGGAAAAAACTTCCAGAACTACCCTGAAGGAAAATCGCTTCCCCTTGAATTCAGAATTCTCTGCGCCGATGGTTCCTACCGCCATTTCATGTCAGGACAGTCCGCCGTCATCGACCGTGACGGCGGTGTCGGTTATCGCGGGGTCCTGACCAACATTGAAACACTTGTCAAGACACGTCAGAAACTTCAGCAGACAGAAGAACTCTACAGGCGCATCATCTACAATGTCAGTGATGTAATCTGGATCATGAATATCGATGCCGTTCAGATGACCTATGTCAGCCCCTCCGTCACCCCCTTTTCTGGCTGGACCCCGGAAGAATACAAGGCCATTCCTATTAAAGACCATTTTACCGAAGAATCCTTTCAGTTTATCATCAACTCCATGACCGAAGAACTCAAGAGAGACCATGAACGCCATCCCGACCGTTCACGCTCCATTGAGTACACGGAAATCGACAAAAACGGAAATATCCATATCATGGAGGCTCTTGTCAGTTTTCTCCGTGATAATGAAGGAAAACCCGTTGATGTTCTTGGCGTCACCAGGGACATTACCGAAAGAAAAAATCTTGAAGGTGAACTGAAGGAAAGCCTGAAAACACTGAAAGAGAGAAATGATATCATTGAAAGCGACCTGAAAACAGCGCAGCTGATACAGCAGGCCCTTCTACCGGAAAGCGGTCCTCAAACAGGTTACCTGAAAAGCTCATACCGCTATCTGCCACTTGAAGCAGTGGGGGGAGACTACTTCAACTTTATCGAAATGCGTGAAGGCGGGGTGGGTGTTTTCATCGCAGATGTGGTGGGCCATGGCATTCCCGCGGCGCTCTTTCTCTCACTTCTCAAATCATCAACAAACAAGATATGGCGCAAATACGCACTTAAACCAAGAGAATTCATGTCACGTTTAAACCATGACCTGGTGGAGGTGATGTCATCATATTTCATTACCGCTCTCTACGGTTATTTTTCCGAAGAAGAAAAGGGGCACACCTCCTTTACATTCTCTAACGGCGGTCACCCGCCTCCCATCATCTACCGGCACAGGTCAGGCGCCTATGAAGCTGTTCACCTAAGAGGGCCCCTGGTAGGCGCCTTTGATGACAGGATTTTTCATGAAACCACCATTCACCTCGAAAAAGGAGACCGTCTCTTTATCTACACTGACGGCCTGCCCGAAACGGTAAACAGGGAAAAAGAGATTATAGGCTTTGACACCCTGCCCGCGTTTTTTCAAAAAAATCATGGTGACACCCTGGATGCCACTCTTAACGCTGTTCTCAGCAGCACCGAAGAGTTTCGAGACCCTGACGAAGAACAGGATGACCTTGTTCTTATTGGCGTTGAAATAAAATGAAAAGTTGAACCTGTCAGCGGGGAGCAAATCCGCGGTTTTTTTTCTTTGCCGCCTTTTGTTCATACATCTTTTCATCAGCACTTTTAATCAGGTTATCAACAGAAACATCACTGCCGCCCCCGCATGCGGTAAAGCCATAGCTGAAAGAGACGGGCTGGTCCTGGATGCAGGCATCACCCAGACCGTTATTAACACGCCTGACCATTTCATTGGCGATATCCATGGTTGCCCCCGGCAGGAGAATCAAAAACTCGTCTCCCCCCATACGAAAAATATAATCTGTTTTTCGCACACTGGCCTTGAAGGCCTGAACCACCACGCTGATGAGCCGGTCACCCTCACTGTGTCCATAGGTATCATTCACAATCTTGAGATTATCAACATCGACATAGCATATGAGAAAATCAGAATTATCACGCTTGCTGTTTTCTATCATACGAAAAATCATCTCATAGGCAAAGCGGCGGTTAAAAACACCTGTCAGCTCATCAGTTACAGAAATTTCTTCAAGTTTTTCAATGGCCCGTTTCAATTTCATGTGGACATTAAGACGGGCAAGAACTTCTTCCTTTACAAAGGGCTTGGTAATGTAATCAACGCCCCCCGCTTCAAAGGCCCTCAGCTTTTCCTCAGTTTCGTCAAGGGCGGTAAGAAAAATAACCGGAATATTGCGGCCATAGTTTGTCTGTTTTATGAGGCGGCAGGTTTCGATTCCATCCATCTCCGGCATCATGATATCAAGAAGCATGATATCAATGGTATGCCTGTCAACCATGACAAGAGCTCCCTCACCGCTTATGGCAGTTTCCACCTGGAAATCATAGCGCTTCAGAATACCTTCAAGAAGCCGGACATTGACGACATTATCATCGACGATACCTACAACGACATCTTTTATCAGTTCCATTCATCTCTCTCCTGAGGCCGGAAGTATACCACACAACAAAAGATGTTTCAAGTGAAAATACGGCATTGAAGGCGCGAAAACGCTTTCACGTTTCACGCCTTCAATGCCGTATAAAAAAATCATTGTCCAAAATGAGTATCTTCCCATAGATGGTTATGAGCATCATGGATTTACAAAAAGACCAGGAAAATAACAATGCGCATAAAGATACAGTCCCTGGGATGCCGCCTGAACCAGGCGGAGATCCAGTCAATATCAACACGGCTCCAGGAATCAGGCCACACCATCGTCACATCCGGCGGGGCTGATATCTATATCATTAACGCCTGCGCCGTAACGGTCATCAGCGAGAGAAAGACCCGCAAGCTTACTTACCAGGCCATGCGCGCCGCGGAAAATGATCCCGAAGCCATGATCTTTGTTACGGGATGCGGTACCGGAGAGAAAAGACGCGAAGGAAAAATATACTTCCTTTCAAATGACTACAAACACATGATACCGCAGATCATCGACACTCCCGCTCTCTTCGATGACCTCGCCCCCGGAAATGCTGACCGCTTCAGCTTTCATGCCCCTGTAAAAAGCGCGCGCACCCGTGTCAACATCAAGATCCAGGACGGGTGCAATAACTTCTGTTCGTACTGTATCATTCCTTATTTACGGGGAAGGGAAGTCAGCCGTCCCGCGGCAGACATCCTCAGTGAATGCCGTACACTCCTGGCGGCAGGATACAGGGAACTGATCCTCACGGGTGTCATGGTGGGAAGTTACCGTGACGGCGACAGGGGATTCGACAGCCTTGTGGAAGATATCCTCAGCCTCGAGGGAAACTTCCGCCTGCACCTCTCCTCCCTTTCTCCCCACACGGTGACAGACCGCCTTATCGCACTGATGGGCCATGAAAAAATGGTACGCCACCTGAGCCTCTCCCTCCAGAGCGGAAGTAACCGGATACTGAAGGCCATGAAACGCCGCTATACAACTGAAGACTACTGCCGCATCGTGGATGCCATTAGAAAAATCGATGAAGACTACAACCTCACCACGGACCTTATCGTCGGTTTCCCCGGTGAGACCGATGCCGATTTCGAAGATTCACTTGCCACGATAAAAAAGGCGAACTTTTCACATATTCACACCTTTCGTTACAGTCCCCGGCCGGGAACCGAAGCGGCGAAGATGAAAGAAACCGTCCCCGAAGAAATAAAAAAGGAAAGAAGCCAGAGGGTTATCAATCTCTACATGAAACAGAAAGAGGCCTATCATCGCCGCTTTCATGAAAGGGAATCTCTCTTCATCAGTGAACGCTCCCGAGAAGGCGTGACCGGCGGCTATAACGAATACTATGTCCCGGTAAAGGTGAGAGAAAAACTTCCCCGCAATCATTTCTACCGCATACGTACCTTCTGCGGTGATGACCCCGCCCGCCTTGATGCCGAGGTCATTGAAGAGATAAAAAACTATTGAAAGGCTCTGAGCCTGTGCAGGTAAAATGAAAAGTTGCTGCAATTTTGAGGCCGGCTCAGAGCCTCCGTCGTTTTTTTAAAAAAATTGCAAAAAATTTCGATTTTTTT
>CAZHNW010000103.1:0-15616 GCA_964534225.1 uncultured Leptospirales bacterium | reverse complement strand
CAGGATACGCCGTCCTTTTTTGATGGTCATGGTGGCCCGGTAGCGCTGGGTGACCGATGCCTGGTTTTGGTCGACGCGGTTGATGATCTGGTCTGCCGTCAGGGACCATGCCGTGGCAGGAACAAGGAGAAGGATTATCAGTACTTTTTTCTTCATTGGTCACTCCATTGTTATTTTTTGTTTTCTTTATTCATGATTCCGTACATGAAAAAGCGTGTAACTTCTGTGGCCCGTTCACCGATGTCAGGCACCAGGGCCCTGAAACGTTCGTCGTCAATGGCTTCAGTGAGAAGTTCACCATAGTAGAGAAAGAGTTCAAGGGTCAGCTCCGGGGCGATTTCTCCGGCTTTCTGTCCCTCTTCGAGGAGCTGCCTGGTAAGGGCCATGTTTTCCATTCTTTTTTTCTGGATGTAGTTCCGGATGCTTTCACTTCCTGAAAGAATATCCTGCAGAAAATGGGGGCCATACTCACGGTTCTTCTGGATTTTAATATCGAATATTTTTTTCAGTTTTTCACTGTAGGGGATATTTTCTTTCATGATTGACCTGAAGAGGCGAAGATTTTCCTCCATGAGTCGGTCAAGTACCCTGATTGCCAGCTCTTCTTTGTTTTTATAATACTTGTAAAAGGTCACCCTGCTGACCCGGGCTGTTTTACAGATTTCGTCAACGGTGACCCGCCTGAGACCATGCATGAGAAACAGCTTTTTCGCTGTTTCAATGATCTGTTCGGTTTTTCCTTTTTGTTGCATAATGGTTCCCGGACTTAATTAACAAATATTTATTATATTAACAAATTTTGTTAATTAAGTCAATAATTGTTTTATGTTTTTTACTCTATCCTGTCTGTTTTTTGCACACGGGTTACGCATTTGCGGCCCCCGGCTTAAGGCTGTTTTTGATTCTCCCTGCATATTGCAGAGGCTCTGAGCCTACTCACTTTATTCCATGCGGAAAGTCTCTTACGGGGAGCTGTGCGGCATTTTTTCCCGTTTTTAAGGTCTGCCCTGGAGCTTGAAATGAAGGGGAAGAGCAGATCCGCAGGGATAAAAGAGAAAAAGAAACACAGGGGAAGGGATTTTTCACTTTTTAAAGGCGGATGAAAAAAGTGATTGTTCTCTCCATTCTGATGACTATACTGACTTTACTGCAATATTTTTATTCTCAGGGGGATCTCTTGCTTAAAATTACCGGATCAAAACAGGGTGATGTGTCTGTTATCACGTTGACCGGGGCTGTTGTTCTGAGCAATGTTGACAAGGCCCGCACGGTTTTTCACGAAGAACTGGAAAGTTCCCCCGAAGCTGTTGCCTTTGACTGTAAAGGTGTCACCTCCCTTGATTCTTCGGGACTCGGCATGTTTATCGGTTTTTCAAAGGAAGCAACCAAGAGAAATATGAAGATAATCCTTTATGATATTCCTGAGGATATTTCCCGCCTTTTTAATATTTCCAAGCTGACGGGCTTTTTTGATATTATCTCCGAGGAAGAGTTCAAGAAAAACTATCTTTCATGAGACAATTTGTAGAACACGTCTTTATTTTTTGAGGGCCTTTTCCACCCGGTCGGCAACGATGCGGGCAAAACTCATGGAGGCGGTGAATGCCGGTGAGATGGCATTGAGAATGTGCAGGCTTGATTCATCCTCTGCCAGGACAAAATCCATTATCAGTGTATGTTCTTTCGTGTCAATGAGCTGGGGGCGTATTCCCCTTTTCGGTGAGGGAAGTATATCCTTTCGTGAGAGGTTATGTACCAGTCGTGAAGCGTCATGGAAGAAGCGTGTTTTAAAATACTTGGGGGGTTCGGTAAGTGCAACGCTGCGAAATCCACGGTTGGTAAAGAAGAGAGAGGCATCGGTAAATAGTATTGCAAGGGCTTCGGTTCCGATGCCTTCGAGGTGCCGGTAATTTTCTCTTCCGAAAGCGGGTATTGCCGTGGGACCGATATAGACTTCCCCCCCTGTGCTCCTTGTAAAGTGAACACCAAGAAAGGGATTGCGGATGTCCGGTACGGGATAGATGTTGCCGCGAACCGGTGGTGACGCCTTTGCACGGAGGCGGTAATAGGTTCCCTTGAAGGGAACGAGGCGGTAGCGTTTTCCCAGGCCCCGGGCGTGGGCGATGCGGTCGCTGTATGCACCGGCGGCGTTGATAAAATAATCGAATGCGATGGTGCCCCTGTTTGTGCGGGCCTTTTTTTTCGCATCAAATCCTCTGAAACTGGTTTCGTAGAGGATGGTGACACGCTTATCTTTCTGCAGGTTAGAGGCGAGGCGGGCCATGATGTCCCGGGGTGAGCAGACCGCGGTTTCGGGAGAAAAGAGGGCATGGTGGAATGTCTTTGCCCCCGGCTCAATGTCATGGAGTTCCTCTTTGTCAATGATTTGTACCGGGGTCCCGTTTTCCCCTGCGCGCCGGTAGAGGTCTTGAAGTGTTTTTTCTTCATTTTCGTTTTGTGTGACAATAACTTTTCCCTTTTCTTCAAGGGGAAGGTCTTCTGCGCGGCAGTATTCTTTGAGGAGGCGGTTTCCCTCGATGCAGCAGGCGGCCTTCATTGTTTCGGGTGCGTAATAGATGCCGGCGTGAAGGACGCCGCTGTTGCGGCCCGATGCGTGGTATGCCACGGCGGGTTCTTTTTCGATTATGGTGATGTTCCCGCAGCCTCTTTTTAGAAGTTCGCGGCAGAGGGTGAGGCCGATGATCCCGGCGCCGCAGATGAGAATGTCGGTGGTATGTGTCTGTTTCATGGTTTTAGTCAAAATAAATAAAGGTATAAGAAACAGGTAAGGGCGGGAAGCTTTTACTTCCCCCTATGCCTGCTGTACCTTGCGGTATAGAGATCAGGTGAGGGCAAAAATTGCAATGAAATAATTATTTTACCTGTTCGTAGCATAGGAGCCTTTAAAAACCTTGCCTGCGGGGCTTTTTCCGGTAGAATGGTTTTACCACTATTCAGAGGGGCTCATAATGATCAGCACAGGTATTCAGTACCTTGATAAGATGACCGGGGGATTCAGACTTGGGGATAATGTAGTCTGGCAGGTTGCAGACGGTATTTCTATCGATATCTTCATTAAATCATTTTTTGAAAAGAACCGTAATTTTCAGAAGAATATAATTTACGTCAACAGCAACTATTCCCCCCATACCATCTGCAAGCGTTATAACTATATTTTTGAAAATGATGGTATTCTTATCGATGCCTTTACCCACGGTAAAGGGAAGTCTGACCCTGTTTTTCTCGATTTTTATTCAGATGATCCTCAGCCCCCCTTTGAGGTCGTATGTATTGAGAATCCCCGTGATGTTTCTTCTTTCATGTCTACACTCAACGAGATAGAGAAAAGGCACAGGGAGGGGTCATTCTATATTTTTGACAGTCTTACAGGGCTTTTTGAACTATGGAAAGATGAAAGGGCTGTTATAGATTTTTTTGTTTTTACCTGCCCGAAACTCTATGACCTCAATACCCTGGCTTTCTGGGTCTTTGAAAGGGATGCCCACACAAAGGAGTTTGTGGCAAGTATTACTCATATCACGCAGATTGTTTTTTCCCTCAGTCTTTCCCATGCGGATCTTTATAATTTTGTCATTAATAAGATGGAGAACCGTGCCTCAATGGGGGAGGGCGATCCCGGTTATTTCAGGATTACAGAAGAGAGTGTCATCTTCGCCATGGAAAAGACGGCGGATATGATCAGGATTGGTGAAAAGGTAAAGCAGGTAAGAAAGGAAAAAAGAATTACTCAGGCGGATCTTGCCCTGGTTCTTGGTTTGACTGCAGGGGCTGTTTCTCAGATTGAGAATAATATTACCACGCCCTCTCTTCAAACACTTGTGCAGATGGCGAAGTATTTTAATAAGCCTGTGGGATATTTCACCGATGTGGAATCAGAAGGGGAGAAAAATCAGGGCTTTCAGATACTGCGCAGGGGTCAGAGTGAGGGTGATATGTCCCGCCCTGTTGTTATTCGAGAACTGGTAGATAACCCCTCTTTTCCCATCATGCCCTCTGTAATAAAAATCGAGCCTTGTCAGAACCTGCAGGGCCCCATCCTGCTGCATAAAGGTATTGAATATTTTTATGTGAACGAGGGTGCCCTTGATATTTATATCAACATGGAACTGATTCGCCTTAACCGGGGTGATTCTGTTATTCTTGAAAGCACTTTTGTTTCCCAGTGGAAGACTGATGATGCGGGATGTGAACTCTTTTATATTCTTCTCAGGTGACAATGTGCTGAAAAGAAGGTATAGATTTTTTCAGTCCTTTTTTCCCTGATTTAACAGAGTATACCATCAGGTGAATTGTCTTGACGGCCTTTGATTTGAGAAGTAGACTTTTCATGAATAAAGCTGTTTTTCAAGGAGTGAACCTGTGCATCCTGTTGTTAATGTCAGCACTGGCCTGAGCGGCCTTGATCGCATCCTCGATAATCTTCATTTAGGTGATAATGTGGTCTGGAAGATCGATCACATCGGTGATTATCGCGATTTTGTGGCTCCCTACGTTGAACGTTCTCTACAGGATGAAAGGCGTCTTATTTATATGCGTTTTGCCGATCACCCCCCTGTCGTGGATATGGATGATGAAAGGATCGTAACCTATACTTTGAATGCATGGTCGGGTTTTGAGTCCTTTGCTCATGAAGTCTACGCCATAATCGAAAAGGAGGGAGTAGAGGCCTTTTATGTATTTGACTGTCTCTCTGATCTTTTGTCTGCCTGGGCAACGGACATGATGATAGGGAATTTTTTCATTATTACCTGCCCTCATCTTTACGAGCTCAATACCATAGCTTATTTTGCCATTAAGCGGAGCAGTCATGATTTTAAGACAATTGCCCGTATACGTGAGACAACACAGCTCCTCATTGATATCTATAATTTTCAGGGTACCTACTATGTTCACCCCATCAAGGTGGAGAACCGTTATTCTCCCACCATGTTTTTCCCTCATAAAAAAGAAGATGATGCTTTTATTCCCATCATGAACAACGTGGATGCCTCTGATTTTATCAGTTACCTGCAGAAAGCAACCGCGGAGATGACCAAAAGAAATCTTGATTTCTGGGACAGGCTTTTCCTGGAGGTGGAGACCCTCAATCAAAAGGAACATGGTCCGGAAGAGGCCGCAGAAATGATCAACAGGCTTTTCCGTCTCATGGTCGGGAAGGAAGAAAGAATGCGTATGCTGGTGGAGAAAAATTTCACCATTGGTGACTTTCTTACCATCAATGACAGGCTTATTGGTACGGGTTTTATCGGGGGGAAGTCAGCAGGGATGCTCATTGCCCGCAAGATTCTTGATAATGATACTGACCGTTCATGGGCCCATATCATGGAACCCCATGATTCCTTTTATGTCGGTTCTGACGTTTTTTATACATTTATTGTTCAGAATGGACTCTGGAATCTTTTCATGAAATATAAAACGAAGGAGGGGTGTTATGAGGCAGCTGCTGAACTGAGAGAAAAGATGCTGACAGGATCCTTCCCGGAGGTTATTAAAGAGCAGTACCTGCAGATTATAGAGTATTTCGGGCAGTCACCCTTTATCGTGCGTTCAAGCAGTCTCCTCGAAGATGCCTACGGCCACGCTTTTGCCGGAAAATATGAAAGTTATTTCTGTATAAACCAGGGGACTCCCCAGGACCGTTACAGGGAATTCACCCGCGCCATCAGGATGGTCTATGCCAGCATGATGAGTGAAGACGCCCTGGCCTACCGTATTCAACGCGGCCTTGATGAACTGGATGAGCAGATGGCACTCCTTGTACAGAGGGTGTCGGGTTCACGCCATGACCGTTATTTTTTCCCTGACATCGGTGGTGTGGGTCTCTCTTATAATACCTATGTCTGGAAAAAGGGAATGGACCCCGACGCGGGAATGATACGGATCGTTTTTGGACTGGGGACACGGGCGGTAGACCGCGTGGAAGGAGACTATCCCCGTATTGTCGCCCTTGACGCGCCCCTGACACAGCCCCTTTCCGGAATGGCTGACGAGAGAAGGTTCTCTCAGCACGAGGTTGACCTTCTCGATATTGAGACCAATTCTTTCAAGACACTGCCTCTGGGTAAACTCCTGGCGGAACTACCCGAATTGTCTATGGATAAAATTGGCGAAATAGATCTCGAGGCACAGAGGAAAATACGAGAGATGAACCTGAAGGATGTTACTGCCTGGCTGATTAATTTCAGGTCCCTTCTCGGGGAGACAAATTTTCCTGAAGTTATGAAAGTGCTGATGAATACCATCGAGGCGGGGTATCAGTATCCTGTTGATATTGAGTTTACAGTAAATTTTACAGCCGAAGGGGATTACCGTATAAACCTGTTGCAGTGCCGGCCCTACCAGTCAAAAGGGCTGAAGCTGAATGTACCGGTTCCTGAAAAATTAGAAAGTAAAAGAATATTTTTTGAATCAGAGGGGTATTTTCTGGGGGGCTCTGTTTTTCAGCCGGTCAAGAGAATCATTATTGTCGAAGCTGATGACTATTTTGCCCTTTCTGCAAGCGGAAAATACGATGTTGCCCGCATGGTGGGGCGACTTAACAGGCTCATCGATGACCGAGAAAGTATGCCCACCATGCTTATAGGGCCGGGGCGGTGGGGGACCACAACCCCTTCCCTGGGGATTCCTGTCAGTTTTTCTGAAATCAACAGGTTCAGGTATCTTGTAGAGCTCGCGGTAATGAGCAGGGATGTCATGCCGGAGCTTTCCTTCGGAACTCATTTTTTTCAGGACCTGGTAGAAACAGAAATTTTTTATATCGCCCTTTTTCCTGAAAGGGAAGGAGTTTTCTATGATGAAAATTTTCCCGCGAGTCACCTGAAACGTGTCAGAGGCCTGGTTGCGGATTCTGGTTCTCTTGATGATATCGTAAAAGTTTATGATGTGGTCGATGAATCGATGGATATTGTCGCGGATATTATTTCGCAGAAACTTATATGCTATTGCAAAAAGTAATCAGGGGCGGGTAAAAGAAGTGCCCCCTGCCCCGGAAATATTCTGCTATTTGGAACCTGGTATATCTTCCCGGAGAATGAACCTCCTTTTCTTAACAAAGGCCGCATCGATTGTGTAATTTGGTTATATTTTTTTGTTATGCGGTTTTCGTTGCTGGCCTTAAACCCTTTTTATATTTTTGAAATTTCAAAAATCTGGTTTCATGGTATTGAGTAGTGACTCAGTGATTTTTTCCCATAAATTGTGCTGTTTCCTGTATGTTACGGAAATGTAAAATTTTGGAGAGAGGGCTTTTTTAGAAAAAATCCTATGGACAGTTGGCGGCTTCAAAAGAAAGTACTGATAAATAATATATTTAGCATAACTAATTAAATTAATGCTGAATATAGAGAATCTAATTTTAAGTCACATAACCCCTGGTTGTTTACGGCAGGGCCTGGCATGAAGACTTGAATAATGCAGCGGGAGATCTGAAAAATCCAGAGACAGGAGACACTGTCCCGGTCCGGGCGGGGTTTTTTTAGAGAGATGTGACAGAATGTACGAGTTCATTATAATTTATCACTACTAAAAGGAGTCAGAAAATGGCGGTTTTGAATGAAGTTTTTGAGAAGGTAAAGCAGAGAGATCCAGGCCAGCCTGAATTTCTCCAGGCCGTAGAGGAGGTTCTTGATTCTCTTGAGCCGACAGTGGGTAAGCATCCCGAGTTTGTTAAGGCCAACATCTATGAGCGTATCGTAGAGCCGGATAGAGTCATCATGTTTCGAGTACCCTGGGTTGATGACAAGGGTGAAGTTCAGGTAAACAGGGGATTCCGCGTACAGTTTAATAACGCGATTGGTCCTTACAAGGGCGGTCTCCGTTTCCACCCTTCTGTTAATCTTGGTATCATCAAGTTCCTCGGTTTTGAGCAGATTTTCAAGAATTCTCTTACCACACTGCCCATGGGCGGCGGCAAGGGCGGTTCTGATTTCGATCCCAAGGGAAAATCAGACATGGAAGTAATGCGGTTCACCCAGGCATTCATGAGGGAACTCTTCCGTCATATCGGTGCTGATACAGACGTTCCCGCCGGCGATATCGGCGTAGGGGGGCGTGAAATCGGTTTCATGTTTGGCTACTATAAAAAGCTTGCCAACGAGCATACCGGCGTACTCACCGGTAAGGGGCTTGAGTATGGGGGAAGTTTAATTCGTCCCGAGGCAACCGGTTACGGTGCAGTTTATTTTGCAGCAGAAATGCTTGCTACACGTGATCTTGACCATAAGGGTAAAATTGTTGCCGTCAGTGGTGCGGGAAATGTTGCCCAGTACACTACTGAAAAAGTTAATTCCCTCGGCGGGAAGGTTATCTCCCTCTGTGATTCAGCGGGTACCATCGTTGATGAAAAAGGCATCGATGCCGAGAAACTTCAGTACGTGATGGAACTGAAAAATATTCGTCGCGGAAGAATCAAAGAGTACGCAGAGAAATATAACGTGCCTTATTATGAAGGCAAGAGCATCTGGGACGTTATCAAGGAAGAAGGTCTTAAGGTTGACATTGCCTATCCTTCAGCAACCCAGAATGAAATTGATGACAAACATGCCCAGGCCCTTATTGCCAATGGATGTATCTGTGTTTCAGAAGGGGCAAACATGCCTTCGACTCCTGAAGCGGTTAACCTTTTTATCGACAACAACATTCTTTTTGGCCCTGGAAAGGCGGCTAATGCAGGTGGTGTTGCCACCTCAGGTCTCGAGATGTCACAGAACAGCCTCAGGCTGTCATGGCACAGAGAGGAAGTCGATACAAGACTTCATACTATCATGAAGGATATTCACAAGTCATGTCTTGATGCTTCAGAAGCATATGGCCAGAAAGGTAACTATGTAACAGGCGCAAATATCGCCGGTTTCCTTAAAGTTGCCAATGCCATGCTTGCATCAGGCGTTGTTTAATTGTATATTTTAAACGAGGGTGTCCTGCGGGACTCCCTCGTTTAAAAAAAAGATTGTGGTAAGACAAAAAAACATGTATACCTGTCTTTATCATATATAAGGTAAATAATCATGCATACTATTCATTCAAATGATCTCGTTCAACCGACACTGGGGAAAATGGTTGTTGAGGCCCCCTATGTGGCAAAGTATAGAAAGGCGGGTCAGTTTATTATCCTGCGTATCGATGAAGTTGGTGAGAGGATTCCTCTTACCATCGCAGATGTAGACAGGGGAAAGGGTACCATTACCCTTTATTACCAGATTGTGGGTACGACAACACGAAAACTTTCAAACCTTGCTGCAGGTGATTCTCTTCAGGATATTGCAGGCCCCCTCGGCCACCCTACGGAGATAAAGAAGTATGGCACTGTTGTCTGTATCGGAGGTGGTATCGGCACTGCTCCCCTCTATCCCATTGCCCATGCGATGAATGAAGCAGGCAACAGGGTTATCAATATAATTGGTGCCCGTTCAGAAGATTTACTCATACTCGGCGATGAAATGAAAGCAGTGGGACAACAGACGATAATTTGTACCGATGACGGTTCAGTGGGAAGAAAGGCATTTGTTACCGATCCTCTCAAGGAAATTATGGATGCGGAAAAAATTGATCTGGTTGTAGCCATTGGTCCTGTTCCCATGATGAAGGCGGTTAGTGATCTTACCAGGGATAAGGAGATTCCCACCCTTGTGAGCCTTAATTCAATAATGGTTGATGGTACAGGAATGTGCGGGGGGTGCAGGGTCACCGTCGGAGGGGAAACGAGGTTTACCTGTGTTGATGGCCCTGAATTTAACGGCCACGAGGTGAATTTTGATGAACTGGTTTCACGTCTTGGGACATACAGGGCCCAGGAAAAAGTTTCAGAGGAAAGATTTCTTCACGAATGTAAATGTAATTCAGGTAAATAAATATCATGGCAGAAAGAACACCCAGACAACCGATGCCGGAACTGACTCCGGACGAACGAAAAAATAATTTTAATGAAATTCCCCTGGGATATTCCGAAGAGACAGCGGTCCTTGAGGCGTCCCGTTGCATCCAGTGCAAAAAACCGGCCTGCGTTGAGGGATGTCCTGTGAATATAGATATCCCCGGTTTTATTGCCGAGGTGGCTCAGAAAAATTTTCACAAGGCCTTTGAAGTGCTTAAAAAGGATAACATGCTTCCCGCGGTATGTGGAAGGGTTTGTCCGCAAGAGTCGCAGTGTGAAGAACGTTGTGTCCTGGGGAAAAAATTTGAGCCTGTGGCCATAGGTAAACTGGAACGTTTTGTCGCTGACTATGAGCGAGACGTGAAGCATGCCCCGAAGGGTGAGACTAAGGATAAAAAGAATAAAAAGGTGGCCATAATCGGTTCAGGGCCGGCGGGTCTTTCCGCGGCGGGTGATCTTGCCAGCGAGGGATACCAGGTGACCATATTTGAAGCCCTGCATAATCCGGGAGGGGTTCTTGTTTATGGTATTCCACAGTTCAGACTTCCTAAAGAGATCGTCAAATATGAAATAGACAGCCTTGAGGAGATGGGGGTCGAAGTTATTGTCAACAGGGTAATCGGCATGTCTGAAACAGTCGATGATCTCCTTGACCGTGAGTTTGATGCCATATTCGTTGGCACCGGCGCCGGTCTTCCCAGTTTTTTGAATATTCCCGGGGAAAACCTGAAGGGAGTCTATAGTGCTAATGAATACCTTACCAGGGCCAACCTGATGAAAGCCTATAAATTCCCTGAGTATGATACGCCGATAATTCAGGGTAAGAAAATTGCCGTCTTTGGCGGTGGTAATGTGGCAATGGATTCAGCACGTGTTGCATCACGGCTTGGCGCCGAGGATGTCTACCTGATCTATAGAAGATCCCGCGAAGAGATGCCTGCCCGCCTTGAAGAGGTCCATCATGCCGAGGAGGAGGGGATTAATTTTCAGCTGTTGACAAATCCTGTTCAGTTCATGGGGGATGAGGCAGGTAACCTTGTCGGTGTCGAATGCCTGCGCATGGAGCTTGGCGAGCCGGATGATTCAGGAAGAAGACGGCCGGTACCCATTGAAGGATCTGAATTTGTTATTGATGTCGATGTGGCCATTATTGCTATCGGTAACTCACCGAATCCAATAATACAGAAAAGTACTGTCGGCCTCGAAACCACGCACTGGGGAACTATTGTTGCAGACGAAGAGACCATGCGAACCAGTAAACGGGGTATATTTGCCGGTGGTGATATCGTTTCCGGTGCCGCGACAGTCATCGAGGCCATGGGCGCGGGAAGAAAGGCCGCAAAGAGTATTGATGAATACCTGAAAACGGGAAACTGGTAGAAAATGTATAACTTCCTTTAAATAATAAGCCCGGAATTATTCCGGGCTGTTTTATTTTTTACAGGATTTCATCAACGGTAAGAGGAAACTGTGACATTACCTCACATCCGTCTTTTCCTATGACAATGGGATTCTCGTAGCGGAACCCGATATCTTCTTCAGGGCAGGCATACTGCATGGCGCAGATGAGTACCTCGTTTTCCTGGTAGATATGGTCGGGATTGGTCCAGTAGGGGAAGGGGCCGTCATTCATGCCTATACGCCACTCGTCACCCATCATGCCGATGCCATGCTCAAATCCGGGGACCATGAAATCAGCAAAGCCCCTCTCCTCGGCAAATGCCATCATCTCCTCTGCCAGTGAAGAGGGAGAGACGCCCGCCCTGTAGGTCTTCAGGGTCAGGTCGACGATATCGATAAAGTTCTGCGCATGCCAGCGCTGACGGTCAGAGGCTTCGCCGATAAAGTAGTTGTGTGAATGGTCTCCCAGGCCGAGCTTGAACATGGCATGGATATCCACCATAAGTGAATCCCCCCTCTGGAGTTCACGCCGTGTTGCGGGGGTGCATGCCCCGCCGGCGAGGCCGGTGCGGTATCCCGAGGCGATTTCGTTGCCCCCGGTAAAGGACCACTCCCATTCACTTCCCTCTTTTCTCATGGCATAGGCGGCGAGCCCTGCAATCTCGGTCTCTGTCATGCCCTTCCAGCCCCCGTTTTCAAGGGCTTCCTTTACCGCTTTGTGTCCCGCATCAACAATGCGCGAGGCTTCGCGAAAACGGTTGATGGTTCCCTCGTCTTTGATCAGTGCAAGCTCATCGATGATCCCGTGGGCATTGACAAATTCCAGGCCGGGGAGTGCCTCGCTGAAATGCTGGTACTCATAATGTGTAAGCCATCCCTCGGGGAGATAATTAGACATGCCGCTTTCGATACCGAGGCGTCCTTTGCCGCCTGTCAGTTCATCGATGTAATCGGCAATCTGCTCGATCTGGTCCTGTCCCCCCATGGGGGCAAAACCGAGGACCTGGTCTTCTTCGAGCCATGAATCATCCGCTACCCGGGCGGCATCAATGACAAAGGTGAACGCCGTGGGCATCCCCTCTGCGGGAATAACAACATAGCTGCGCCAGGGACAAAATGCGTCAAGGGTCCAGGAGAGGGTCCTGAGGCGTGAGCCGAGGTAGGCACTGATGTCGCGGGACTGCATCTCCTTCTGGATTGCCTTTACTCTTGCGGGAAAATCAATATAATAGGGATCTTTTGTATTCATGTCGGCCTCCTCTAGTATTCCGCGGTAATAGTGGCGAAAATTTTATTCACCCTGTCGGCGAGTGATGCCAGTTTCAGGGCCTTGACCATGTTTCCTCGAAGCTTGAGCTTTCCGGTCATCAGCCCCTTCTGGGCGCCCATTTCTGCGCGGGATATTCTGGCGAAAATTTCGTAATCTCCTGAGATGCGAAATTCTGCCTTTGGAGGTTCTCCTTCCCCTACCTGGAAATCAGAGAGGTTTCCTTCTTTGAAACCGATAAAGAGAAAACGGTCCCTGCCGTCGGGACAGTTGCGATAGATGTTGGACATGGATGTGGTGACATTGTTCATCTTTTCGGGAGAGAGGTTTTTTCTGAGGAGATTCTCAGCCTCATCCCGCCACTCTTCACTTAAATACTTGACATGACCTGTCATGACATGCCTCCTGTGTATGATTTTGTGTCCTGCCGAAGCCATGCTTCGGTGTGACTATACCGGCTGAAGCTGCCACTTCAGCCGGTATCCTAAACGGCCTGCGCCGTGTCAGGTGCTGTACAAACCCTCCGTGAGAAGATCAAGGGTATCATCAAAGAGATCCTGTAAGAACTGTTCGTCTGTTTTAATGTAGGTGCGGATTATAAACATTTTGTAAATACTGAAGATTACCTTTGCCGTCTTTTCCGGGTCAACGGGCCTGAAAACCTGCTCATTAATGCCTTCGCGGATAATATCCCGTATCATGCTCATGGAACGCTCGTTTATCTCCTCGTAGGGGTCACTGACGGGGAACATGGGAAATATTTCGGGATCTGTCTTTAAAACTTCACAGAATTCCGTATCCTCGCTGAGATATTCCACCGCCTTGCGGCACATAACCAGAAGACGGTTTTTGGCTCCTGTTGTTTTCTCCAGGGCCTCCTGAACGCGGAACTGCCATCTTTCCATGGCAAAACTGACGGTCTGCACGTAGAGGTCCCTTTTATCCTTTATATAAAAATAGAGATTGCCCTTGGTCATGCCCAGGTCCGCGGCGATGTCCTCGACGGTCGTTTTTCGGTAACCGAATCTGGCGAAATTTTTCAGGGCGATTTCAAAGATTGTCTTCTGTTCCAGTTTCTGTTTCATTTTAAATTTATTGACCATTTGACTTATTTGTTCAATAATACAGATTCTTTTGCAAAAAGTCAACCGTGAAATCTGCTGGCAGAAAAAAAAGTAGAAAGCACAGGCTCAGAGCCCTGCCTTTAAAAATGAAAAAGTCTTGCCCTGAAGGGACTTTTATTCATAATTAACCATGATACCGGAGACTGGTTGATTAAAAATCTCCTACTAATTTCAAGGAACCGGTTTTATATTCATGAATGAAATAATACCAATTATTTTTTCGGGACTCTGCGGGAACTGTTATCTTATCAAGAAAAATGACACATTTATTCTTGTTGATACAGCAACCCGGTCGAAAAGAAGAAAACTGGAAAGGGCTCTGAGCCATGAGGGGTGTGAAGGGGGCAACCTGAAACTGATCATTTTGACCCATGGTGATTTTGACCATGCCGGGAACGCATTTTATCTGAAGTCACACTATGGCTGCCCTGTAGCCATGCATCGTGATGACGCGGCCATTGTTGAAACCGGAAAAATGTTTATCAATAAAAATAAAAAAAACCCTTTCGCCGACATTTACACGCGCCTTTTTATGAAAATCGACCGGTTTACTCCAGACATTTTTCTTGAAGATGGTATGAATCTCGAAAGTTTTGGTGTCAGTGCAGAGGTTCTTCATCTGCCCGGGCATTCCCGGGGCTCTCTGGGAATACTCACTGCGGAAAATGACCTTCTCTGCGGGGACCTTTTTGAAAACAGGAAATATCCCCGTCTTTATTTTGTAGATGATGCTGCGAAGAGCCAGAAGAGTGTAGAAAAACTGATGTCTCGTACCATCAACAAAGTTTACCCCGGCCATGGTACTTCCTTTCTTTTTTCTGATATCAGGGATAAAATTTAATTTAAACCGTCTAGACGGTAAAATTCTTGACATAATTTTTTCCTGCCTGTAACTTCCCTGCATATAAAAAGAAAGGGGTAAGCTGTGATGCAAAAAAGGATTTTTACGCTGTTTCTGTTTTTTTTCTTCCTGATCTCGTTTGCCAGTGCCTGCACCACCATGGGGGCAAAAAGTTTTTCCGTTACCGAGTTAAAGAAGAAGTATCCCTGTGCAAAGTCTCGTTTTATTGACATTGACGGGGTAAAGGTCCACTACGCTGATGAAGGGGAGGGGCCGGTGCTTCTGTTGCTGCATGGTGTTTGTGCTTCTCTCTACACATGGGACGGCTGGGTTAAGGAGTTAAAGGGACATTACAGAATTATTCGTTTTGACAATGTTGGATTTGGCCTGACAGGTCCCGCGAAAAAGCCTGTCTATACCATTGATAATTATGTAAAATTTCTTCATAAATTTGTGACAGCCATGAAGCTTGAAAAGTTTTCTCTGGTGGGTAACAGCCTGGGGGGGTATATATCATGGAATTACTGTCTCGCCCATCCGGAAAGGCTTGAGAAGTTGATTCTTATTGACAGTGCCGGCTATAACATGGAGGCTCCCTGGTTGATGAAACTGGCAACCTTTCCCCTCATGCGGCCCATCGTGCGACGCATGATGCCCCGTTATTTTCTTAACAAGGCCCTTGCCGAGGTTTATGGCGATGAAAAAAGACTAACGACACGCAATCGAAACCTTTATTTCGATATGGCCATGCGGGAGGGCAACAAGAGCGCCTGGGTGGACATCTTTGTGGAGATGATGAAAGAGGCAAAAAATCCCAGGCTTTCCCGGCGTATTAAAGATATTGGTGTGCCGACTCTTGTTATGTGGGGAAGAAAGGACGCCTGGATTCCTGTCAGTCACGTAAAGTGCTGGAAAAAGGACCTTCCTGAGGCGCGCTACATCATTTATGACGGTGTGGGACATATCGGCATGGAGGAAATTCCGGTACAAACTGCCCGCGATGCCCGGGCCTTTTTCGAAGGGAAGATAAATAATTAGGCTCAGAGCCAGTTCAGGTTTCCAGGGTGAATTTCGGATCGGGAGGGCACCTG
>CAZHNW010000102.1:11788-15651 GCA_964534225.1 uncultured Leptospirales bacterium | reverse complement strand
CTCCTGTATAGTGCTGGCGCCGTCATGGAGGGGCGTCAAAGGGAAAAAGACTGTTCTGATAAACTCTTCAGAAATTATTGAATCAACAACCACACCTGACTCGATATAGCTTTTCAGGCCCGTGTTTCTCTCGATAACAATGAGGGCCCCCACTTTCTCCTCTGACATGGAAAAAACAGCGCTCACAAGCTCGTCAAGAGGGAAGGTGTCACTGACAAGGTCAGTGGATATCCAGTTTCTCTGCCCGAACTGGGTAATAAGACGCCGTAATTCAGGCTGAAAGAGAATTATGACGGTAATAATCAGGGAGGAAGTTAAATTCTTTATAAGCCAGTCAAGGGTATCCAGGCGCAGGAGACTCGAAAGAAGGGCAACAAAAAAAATAATCAGCACACCCTTCAAAAGTTGAATGGCCCGCGTTTTATTCAGGAAGATATAAACCCAGTAAAATATAAAAGCAACAATGGCAATGTCTATGACATGCCTGAAATGCTCCCAGAAGCCTGAGGCAAAAATTAGGATTTTATCAAATAGACTTCCCATACCCGAATCATGAGACCCTTTTCAACATTGAAAGACTTTCTCTTATAAGAGAGTGTTCACGCACGTCATGAACCCTGATAATATCGGCCCCTCCCTGAATTGCCACAGTGTTAAGGGCAATGGTGGCGGGCAGTCGGTCTTCATCACCAATAAGCCTGCTGATCAGGGACTTGCGGGAAAGGCCAACAAGGACGGGGAACCCCGTTTCCCTGAACCGGTGAATATTGTTCAAAAGACGGTAGTTATCTTCAAGCGTTTTACCAAAACCGATACCGGGATCAATGATTATTTTTTCTTTCCTGATACCGGCCCTCACTGCATAGTCGATCCTTTCCTTGAGAAAAGAAAGGACATCATCAATAAGATTATTGTAACGGGGATCCTTCTGCATCGTTTCCGGGGTCCCCTGGATGTGCATAATAACCACGAAAGCATCGTGTGCCGCAATGGTTTCAGCCATGCCCCCATCAAAAGTCAGGCCGCTGATATCATTCACCATCGTGGCGCCGGCACTCAGGGCCTCACGGGCAACAGAAGATTTGCTGGTATCAATGGAAATCTCCCTGTCTGTCATGCCTCTGAGCTTCTCGATAACCGGTATGGTCCTTCGGATTTCTTCTTTTGGGGAAACAGCCAGGGCGCCGGGACGTGTCGATTCTCCTCCCACATCAATAATATCAGCCCCTTGATGTATCATTGATAATGCATGGTCCACCGCCGCAGAAGGGTCTGCAAACTTCCCCCCGTCATAAAAAGAATCAGGGGTAACATTGAGAATACCCATTATTTTAGGGTGTGTCACTTTCATCATATAAAATCAGCGCATCCTTTTTTCAATTTAAAAAAGCAGGGAAAATGAGACGGTATTGTTAACCCCGTAATCAACATTATCAAAAGAAAAAGCATAAGAGACTGTCATGTTGTAAAGATTTATTGTCATCCCTGATGCAAAATATGAGTCATTAATCCCCAGGTAGAGGGAAAGGTATCGCGCCAGGTCATACTGGACGCCTGCACTGACATGATACTTGTCCTGTTCCAGTTTTTTTATAATGCTTACCGCCACGGTAATACCGCTGTCACTGATAAGGGAAATACCGGCACGAAGCGTCGGGTAGGCAAGATCGTATTTTTTCTCAACCCCCGGCTCACTGTTCATGGGGACAAGCCCTGACCCCAGGTCCTGAACCATGAACCCCACCTTGAGAAAGGGCAGCACATACACCTGTGTCCCCAGGTCGACACCAGCACCGCCATAGTTTACCCTGTCTATTCTTTCATACAAAGTCTTCAGGGACGCCCCGATTGAGGCAATGCCAAAATCATAGGCATAGGAAAAATATGCCGCACCGGCAACATACTGTGTCTTTCCCGTTGAGGCACCGGTCTCATCATAGGTTTCGATATCAAGAGAAAAGGCGGAATAAAGGCCGATACCAGCCACCCCCCCGAGAAGATTAAAGGCGACACCGGAAAAACAGACCTGCCGGGAAACATCGAGTATCGATGCTGAGGCGCCAACATGAACAACACGCCTGTCCACATTGTCCTCTGAAAAGCTGAGCAGGTCCTTTTCGGTAATTTTATCAGCATCTCCCCTGCGGACCTTTTCTTTGACTTCTTCGGGGGTCACCTTTTTCTTTTCCCTCAGACTGGACAGTCCCGCAGGATTCCAGTATATGGCATAGACATCATCAACGAGTACTTCAGCAGTCATGCCGGTACCGACATAGCGCGCCCCCACGTACCCGCTCCGGGTAAAGGCGGCCCTGCTGCCCGCATTTTCAGCGTAAAGGGATGTACAGAAAAACAGAAAAATTAAAAGAAAACAGTTTCCCTGAAAAAGGAGTGCATGTTTATTTTTTCGGTGTGCTCCCATCAGTATTTCACCAGAATGCGAATCATTTTTTTGCCATAGTCACCGTCTGCATCATTTTCGACAACAACCTTGATGATATAGAGGCCCGGCTTGACAACGGAACCGCGGTTGTCACGCCCGTTCCAGGATACCGATGATGCAGCCGAGGTGAAAGTCCTTTTCGTAACCCTGTCTCCATTGAAATCGAAAACAGTAAAGGAAACACGGTAGCCGGCGGGAACATCTATCCGCATTACCCCGGAGACCTTTGGATTAAAGGGAACCGGGTAGGCCTTTATCGAAGAGGTATCATAGGCATACACCGCCGCGGAGAGTAAAATGAAGCTGAATATCAAAAAAAATAAACGATGTCTGTTCACTATTAGCATCACTGCCTCACCTTTGTCCTGCCCCTGCACAGGGTTTTATCATTATAAAAACAGAGGGTAAAAATCGGGTCAACAAATATTTTCACCTTTCCATAAAATTGCATGAAAAGACCGCAAATATGAACAAAGGCCATGCAATAAGAGTGAATTTCCGAGAAAAAACAGCCCGCTGCTTGACTTTCCTTACACCTGGGATATAATCTTACCTGAATAAAAAATATTCCGTTGAATTCCACCCCGGTGTACTGCAGGGAGAGATCGAGTGAACTGGTTTCATTTTACAGGCATCAGTATTATCATTATTCTTATATTTATGACAGGGGGAAGTTTAATCATTTCCCGCCGCCTTCACTCTCGCGGGAAAGAGATATCCCGCACCGGTGCGGGCATCGTCAGCATTTCCTTTCTCATGCTGCTTCTGGCCCTGGCAGGTTATACCTACCTTGATGAAGAAAGATTAAAAAACAAAACCCCTGTTCCCCTTACTGAAAATGAAAAGGAATGGCTGAAACTAAACAGTGATGCCTTTACCGTTGATGCCGGATATGACATCCCTCCCATTGCCTTCTTCGAAGGAAGAAGTTACCAGGGCGTAGCCATAGACTACGCGGAACTCATTGGCAAAAAACTGAAAATAAACTTTAAAACCGTCCTGGTGTCCAGCTACCATGATGCCCTGGGAAAAATCAAAAATGGAAAAATAAATATAATTGGAGGCATGCAGAAAACCCCTGAAAGAGAAAAATTCTTTAACTTTACCACCCCCTATTTAACATCGCCCGTGGTCATTGTCAGGCGAAAAAACTCTCCTTTTCTGAACTCACTGTGTGACCTGAAAGGGAAAAAAGTGGCAATACCACGGAATAGTTTTGTTATCCCTCTTTTAAAAAAAGAACATCCTGAAATCCGTATTATTAAATACAAAGGCTATCTTCAAGCGAATCAACAGAAAGACCGCCTTCATGACAATGATCCGAGGTAGAACCGCGATCCTTTTCATGAATATCAGGAAAACCTTCAAAAGAATCGAATCCAATTATTTTACGGGTATGGTTAACCGGTTCAAAAATAGC
>CAZHNW010000102.1:2276-11778 GCA_964534225.1 uncultured Leptospirales bacterium | reverse complement strand
AGAACATCCTGAAATCCGTATTATTAAATACAACGGCTATCTTCAAGCGCTTCAACAGGTCTGTTACGGCCACAGTGATGCGGCCGTCATGAACCGCGCCATAGCATTTTTTCTTATCGAGAGAGAAATAATGCCGAACTTGATCATCGGCGGAGACACACCCTGGACCAACTCCTTTTCCTTTGCGGTACCCAAAAACAGGCCCGAAATGTTTTCGATTATTTCAAAAGCCATGAACGCCATCCCCTCCGCACAGAAAGAGGCAATACAGCACCGCTGGTTTCATACAGAATCATCATCTCTTCAAAAACATAAAACATTTTTCAGGTCAGCGCTGATTTTTGCCATTATTGCCCTTTTCGCAGCCCTCAGTGTTCTCTTATGGAATTTCTTTTTAAGAAGACGTGTACGACAGCAGACATGGGTTATTCACGAAGAGCTTCAGCGAAAAAAAAAGATAGAAAAAGAACTCTCCCGCAGCCGCAGTGAATACCGTCACCTCTTTAAAAAATCCCCCGTAGGCATTTTCTACTATGACACGGGCCTGCGCCTCCTTCGATTCAACGATTACTTTTCAAACATTCTGCATGTGCCTGCTGAAAAACTGAAACTGCTTCACATGGCAACGCTGAAAGACACGCGCATCCTGCCCACACTCAAGGCACCTCTCGCGGGAGAAGAGGGTCTCTATGAAGGCCCCTACAGTGTAACCAACAGCGATGCCTCTCCCTGCCTGCGCCTGAAAACCGCACCACTTCATGGAGAATCAGGAGAAATTACCGGAGCTGTGGGTATTGTTGAAGATATAACCGACGAGATGCTTGCGGCAGAAAAAATCCAGCAGCAGAATGAAGAACTGAAAACACTGAACATGATCCGGGAACAGACCAACGAAGATCTGATTGCAGCCAATGAAGAGCTCGAGGCGATGAACGCCCAGATACTCAATTCTCACGAGGAACTCCAGGAACAGGAAATACTCTATCGCAGTATTTTCGAAGGGGTCGCTGATGCCCTTATTATTTTCGACCGCCACTATACAATCCGTGCTGCCAATACCGCCGCCCTGGATCTTCTCGGCTATGACAGAAAAGAAATAAAACACCTCTCTGTTGCAGCAATCATGGACCAGGAGGTCAACGTACTTTCCGCTCTTCTCGAAGAGTCAATTAAAAAGACCGGTCAGTTCATGAAAAAAATAAAACAGTTCAGGAGAGACGGGAGCACCTTTCCCGCTGAGGTGCGGGGAAGTATTATCCGTTTTTACGGAGAAGACCACTACCTTGCCGTTATCCGTGACATCACTGAAAGAGAACAGACAGAAGAACTGATCCTCCAGTCAGAAAAAATGCATACTGTGGGGAGTCTCGCAGCAGGGATGGCCCATGAAATCAATAATCCACTGGGCATCATTATCCAGGGAGTGCAGAATATTGAAAGGCGTCTCCTGGCTGACATACCCGCAAACAGGGAAAAGGCTGAAAACATCGGCATCGATTTTACAAAACTCAATGAATACTGCCGGGAACGGGGAATAGACCGTTACTTCTCAGGAATACGGGAAGCAGGAGAGCGTGCCTCAAAAATCATTAAGCGCCTTATTGACTTCAGTATCCGCGGTGAATCGTCAACAGCACTGGTCAGCATAAATAAAATCCTCGAAGAATCCATCGATCTTGCATCAAAGGACTACGAGTTGAAAAAGAAGTACAAATTCAACTCTATAAAAATAACCACGGACCTCTCACCAGAAAACCCCGCGACAGTGGCGGTACGTGAAGACCTTGAGCAGGTTTTTCTTCACCTGATAAGAAACGCGGTACAGTTCATGGCACAAAAAACATGGGAGGATACAGGGCCTGAGCTTATTATCTCGACAGGGATTCGTGACGACAACGTATGGATAAGGATAGAAGACTCAGGGCCGGGCATTCCCCCTGAAATCATCTCAAAAATATTCGACCCCTTCTTCACCACCCTTGACGTTGGTGCGGGAACCGGCCTGGGCCTCTCTGTGGCCTACTTTATTATTGCGGAACGCCATAACGGACAGATAAGCATTGAAAAAACAGGCCCCGGTGGCACTACTTTTCTTATTGAGCTTCCCCGCGCGAAAGGGGATTAAGTTCCCTGTGAGCCTCCTCAACGGCTTCTTCCACCAACACAACAATCCCTTCAGGACTGATACCCTCAGGCATCGTTTCTTTTACGGGAGCACTGCTGAAATAAACAAGAAACTCAATATTGCCCGCCGGCCCCTTAACCGGCGACCAGGTAAGGCCATGAATAACCAGACCATCCTCGATAAGCCTTCCAAGAACACGATTCAGGATAGCCCGATGGTTTTCTTTCTTCCTTACTACCCCTTTTTTCTGTTCTCCCGGCCCGGCCTCGAACTGAGGTTTCAGAAGAAAAACTCCCCTGATACAGGGAAAAACTGATTTCAAGGGTTCCAGCACTTTGATGATAGAAATAAAGGACAGGTCCGCGGTGATAAAATCAATTTTCTCATTAAACATTTCGCCCGACAGGTCACGGGCATTGGTCCGGTCCATCACCACAACGCGGTCATCACGCTGAAGTGAATAATCAAGCTGTCCGTAGCCGACATCCACGGCATAGACCTTTGCGGCGCCCCGCTTAAGGAGACAGTCAGTAAACCCCCCTGTTGATGCCCCCAGGTCAGCCACAACCTTTCCTGTCACATCAATATCAAAATAATCGAGGGCACGCTTGATTTTTTCCCCTCCACGGCTGACAAAGAGGCCGCCGGGACGTCTAACCGTGACAGTGGCGCTGCTCTCGATTCTTCGTGACGGCTCACGTACAGTCTCGCCGTTTACCTGTACCCACCCCGCAATGATTTCACGGCGCGCCTTTTCCCGTGAAGCGCTGAGGCCTTTTCGTGCACAGTACTGGTCAAGACGGATTTTTTCCGATGCCATGCCCTAAAGGCCCCTGAGGGATTTCTCAATCCTTGCCGCCAGGGAGGGCGGATCAAGATGGTATTCAGCAAGAAGACGCCCCACGGAACCGTGTACAACAAACTCATCAGGAAACCCCCCCGCGAAAAGAAACTTTCTTCTCATGTCCGCCGGCAGTGATGAAAGGATATATTCATTGATTCCCCCGTTGACATGCCCGTTCTCCAGGGTAACAAAATGCCCTGTTGCCCTCACAGTGCGAATAATGCCTTTTTCATCAAGGGGGCGAATAGAGAGAAGGTTTACCACAGCTGCCTCGATACCCTTCTCTTTTAAGATGGCCCGTGTCTTCAGAGCCAGGGGCACCATGTCACCAAGGGCAAAAATGGCAAGATCACCGCCTGCAGCGAGTCTTTTCATCTTCCCCGGTACAAAGGGGTTAGCCTTGTCATAGTTAAACCCCTTT
The DNA here is from genome assembly GCA_964534225.1 of uncultured Leptospirales bacterium. Taxonomy (GTDB): domain Bacteria; phylum Spirochaetota; class UBA4802; order UBA4802; family UBA5550; genus CAZHNW01. The sequence continues at coordinate 8,388 of CAZHNW010000102.1, read as the reverse complement.
ACATTTTCCTTCCCGCGGGGGAACCGGATGGCGACAGGGCCCTCATTATAGCCGGCGGCAAAATGGATCATGTCACGCAACTCTTCTCCGCATGAGGGGGCAAGAAAAACAAAATTCGGTATTGAACGTATAATGCCGATATCAAAAAGGCCGTGATGGGTCTCGCCGTCATCACCAACAATCCCCGCCCGTTCGACCAGTATCTTCACCGGAAGGTCCATAATACCGATATCATGTATCAGCTGATCCGCAGCCCTCTGAAGAAAGGTTGAATAAACAGCGACAAAGGGTTTCATACCCGTGCGGGCCAGGGCACCGGAAAAAGTAATGGCGTGCTGTTCAGCAATACCCACATCAAAGAGGCGGTCAGGGGCGACCCTTTCAAATTCAGAAAGGCCCGTGCCAAGTTTCATTGCCGCAGTAATAGCAACGATTTTTTTATCCTTTTTCGCGAGGCCAGCAAGGGTCTTTCCCGCAATAACCGAGTAGCTCTCACTGTCTCCCCCATTGGCAGACAGGCCAGTGGCACGGTCAAAGGGACCTGTTCCATGAAAACGCGAAGGATCAAATTCAGCAGGGGTATAACCGCGGCCCTTCTGGGTAATAACATGGATTATTTTTGGACCGCTATTAATATTTTTTACCTTGTCAAGAAGTTCACAGAGCTGTTCCAGGTTATGCCCGTCAACGGGACCAAAATAACGTATCCCCAGGTCTTGAAACAGATTGCCCGGTACCAGGAAATTCTTGAAAGACCCTGTCACTTTCTGTATTCCCTGGTAAAGGCCGTTACCTATACGGGGAATGGATTTTACCATTTTCATGGTCTTTCGGCGGATACGGTTGTAGATGCTGCCTGATATCATCCGTGTCAGGTACGTTGAAAGGGCCCCCACGTTCCGCGAAATGGAGTGTTCATTGTCATTAAGGATAATAATAAGATCATGATTCAAATGACCTATCTGGTTAAGCGCTTCGAAGGCCATCCCGGCGGTAAGTGAACCGTCACCAATAACAGCAATAACCTTGTAGTTCTGGTTCTGCATGTCCCGGCCGACGGCCTCTCCTATGGCAAGGGAAAGACTGGTGGAACTGTGTCCGGTATTGTAGACATCAAAAGGCGACTCGTTCATTTTAGGAAAACCGGAAAGTCCCCCGAACTTTCTGATCGTGTCAAACCGGTCCCGGCGCCCCGTCAGAATCTTATGCGCATATGTCTGGTGGCCCACATCCCAGATAATCTTGTCTGTGGGTGTATCAAAGACATGGTGCAGCGCCACGGTCAGTTCAACGACTCCCAGAGACGAAGCAAGATGCCCCCCCGATTTCGATGTCGTATCCAGGATCATATCCCGCACATCTTCTGCGAGTTCATCCAGTTCCCCGGGTGAGACCTTTCTCAGGTCAGCAATGGTTTTCAGTTCATCAAGTTTCATACTACACATTTAAAAAAAGGCCGGATGCGCACAGAAACATTCCAGCATTGAATAGTGCAATCTAATTTGCCCCTCCTGTATTGTCAAATTTTTACTTGGAAAAGTGACAAGAAAATGGTACAATAGGCCTGTTGTACAGCATGCAGGAAAGGGCGTATCCGCCCCGGCGAAGGGGATATCCTCTTTTCCGGACTTAGAGTGAGTCTTTTGAGCAAATAAGAGTTTCCCACTCTCTGGGAACCTCTTTTACTGAAAAATACCAGGGAAAAAGCGACAATTTCTGCGCACACAAAATTTAAGTAGCTTTTCCCGGCGAGAGGTTGTTTTTTTATCCTTTCAAAGTGAAAAAAGAGAAGATTCACTAAAATGATTTGACATCTTATGAATATAATCAATTTTTCTATAAACATCAAACGCTATTTTATATTTTAATTTTAACAAAATCAAATGAAACATCACTATGAAAAACTATGAAACTGATGTAATTGTAATTGGCGGTGGAGCCACCGGCGCCGGCACACTGAGAGACCTGGCCCTTCGCGGTTTCAAAACCGCCCTCATTGAAAAAGACGATATCGCCGCCGGTACCACGGGGCGTAACCATGGACTCCTTCATTCAGGTGCGCGCTATGCGGTAAATGACCTCGAATCAGCACAGGAATGTATCAGTGAAAACATGATACTCCGTAAAATCGCCCGTCACTGTGTCGAGGAAACAGGGGGGCTTTTCGTGACACTTCCCGATGATGACCCCTCCTACCACGGACGACTTCTCGAAGGCTGTCGCTTTGCCGGTATCAAGGCTGAAGAGATCAGCGTTCTCGAGGCCATTACCATTGAACCGAACCTTACCCCCTATGCCATGTCCGCTATCAAAGTACCTGACGGGACAATCGACCCCTTCAGGCTGGCGGCATCGAACATACTCGACGCCCAGGAAAAGGAAGCCATGATCTTTACTCATTCAAAGGTCATCGAACTGATCCGAACCGGGACCGCCGTAACAGGCGTTGTCTGTGTCAATGAATCAGGAGAAACCTTTTCCATTCATGCACAGATGGTTGTCAATGCCTCAGGGGTCTGGGGCCAGCACATCTGTGAACTGGCAGATATCGAGTTAAAAATGTTTCCCTCCAAGGGCTCCATGCTGATAATCGACTACCGCACCAACGGCGTCGTGGTAAACCGGTGCCGCCCACCCGCAGACGGGGACATTGTTGTTCCCGGCGACACGGTTTCACTGATAGGCACCACGTCACGGAAAATCAGCTATGACAAAATAGAAGAGCTCACCGTCAACGATGATGAAATCGATGTTCTCCTCGAAGACGGGGAAAAACTGATACCCAATGTAAAAAAGACCCGTTCCCTCAGGGCATACTGCGGCGTCAGGCCCCTGGTTGCCGTTTCGGGAGAAACAAAGGGACGTGATATCAGCCGCGGCATCGTACTGGTGGATCACCATGAAAGGGACGGTGTCGAAAACTTCCTCACCATTGCGGGGGGAAAACTGATGACCTACCGGCTCATGGCTGAAATGACCGCCGACATGGTCTGCAAAAAACTCAATGTTAACAAAACCTGTACGACACATAAGGTCCCCCTCCCCGGCTCAGAGAAAAAAATACGCCACCGCCAGACAATGAAACAGTTCACCGGCATACCTGATTCTATTGTGGGATCCACCCACTACCGGCACGGGCTGCGGGTAAACAATATACTTAAAAAAGATAAAAAAAACTACCGCATCATCTGCGAATGCGAGATGGTCACAGAGGGAGAAGTTGCCTACGCCCTTAAAAAACTGAACGTTAAGAATATTATCGACCTGCGCCGCCGAACCCGCATAGGCATGGGCCCATGCCAGGGAGAACTCTGTGCCTACCGTGCCGCGGGCCTCTTCGAGGAATACGGTGAGGTATCAACCGGTGATTCAGCCCGGCTTTTAAAAGAATTCCTTGAAGAACGATGGAAGGGGATAAAACCTGTTCTCTGGGGTGACGGGCTCCGTGAATCAGAATTCACCTACTGGATATACCAGGGCCTGTTCGGCCTCGGTGACCTGAAAACAGCAGAACCAAAAGAAAAACCGGTAAAAGAAACCAAAGAGAAGACAACAAAGGGACGGGAAACAAAGTGAGTTACGATTGTATTATAATCGGCGGAGGACTCTCCGGGCTGACCTGCGGCATGAAATGTGCTTCAGAGGGACTGCGGACACTGATGATCTCCAACGGTATGAATGCCCTTCATTTTTCATCCGGGTCAATCGACCTCTTCGGATACAATGCCCGGGGAAAAGCCATTGAAAAACCCTACGACTTTCTCAAGAACTTCCTGAAAGAAAACAGGGAACACCCCTATGCAAAGGTTGGCCTTAAAACCATCCGCGAATCTCTCGATTTTTTCAAGGGGGAAGTCGAAAAAGAAAAGCTTTTCCTTTACAGCAATGACGAAGAAAACCACTTTCACGTCACTGCCTTCGGTTCCATGAAACCCGCCTACCTCTCGCCTATAAGCGTTTATAATGAAATGATTAAAAACGCCTTTGAAAGGAAGTCAAAGATCGCTGTCCTTGAATTCGAAGGATACCGCGACTTCTACTCGTCCATTGGTATCGAAGAGTTCCGCAACAACAGCATGTTTAAAGACACAGAAATCATTACCGGCACCATACGGATGCCCCATTATACCAGGACACAGCGCAACCTTCATGAGTTTCGCTCCATTGACCTGGCCCGTGTCTTTGATACTGAACGGTATCTTCCCCGTCTTGCCAGGGAAATCCAGAAAGAGGCACGGGGAGCCGAAATTGTCGGCCTTCCCGCCTTTATCGGCATAAACAACTACAATCTCATCTACCAGAAGATACAGGAACTGACAGGACTGATTATCTACGAGGTGCCTACACTTCCCCCGTCAATACTGGGCCTTCGCCTCGACAATGCCCTGCGGGGTCGCTTTGCCGCCCTGGGAGGCGAATACAACGCCGGCGACAAGGTTACCGGGGGAAACATCGAAAAGGGAAACCTGCAGCACATTTATACAGAAAACTATGGAGAGACAGCGCACAGGGCCAAATATTTCGTTCTCTCAACGGGAAGTTTCTTCAGCGGAGGCCTGAAATCTACATTTAATCACATGGAAGAACCGGTTTTCAATCTTAAATTTGACAGGCCTGAGCCGCGCAACCAGTGGTATGCAAAGGATTTCTTTGCCAGAAAGAGCCACCGTTTTCTTGAATATGGCGTCAAAACCGGAAGAAATCTCACTCCCTTTGATGCACAGGGGAAATCAGTGAAAAATCTCTACTGTACCGGCGCAATCCTTTCGGGATACAACCCCGTCAGGGAAGGTTCAGGGGGCGGCGTCGCCATCGCTACAGGTTACCACGCCGCACTTAAAATAATTAAAGATCATAAAGGTTAGTCATCGATGATTAAACTTGAAAATATCAGCTTTGACCATTGCATCAAATGTACCGTCTGTACCATCTACTGCCCCGTGGCAAAGGCCACCCACCTCTTCCCGGGACCCAAGCAGTCAGGGCCCGACGCGGAACGTCTTCGTATCAAGTCACCTGAACTGGTAGATGCGTCACTCAAGTACTGTACCAACTGCAAGCGCTGTGAAGTTGCCTGTCCCTCAGACGTTAAAATTGCCGACCTGATCCAGGAGGCGAAATGGAACTACGGGAAAAAGCACTTCAACCTGCGCAATTTTCTTCTCAGCCGCATGGACCTTATGGGGAAATTTCTCTCACCCTTCAGCCCCATTGTGAACTATTTTACAGGTAACCGCATCGTAAAATTCTTCATGGAACTTTTCATGGGTATTTCTTCGGAAAGATCATTTCCCCTCTTCAAGACCGGTTCATTCAGAAAATGGTTCGAAAAAGAGGCGCCGGACCAGAAGGCCTTTCCCCGGGAGGTTGTCTACTTTCACGGCTGTAGCGTCAACAGGATGGACCATGACCTGGGAAAAGACCTCGTCAAGGTACTCAATGCCATGAATATCGGTATCACCGTACCAGACCAGAAATGCTGCGGCGTACCGGCCATCGCCAATGGTGACGTAAACCGTGCCAAAAAGAATGCCGCCAGCAACATAGCCACCCTCGCCGAAGCTTCAGGCGATGAAAAAAAGACCATTGTACAGACCTGTTCAAGCGGCAGCTATGCCCTGAAATATGAGTATAAACAGTTTCTTCACATGAACAACGATCCCATTTATGACCGGATCGAATATATCACGAAATTTCTCTACGATGAATTCGAAAAGGGAAACATGCCGAAGTTGAACCCCCTCCATATCAGGGCCGCCTACCACAGCCCCTGCCACCTGGAAAGGATGGGGGGGGTCATGTATACAATAGATATCCTCAAAAGAATCCCCGGCCTCGACCTGGTTATTCTTCACTCCGAGTGCTGCGGCCTTTCCGGAACCTACGGCTTCAAAAAAGAGTATTTTGAAATTTCAAAATCAATCGGCTCAGAGCTTTTTAAGAGAATCGACATGGCCAACCCGGAAATCGTCATTACCGATTGTGTCACCTGCAAGTGGCAGATAGAAAATTTCACTCCCTACGAGGTAGTGCATCCCCTGACTCTTATTGCCCGGGCCCTGGCCTGACGGGCCTGAAAAAAAATTTTTTCGACCCTCCCCTGTTGCTATAT
>CAZHNW010000102.1:1507-2266 GCA_964534225.1 uncultured Leptospirales bacterium | reverse complement strand
GAACTACTGCAATCGCTGCTTACTGCCACTAAAACCAGGGAATGAAGCGTCTTACTGAGAACAAGCTTATTCTCATCACCCGCAGAACCCGCCTTGATGAACTGATCGCGCCTGGCCTGACGGGCCTGAAAAAAAATTTTTTCGACCCTCCCCTGTTGCTATATTGTAGATAACCGGATATTGCAGCAGGGGGTATAAGAATGTTTCCCAAAACAGGAGAATGGTTTGTAACCCATGGGGACATGAATCCCATGGAGGTGGCACAGGTTTTAAAATTTCAGCAACATGGCGAGCACAAAAAATTCGGTGCCATTGCCCTGGAAAGACAGATGGTAACAGGGCGCCAGCTTCGTGAGTATGAACGCGACCTGCGCCTTCACGGGTAAAGAGGACTTATTCGTTAAGAGTCAAAAGACACAATCAACTGTCAAGCCATCGTTCCGCTTCAGCAAAGCGGTAAAAAGCCCGTTTATCGCCTGGATCATAAAAATTTCTTGAAAGGACGGGGTGCAGAGAAGTACCGTGACTGAAGATGCCAGCGTTGCGGGTAACCCCGTTTCGAACAAGCATCCGGGCACCAAGCTCAAAAATTAATGCCGCTTCTGCCTCGAGAGACTTCATTCGTGACACATCAGTCACACAGGTAAAACCGCTTCGCAGCTGAAAAGCGGCGAATTTCAGGTCCGCAAGGTAACCGGGTACCTCATCACGTGTATGCCATGCCCCCTTGATTTTAAGGTAGAGCCTGTTTTTATCCCT
>CAZHNW010000102.1:0-1497 GCA_964534225.1 uncultured Leptospirales bacterium | reverse complement strand
CCTCAGCCATGGCATAAATCAGCCGCGACTGCATGATGCTGTATTTATCTGTATCTGCAATCTCGAGCATTGAACCTCCTCAAATAGTGATACTTTAATTCAAATACCAAATTAGAGCTAAGTCAAGTCAAATATCCAAAAAAAAGAGGTGATCCGTATTAACAATTTATCTGAAAAGAAAGCAATAAACCAGGGTATCTGTAAAATATATAGTAGAGAAATAAATTTTCTGTAGACAGGGAAAAGGTATGCTGTATATATTATCTGAATCATCCATCATGAGGTACAGCAATGAAAGCCTATCAACTAACGGTACCGGCAGACAATGAACCGGGAAAACTTGCCGGCGTCACCAGTATTTTAAAAAAAGAAAAAATAAATATCCGCGCCATCACCATATCATCCTTTGGTGAAAAGGGGTTTTTCAATATACTCGTGGATGACCCAAAGGGTGCCGCCAGAGCCCTGCAAAAAGAGGGGCTTGATGTTGAATTGAGGGAAGTTATCGCCGCCCTCATTGACGACAAACCGGGAGGCCTTGACAGGGTCGTTAAGCTTCTCTCCTCAGCAGGAATAAACGTGGAAAATGCCTACGGCTTTGTCCTGGAAAGCTGGAAGAATGCCGTCTTCGTCATTGAAACAAAACAGATCGATGCCGCCCTTGAACTCCTTTCCGGGGAAAGAATAAAGACCCTCAGCGCTGAGGCCCTCGCAGCGGTTGAACCATTTCACTATATGAAATATTAACGAACAGGAGCAAATGTACTGGCCCCACTGCGATGGACAGGTGTATTCTTTCTACATTTATTTAACCAGGGACGGCAGCCAGAGGGCAATCTGCGGAAAAGGTATTAAAAGAAGTGTCCCGATTACCAGGGCAAGCAACAGGGGTATGACCCCTTTGAAAATAACATTTAATGGAACGTCCCGCGCTACACCGCTGACAACGTAAACATTGACACCCACGGGAGGCGTTATCACGCCGATCTGTGTCACCAGGACAATCACCACTCCGAACCAGAGGGGATCAAATCCAAGTTTTACCACCACGGGGAAAAAGATGGGTATTGTCAGCATTATCAGGGCCAGGGAGTCAATAAAACACCCCCCGAGAAGATAGACCAGAATGATCAGGGCAATAATGACAGCGGCGGGAAGGTTAAAGCCGGAAATCCAGTTGGCGATATCAAAGGGAATACGGGACACCGCCAGGAAATGACCGAAAATGGTGGCACCGGCAACAATAACCAGGATCATCGTGGTAATACGCGTCGTCTCAAAGATGGAAGTAACAAGCCCCTGCCATGAAAGATTACCCCGAAGAATGGCTACTGCAAGTGTGCCAAAGGCGCCTACGGCACCCGCCTCGGTGGGAGTAAAAATACCCCCGAAGAGCCCTCCCATGACAAGAATAAAAATAATTACAGTTTCAAAAATACCGGAAAGCGACCTGAACCTTTCCTTCCAGGTTGCCTTTGGCCCGGGAGGCCCCAGGTC
>CAZHNW010000101.1:10445-15749 GCA_964534225.1 uncultured Leptospirales bacterium | reverse complement strand
TCTACCGCCACCTGGTCTCCCCGGGCCTGGTTGAAGTTTATTGACTTCTTGACAATATTTTCAGCTTTTTTCAGTTCTTCTGCAGAAAGGGGCACCTGAGTCGGTTTTTTGGCCGGATCGAGGTCGTATGACCCGTCGGGGTTACGGGGAAGATCCTGGATGCCGTCAATGGCAATGGCCACGGATACCTTGGTGACATCATAATGGTCACGCATGATCTTTTTCTGGTTCTCATTGATCACGTAGTTGCGGATATTTTCATTCTTGTCATACTTGGCGTACTGATCGTCACTGGCCTTGTACCCCGGGGGCTTGTTACCCTCGGTGCCGGCGGGGCCTTCAGGGTTCCATCCGTGGCCCTGGAACTTCTCCTGGGTACGCTTCTCTGAAAGAACAATAGAATCCTTGACCTTGCGGGTATTATAGGGCTTTGTCGGGTCCTGGGGCTGCATCTCAATGGGAGAGTAGACTTTCATCTTCTCCACAACCTTGTCCCAGTTAAAATCCATGTTAAGGCGCACTATCTGGATACGGTCGGCACCGTATATGCTGGCGAGGCCTTTTTTTATATCATTAAGGTAACTGACCCGTTTCTGTTCTTCGATCTTACGCTGGTACTGAATGACCGTATACTGACGTTTCTCTTTTTCGAAATCATCATCAATATCAGAAATAATCTTGCCGTATTCATCGGTAATAGTAACATTTTCAGGTTTCAGGCGGTTTCCCACGGCACGGCTTATCAGGTAGGTGATACCCTTGACTTCTTTCCTGCTGAGCCTTTCATAACCTGAGGCGAGATGGACTGTCACCGCCGCAGTATAGGGGACATGCTTGTCTGAATAGAGACTGTCTTCGGAGATTGCAATCTCAACCGAGGCCTTTTCAATATTGCGGAGAGACTCTATATGGCGCCGCACCTCATCCCGGAGGGCGCGCATAAACTTGACGTCGAGCTCCCTGTCCGTTTCAGTCCACTTGGAAAGATCGAAGAGCTTCCACCCCGGTATACCCCTGGGTATGGAATCTTCCTGGGCGAGACGGGTGAGGATAATTTCCCGCTCGGATGGTTTTACCAGTACCGCCGTGGTACCTGTTGTGGTGTAATAGTACCCCATTTCCTCGAGCTTCTTGGTGACTTCCCCGAAATCCTTTGAAGAAAGATCGGCAAAAAGAACAGAGTTGGGCTCGCCACTGGAAACAGAAAAGAGTACGATAAAGGCTATCACCACGACACCGACAACGGAGCCGACGATGATTTTCTTGGTGCGGTCAAGTTTTCCGAATATTTCACGCACCTGGCCAATGATACGGGTAAAGAATTCGCCCATGATTTCCCCCGAACTGTATGATTTATATACCCTGAAAGTAATGCGACATAATACACATTAAAATGTATAAAAAAAAATGTCAATTAATTTCCAGAAAAATAACGTAATTTCCGCAAAATGTATATAAATTTTGTTATAATCATTTTTCAGGTTATTTTCACGGGCCTTCACCTACCGCATGTTAATAATATCCCTGTATGCGCGAATCGCCTCGTCCCTTACAGACCGCGTAAAGGAAAGTGCCAGTTCAGCTTTCTGCTGGGCGATCATGACAGAATGAATATCTACCGATTCAGGCTGGTATATCATTTTTCGGGTCATGTCTTCTGCATCAACCTGGAGATTGTTGACCCGGCTGATGGTTCCCTTTAACAGCTGGCCAAAGCTCGAGGAGACATCATCCCCCGGCAGCTGCGGTTTTTTTACATTGTTATAATGAAGATCGTGGCCTGTTTTCATGGTTACCACGTTTCCGGTAAAAATGCTGTCTGCCGTCACTGGCGCACCTCCCTTTCTCCTGTCATTATCTCTTCAAGGCCTCCCCCGATAGATGATTCATCATGAAGGGCCTTTGGCCGTTCGTATCTTTTTACATCACTCTTGCGGGAAATATTATGAGTAATATTGAGATCCATCATTCCTACTGTTTCATGCATAGTCTCTTCTTATCCTCCTATACGCCGCGGTTCAACTCAAGGGCTTTGTTAAACATTGACTTTGCATTATTGACCATCATGATATTCGCCTCATATGAACGTGAAGCGGAAATCATGTCTGTCATTTCGTTTACGACATTGACGTTGGGCATCTCCACGTATCCCTTTTTAGGGCCGGTTTTAATGGCATCGGGATGATGGGGATCATAAACGAGCCTGAAGGGCGCCTTATCATTTTCAATTTTCAGTACCCGCACTCCCCTGCCGCTTCCATGCTCGATCCTTCCCGGTACCAGTGGTGATTTATAGAAGGGGCGAACATTCACAGGGGCAAAAATGGCCCTCTTGCGCCGATAGGCACCCCCCTCCGGGGTCCGGGTGGTAGTGGCATTGGCGATATTGTTACTTATCAGGTCCATGCGCAGACGCTGCGCCGTAAGCCCTGTTGCTGCAATATTAAAACTGTCAAACATTCCCATTTCTACATCTCCCTGTCAGCCTATGCTGTCTTCATTGCCATTTTCAGCATCTTGTAATTATGCCCGATGCTGGAAACAAAGGCATTGTAACGCATCAGGTTCTTGGCTGCGTCGACCATTTCTTTCTCTATATCAACATTGTTTCCGTCATTTCGCATGGTAGTGTTGTAATCGAGGTTGATCCGCGGCCGTACTCCCCTGACGTTTCGGGGCACAAAGAAGGGTATATGGCGCTCTTTTTCAAGGCGTGCAGGAAGTTTATTCTCCATCCTCTCCTTATCGGTTATCGCCCTCTTGAGCTCACTTTCAAAGTTCACCTCGCTCCGCTTGAAGTGAGGGACATCAACATTCGAAATATTATTGGAAATAACCTTGCGCCGCAGGGACTCAACATCAAGAGCCCGTTCAAGCATGTAATTGGTTTCCATCATCTTTGAGTGATTGAACATAAAAACACCACTTCTCTTTCAGGTTCCCGGCAGTTACCGGGGGGAGGTTTTCTCCCTGTAATTCACATCGACCGATTATGGAATTACATGAGAATTTTTTATGAAGAGACATAATTTTTTTAATTTTCTTTTCCCAGGGCATTTTCAGGGCAGTGACTCCACGGGTTAAGAGAAGCGGCCGCTCGGATCAGCAGGGTTTTTAAATTTTACACAGGTATGCTTACCGTGAAATATAAAAAATTAACACGCCCTATTTTTCATATTCCAGATACCATCGTTTCAGGCGGGTCAGGGATACATACAGCCATGCGCTGGATGCCGGTTTACCTTCTATTGACCGGGCTGCGCCTTTTTGGAGAAGGGTTTTCATGGTCAGATGCGATCTGCCGAAAACAGAGTATACCAGGGGAGTACACCCTTTATCATCACTGGCATTAATATCAGTACCTTTCAACAGGAGCAGTTCAAGAATAGATGCATCATTCACATAAGCTGCAATCATGAGAGGGGTTAATCCTGCTGAATCTCTGGTGCCGGGGTTAATCCCCCCTGCCAGGAGCCGGGTTAATCCCTCACGATCTTTCCAGTATACAGCCCTGTGGATAGACTCATTTTTTTCGTTGTGATATGGTTTTTTGCCGTATTCAGCTTCAATATAGAGACGTGATATCCACTGCGCAGCCATGAGGTCTTTCTTCATCTTTTTTAAGCCTTTACGTTTACTATGGAATTTTTTCATTGCTGAAATCATATCAAAAATTTCATCAGAAGAAAGATCGTCTCTGATTTTTCTGAATACTGATTCTCTGAAGTCCCTGCTTCCCCTTGATTCAATAATTACTTTTTTAAAATCTTTTTTATTCATTCCCGAATAATCCGCTGCTTCGGGAAGCCCCCATTCCTTTTCGGGCAATACACCAGTGTAGAATAATATCCTGGACAGTTTTATTTTGTCTTTGCCCTGGAAAGATTTTTTATCGGCAAAAAATCTATTATAAATTGTAGTGGAGTCGCCTTTATTATGTTTTTTTATTTCATCTTTTTCTGTATTATACTCAAAAATGTGATACATCTGTTTTTTAGTTTTCTTATCCCACGCCCCTTGAGTCGTAAAAAAAATTGATGATCCCTCTCTTTCCCATTTTGTAAAATTTTTGTTAAAGTAAGCCCTGATTTCTGTAATTTGATTTAATTTGCCGGTTTTTAAATTGAAGGAATAAAGATGTACAGCTTTATAACGCTGTTTTCCTGGAACAAAAATTACATATAAATACCATCCCGGTTCCTTTAGTTCATAGTCGCATAAAAAGTATATTTTATTATTATAAAGAATACCGGTGGATATATCTTTTGAAATATTAATTTCTTTACCCATGAGAATACTCTTTCTTCCCCATAGTCCTGAAAGGATGTACAGTATAACCAGGGAAACTGTTATCCTGAAAATCAGTTTTTTTTTGCTCTGCTTCTGTTTATTTTCCATTGAGAAAATATACTACTCAAGTGAACCCATTTGTCAACACGCCTTTTCAAAAAAACAGGGTGGACTATCCCGGTTTTCGCTATGCTGCTGTTTTGTCCAACCCGGGTTTAAAGTATGAACCTGCCTTTATGCAATAAATCTAAAAAAGTCTTGCATTTCTGCGGCTCATTGTAAAAATTTTACTAATCAACTGTCACCAATATGATTTTCGCATGCATAAAGGAAGCCGGCCACTTTCACAGCCTTTCAGCTGTATCTGTTGAATCGATGAGAAAGGGTATTCCCTTATGGCAACCTCTATTAATTATTGTTTTCCGCCCGCCAGCGGCGGGCGAAAAACATAACTGCTGAGTTTGCCAGTAGTTATAAAACAGGGAAATTCTAAAAATTTAATTTTTAGAGGTTCTCTTATCTAAATACCGTCTGCCGGAGAGAGGATTTCTGTTTTAGTAAGAGAATAGTTTTCTTCCCTGTTTCGAGTCAGAAAGAAAGACCATACGTCAGGATAAACATGTCAATCTCAAATATATACACGGCATAAGCTCTGGAGGCCATCATGTCATCAGTAAGCCTGTTGGATAGAAAATTTTTTCACAGGTACTCAGAAAGCGATATCTTTAACAGGTCTTCTGCAAAGTTTCTCTTTTATCTATGCATTTTTTTTATCACCCTGATGACAGCCCTGTTTTTCGTAAATCTTAATAAACTCGGTTTCTGGGTCTCTTTCGCCACCAGCGGTACTTCCTGCATGTCTGCCGCCCTGACAATGTATATTGTAGTAAAAGGAAAGGTGAGGATCGCTGGTTCTCTTTTTTCTTTTTTTCAGGCCTTCATTGTAATACTGGGCGGGTCTATGAGATCTCCCGAGATCAATCTCGTTACCGTAGTGCTTTTCGCTTTTCCCAC
>CAZHNW010000101.1:0-10374 GCA_964534225.1 uncultured Leptospirales bacterium | reverse complement strand
ATGGGTACATACGTCGATTATGATTCTGCTTTCCAGTGCCCTTGTGATCAATGTTTTCAGGTTTGACGTAACGCAGGTTGTCACGTCTCCGGAAATTGTGCAGGATTTTTTCAAACGGGGAAGTATAATCGCCTTTGCCTCCTTTTTTCTTCTCTATGTTGTATCAATCGTGGCCATGCGCTCCCTGAGACTCGCTCTCAGTATAAGTAAAGAGGAAACAAGAAAGAGCAATGAGAAAAATGAATATATCATGGAATTGATAGGCACCATAAAGAATTCACATAATGAACTGACAGATGCCATGAGCGTAACGGACCAGGCAGTGACGGGTATTCTTGAAAACATGCAGACCGAGGCCGCGACCATAGAACAGCTTGTGGCATCAATTGAAGAGATCTCTTCAAGTACAACAAGCGTTGAAGAGGCCACAAGGGACCAGAACAGTTCGGTGAATGAACTGAGTGAAAGCATAGGCTCATTGTCGCGTCTAGTAGATTCTCTTCAGTTATTCGGATCGGATCTTCAGCGTGAATTTATCGACATTGCCAGAATGTCAAGTGAAGGGAGGGCCTCATCTGGTGAACTCAACGAGGTGAACCGGAAAACCCTGGAAAACTCGGAGAATATGCAGACCATTGCCGATATAATCGATAATTTTTTTGAAAAGATAAACCTGCTTTCCCTGAACGCGGCAATAGAAGCGGCCCGTGCCGGTGAGCACGGAAGGGGATTCGCTGTTGTTGCTGATGAAATCGGAAAGCTCGCTGACAGCTCCTCCAGTGAGTTGAAAAAAATCAAGGACCTCATCGAACAGGGAAGAAGCGATGTTGTTTTTTCAAATTCAATTATTGAAAAAATTATAGGCTTTATTGAAGCCCTCAGTGGAACCCTGAACAACGTCCAGGCAAAGGCTGTCGATACCATGAAGATTATTTCCGACCAGAAGGGTATCCAGGGGGACATGATACTCAGAAATAAACAGGTCTATGAAAAATCTGATTTTATAAAAGATGCCTCGTCAGAGCAGTCTCTTTCGATTCATGAAATCGCAAAATCCATTGAAAATACCAACAGCCTTGTTCAGGCCAATACACGTAATGCCGATTCTCTGCGTGAAAGTCATGAAAAGATGATAAAAATTGCCAGTGAGCTGAAACAGATCATGGAAGAAAAAGGAGAATAGAAAGGTCACCTTTTAAGGACACCCCCGTACCTCTCAGTTTTTTTTCTCCAGGGCATTTTTCAGGGCCGCAGCAAGCTGGGAAAGAGAAAAGGGCTTTTCAATAAAATTAATCTCCCCGCTGTTTATACCCTGGGGGGATATGATATTTGCCGTATAACCTGACATGTAAAGCAGGCCAATCCCAGGTAGCGTTTCGCGAATTTTTTCCGCCAGTTCATACCCGTTGTATTCAGGCATGATAATATCGGTGAGGAGAAGATCGATTTCATTTTCCTTTTCAGAAACAATACGCAGGGCATCACCGGGCCCCTCAGCCTCAAGGATCTTGTATCCGATATTTACAAGCATCTCACCGGTAACGGCCCTCATCTGGGGATTATCTTCCACGAAAAGTATGACTTCCCCCTGCCCCTTTTCGATTTTTACCTCCTCTGATGCAGAGGAAACCCCGGCCCCCCGTGGAGCGCGGGGAAGATAGATCTTAAAGGATGTTCCCCTGCCGGGTTCACTGTAAACATTGATAAAGCCGCCATTCTGAGAAACAACACCATGAACCGTTGCCAGGCCAAGGCCTGTACCCTCACCCACAGCCTTGGTGCTGAAAAAGGGGTCAAAAATCTTCTGCTGCGTCTCCGTGTCCATGCCAGAACCATTATCATCAACAGCAAGCATAATGAAATCACCCGGTTTCATACCGGGATGAACAGTGCAGAATTTATCATCGACGCTGATACTTCCTGTTCGGATTATTATTTTCCCGTTAGCAGAAATGGCATCACGGGCATTAATGCAGAGGTTGGCAACAACCTGGTCAAACTGTGAGGGATCGATTTTCAGGTACCAGGGGACATCTCCCGGCTCCCACACCAGTTTAATGTCTTCCCCGATGAGACGCTGCAGGAGTTTCATCATGCCTGATACGGATTCATTAACATCAAAGATACGGGGTGCAACCGGCTGCTGTCTGGAAAAAGCAAGGAGCTGCCTCGTCAGCTCCGCTGAACGGTGGGCAGCTTTCCGAATTTCAGAAATCTGGTGATAAAGCCTTTCACCGGGCTCCACGCGCTTCAGGGCCATTTCAGTATAACCGAGAATCACCCCCAGCATATTATTGAAATCGTGGGCAACACCCCCGGCGAGACGCCCCAGGGACTCGATCTTCTGGCTCTGCTGAATCTGCGCCTCGAGTTTCCGTCGTTCTTCACGGGCTTCCACTTCGCTGTTAATATCTGTATGGGTACCACTGAATACTACAGGTTTCCCCTCTTCATCCCATTCGGTAATGTTACCCCTCCCGCGTATCCAGTGCCAGTTTTCATCTTTCCGTTTCATACGAAAATCAGCAATGTAACCGGTTGTCCCCGCATCGGTTATAGTATCCTCAATTATTTTGAATACACGGGGTTTATCATCGGGATGACAGAGTTTTTCCCAGGTCTTAAGACTCATGGAAAACTCCCTGTCATGGTACCCGAGCATTTCATACCAGCGGGGGCTGAAATAGGTTTCGTTCGTCCGAAGGTCCCAGTCCCAGATGGCATCAGATGTTGCGGCAAGGGCATCCTCATAACGTTTTTGACTCTTTGCCAGTTCTGACTCTGTTCTTTTCAGGTCAGATATATCCAGACTTGCGGAAAGAATTGCAGGCTGCCCTTCATAAGTAATCACCTGGCTGGAATAGAGAATATCCGCTACGTCACCATTTCGGTTCTGTACCTTTGTTTCAACGAGAGAAACCGCCCCCTTCTCTTTCAATTCATTCATGACCCGGCGTGATGCATCTTCATCAATTATTGTGCCCAGTTCAGAAGTGGTCTTACCCAGCACCTCTGCCTGAGAAAACCCCCTGTTAGAACAGAACACCTGGTTGACAAGAATATATTTTCCTTCCATATCATTGACAGTACAGCCAAAGGGGGCAAGATCAAGAAGAGCCCTGAATTTTTCTTCACCTTCACGGGCTTTCCTGCGAAGATCCTTCTGGCGGCGATAGAGCCTGTGAAGGGAAAAAATTAAAATCGTCTGCAGTACAAGAAAAAGCACAATACCGATAACCGGGAAAAAATAGCGATCAAGAATATTTTCAGGTTTACCCTGGACACGGCTTTTATCAGGCAGCCTTGAAAGGGGGATGCCATATTTCAGAAGGGAACTGTATAAAAAGATGGGGCGGGACATTTCTATTTCAGGCCCGGGCACCCTTCCCGACCGGTTTCTGAGCATTCTTGTCCCCACATTTGCAATCTGGCATCCCTGAGTAAACCCACTGTTCATCATTCCCCCGGTAACTCCATACTGCATGTAGAGGTCAACATGACTGAAAACAGGCACAGGGGAAATCCTGCAGAGGCTTTCAATAAAATCAGCGGTATTTACAAACTTTCTGTCTTTAGAGATAGAATAATGAAGAAAAAAAACAGCGTCATCAGGGGGAAGTTTTCTTATTTTTTCTAATAAACTTTTTTTTTCTCCTTTGCCCTTTTCAGGCAAAAAAGCGATGGGACATGGATCAGGCTGAGCAGAATTTATCGACAAAAGCTGCCGCCGTGTTATACGGCCCGTTGTCGAATCATCGCAGATAACCCATATCTTTCCACATTTCGACAGGACCCGCCTGATGAGACGAAAATTGCCCTGATAATCAGTACTGGCGATGACCCCTGTTGTCAGACGCTGCAGTTTCCCCGGTTCTTCAACACCGGTAAAAACAAGTGGAATACCGGGAAAAAGTTCAGACCTGACAGCGGCGAGAAAATCATAGCCGGGCTGGTCAGAAACAAGAATCAAATGGGGGGGAAGTTTACTATACTTTTGCAGCCACGCCCTTTTGGTATGATACCCAAGGGGGCCTGAAAGTTTACGGCCGTAACGCTTGGCATCAAGGTACTCAACGAATAAATGAAGGCGATACCCGAATGATTCTCTCAGGGTCGTGCGAATACCCCTGTAAATCTCGTCCGACCAGGCATACCCGGGATGATAGGAATTGACATAAAGAACCCGTACCTGCCTGTCATTTTTCGTCTCTTCCCGTGTCTGTGAAGAGAGCGAACAGGGGAAAGAGACTGTCATGACAAGACAGAACAGGAAAAAAAGAGCATTATATTTTTTCACCTTTTCCATTATCCCATTACCGCGTCATCATACCCCTCTATGTTCACCTACACCTTCACTTCATCAATCTTTGCTGTTGATATAATAATTGAAGGATGAAACCCCATTTTGCGCCATGTTTCTTCTGCTTCGCGGTTGTATATGGCATACTCAAGCACCAGGTCATAGACACCATTGCGCCTGAAAAATTCAACAAGCTCTCTCACCATTTCCTCACAGATACCCATACGACGGTGATCAGCTTCCACCCAGACATCATCAATGCGTCCCGACCGGGGTGGATCATATTCATCACTGAGAAGAATCTTGCCAAGGGCCATGCCGACGATTTTTTCAGGGTCATCCTTTTCAAAGGCGATATAAATTTTTGCCGAGGGTTTGCGAATCTTTGACTGATAATAGGCATCAAGGTTCCGGATAAAACTGCCGCTCCTTCCCCAGAGCTCCTGGTAATTGTTTTGCATATGTTCCTGCAGTTTTTTTCTCATTTCAACGAGCAGTTTGACATCTGCCTGTTCAGCTTCACGAATACTGATACTTTCATGCATTTTTAGCGCTCCATAACGAGATATCTCTCATTATGAGGGCTAAAAAGGCTGAGGTCAAACAAATTATTGAATATATTAAAGAAGGTAATGTACAGCCCTGCATTAATGAGGATAGTGAGAATTGAGCTGATCCAGGAGATGGGCCCAGACAGCTTTCCAGCCACCAGTGAAAAAATGATCGCGGGCCTTTTTGATAAGGTGAACCGGAATGTTTCCCTCACGTGCGAGACGCTCAATTGTTTCAAAGGGATACCATGTATCGACGGGAGCGACAAGAATGGATGTCTTTTCAGCCTGTGAGATAAGGTCTTCAAAGGCATTATAGCCCTCTATGAAAAGCCTCTCAAGAAAAATACCCACTCTGAAATTCTCTGAAATATCATCGAATTTATGACGGTAGTAGTTTTTTTGCCATATTGCGGGGTCCATCCAGCGGTCATTAGAGAGAACATCCAGGACAAAATCCCTTTCAGAGGTGAGAGCCGCGACAATTTCATTGAACTCAAGAATAGTATTTATCCGGTACATGTAGCGCAGCGACTCGATACTGTCAAGAACAGGTGACACAAGAAAAAAACGGTCCACCCCGCCGAAAGCTGTACCATACTGTAGTACCGCATTTGCCCCGGCACTGTGACCGAGAATCCAGAGGGGAGAAGAATCCCTTTTACGTGAAAAAAGATAGTCTCCCAGGTCGGCAATAGCATCCTCAGGCACAAACTGCCCCCCTGATTCACCATGCCCCCGGGGGTTGAACTGAATGACACTGACACCCGCCTTATTAAAAAGATCAACAGGGCAGCGGTACATGCGTACACTTCCCCCCATGCAGGGCCACATTAACAGTGTTGCACGCGGTTCTTCTACAGGACTTTGGAGAATTTCCAGTGACGTGCCGTCACCGGTTAAAAAAGATATCGTGTCATTCTGCATGACAATAAACTGTCACACCTGCACAGCAGGGCAATACTTTTTTGTTCAATCAGAAGAGTATACCGGGATCAGTCAATATCTATCAGGATAATAGTGACATCATCAGAAAAAAGTGAGGTTTCAGTGAGATCTTTCAGTTCATCTTTCAGGTTGCTGAAAAAACGATTATGGGTCGAGTTCCTGTTTCTCTGAATAAAGTCATACCACTGGTCATCCCCGAATACTGTCCCTGACTTCCCCTGCACTTCTGTGATCCCGTCTGTGTAAAGAAGAATACGGTCCCCCGCGTGAATATCAATTTCCATTGTACCGGCATTTATATCATTAAACTGCCCCAGGAAACGGCCCATTGGACGATAGCTTTTTATTTCACTGTTATCGCCGGGAACAACAATAAGAGGAGGATGGCCCGCATTACCCAGGAGACATTTTTTTTCCTCGATATCGATCAGCATATAAGAGGCTGTAACAAAATTTGTCTCTACTCTTCCAAGAAGGCGTTTATTGATGTTTGAAAGAAGCAGAGAAGGGTCGAGAGAGGAATGCTCCTGGTGATCAAAAATAATTTTCACCATCGAGGATACAAGTGCCGCGGGAATACCATGACCCGAAACATCGCATATAAAAACACCGATCTTTTTCTCACTTATGGAAAAATAATCGTAAAAATCCCCCCCGATGGATTCCATGGGAATGTAGAGAGTGGAAATTTTCATGCCGCCGGGAGCATCTATTGCATCAGGCATGATGGAATTTACAAGGCTGCCGGCGATATCCATTTCCTGGAGATAGTTGCTGTACCTGCTGTTGAGATTTATCGAACGGCGTATAAAGATAATCCCCAGTGAAAGGACAAAGGCCAGTGTGCCCCAGTGCTGGATAAAGTCAGCCTTGGGAAGTATCCTTAAATCAACAAGGCTGTCTTTTATTGCAGTAGCTGCCAATATAAGCGTCCCTGCGAGAAACAGCCACGTATCTCTATTATTCTTAAGATTAGATGTAACTATAATAAAAAGACCAACAGGAGTAAGAACCAGTATTGAAATATTAAGGAAAGGAATTGTGTCCATCAAATGAAATATACCAGGCATGGAAAACCCGATTGTAATCCCGGCAAGGGCAATCAGTCCGTAATAAAAAAAATTAATCAGGTTTATATACCTGGTCTCAAAAACATGTGAGGCAAAACCGAGGATGCTGATAAAATAGGCATACAGGCATATCATTCTTATATAAATCCAGAAAAGGGGGGCGTTTAAAATAAATTCCTTGATGCGGCTGTCCGTAATAACCGCTATCCCGATACTGAAGGCAAAAACAATGAAGTGAAAAAAAAGTCGGTTCTGTTTCGAATCCTGAAGATTCGATTTACGTCTCCTGCGCGTCAACAGGACATATACCAGGGCGATAAAAGCTATTGAGATATAGAGTATACCCAGCAGAAATTTACCAATGTCACTGTTTATTATATGAAGAAAGAGAGACCCCGTATCGCTGCTCTGCACAGATGATATGCCGATATACCGTGAGGGAGAGAAGCACCTGAAATAGATATACTCCCCGCAGGTTTTTTCCGGAAGGGGAATCAAATGATACCATCGGTAACCGGGGAACCGGTAGTCTTTTGACCCGATTGATCCAAAGGAATAGATTTTTCGAGAACCACAATAGACTTCAACTGATTCACGGATACCTGAGGTTAGAATCGCTTCAGGTTTATTTTTCGTATTGACCTTCAACCGGTACCAGAGAAAAGACGACTTTTTTTCAGGCCGTTGGGGAAGTTTAATCCTTTCCCAAAGAAGGGACCTGTCTCCAGTCCAGGCAAAGGACCCGTTTTCCACCGGGGAATCGCCATGCCTGAATTCCATATAGTGGTATTCATGAATCTCACTATACTGAACACAGGAAGTCAGGGGCAGCACCGCCGCCAGCAATAATATTGTATATATTATTTTCATTGAAGAGGCCCTGTTGAATATCATAAACAATTTTTCATAAAGCAGGTGATAAATCAAGAAAATAAAAAGAGAGGGAAGTGACCGTGATGAAAGGGGTGTCCCCTTTTGAAAAATATCTGAACCGATCTCGCCGAATCAATATACTCACTCAGGGAGCTCCCCCCCCCCTTTTTCATTTCCCCCCGGAGGGGGGAAGTTTTATATTATAACTCCTGATGGGCTCCAATCAGGATGATCCAGTGCCGGGTGCAGTAGATCGAGAAACACCCGGCTGTGGCGAGAGATATGTTTTTTACAAGAGTAAATTCAACGAGCCGGGGAGACAGAGTTTGTGATACATAAAAATGAACGAGACATGTCACGCCCCACTGCCCCTTACCGTGAATTATTCTTTTTCAACCTCGTATTCGAATGTATAGCCGACAGTTGTGTCGGCGGCATCCTTTATCTCAATGAAAACCCCGTAATCATCCTTTACTGTTTTTTTATCCAGTTTATCAGAAACATATGTGTAATCTATTGAATAATCAAGGGTGTCATCTCCATTGAACCATGTACCGTCTTCTCCCGCGTCAGTGTAAACATCCTCACGTACAATTTTATCATCCACGTCATATTCATATTCTGTATAGTACGCCATGAGGTATTCACTGTCATTCCATGAAGGATTTGACGCGGTAATGGTGAGGCAGCCGGTAAAGGTACCGTTCAATGAACCAGTAAGGTTACCGTCAAGTGTTATCGAGCCTTCAAGTTCCTTGGTAATGGTCCCGTTGATGATAATACCGTCACCGTCATCAAAGCCGCTGAATTTGATTTTGACCTTTACATAGCCTGACGATGAAACACCTGCAGCCGCTGCGGTTATTACACAGGAACCGCTCTTAAGGCCATAAACAGTCAATCCCGTGTCCTTGCTGAACTGTGAGTTGTCAATGATTCTCTTGACCCTGTCTTTAATGTCCGTGACAAAATCCGAGTCGTCAATATCATAGTCACCGATTCGAACTCCGTCCAGGTCATAGTTGATACCCGCGGATGTATAGTATCCCCCATCTTCTGCACCGGCGGTAATGGTAATATTCCAGGTGATTTTTTTCTTTTCCGGGTCTGGCTTTATATAAATAACAGAACGTGTCTTTTTACCGTCAGTATAAACGTACTCGGTATACTCATCCTTTTCGGTACCCTCTGAATATTTTTCTGTGCGTGTCAGGATTGTGTCCGTATAGAGATAGTTAAAGTAATAGTCAATCTCCGTTGAGGAATCAAACTGGTGCTTTGTTTCTTTACTGATAGCGCCATCAGTATACTCGAACAGCGAGGTGTAATCGACAGTATCGGAACCGTAGTTCATGAGCCTGTCCACATGAGAAATCTCATCAGTATTAACTTCATCATACTCATATTTGTCAGCGTAGAGAGTATTACCGGTATACTGGTACGTTGAGGTGGCTGTCAACGTATTGCTGGCATCGTATTTTTCTCTGGTATCTATGACATCGCCATCATAGGTATAGGTATAATAATAGTCTATGACATCATCATCACCTGCAAACCAGGTGCTGTCAGCACCCGGGGCATTATATCTTGTTTCAGTGGTAACCCTGCTGTCAGTATATACATATCCGGTATATCCCTGGCAAACATCGCTGCTGTTATACGTCTCTTTTCGAGTAAGCTCATCGCCACTATAGGTATATGTAATATAATCTCCCGCGGTATCATCAGCGGTAATCCATGTACCGTCAGTGCCGGCGGTGGTATAGGTAACTTCCTTCACTACCTTGCCGTTCTCATAGACATATATAAGGTATGAAGCCACTGTATCATCATCGGTGAACCATTTGTTATCACTTCCCTTTCCGCTGTAGGTCACCCGTGTCATTTTGCTGCCGTTACAGTCATAATAATCGTTGTAATAACTTCCCACTGTAGAATCAGTATTATAGGTGATAAACCTGACACTTTTCTCCGGTGAGATTTTAAATTCTGAAACACCTGAATCGAGCAGACCTTCTTTGGTGGCGCAGGCCTTCACTGTTGTAAAAAGATCGATGGTGAGAGAGGTGCCCTGCACGGCGGTCTCACTCGTTTCGGGATCAGATCCATCTATGGTATATTTAACCACCGCGTCTTCCGTGGCGCATGATATGGTCAGGTCATAATATGTTCCGCTTGCCACTGAAAAGGCGGGTTTGGCAACCTTGTTCGTCAGATCATCATCGAGGCATCCCCCGGAACATCCAATCGAAAAAATTAACAGGGTAACAATAAAGAGAGAAAGAGATTTTATTTTGTTCATATTACAGCCTCACTATGCTTTTTTATCCAGGGGGAACCTGATTTTTAGATTAATCAAATAGAAATATTAATCATAACAATATACATAAACAGAAGAAAAAAGTGCAAAAAAAACAACAGTTATTCTAAAAATATTTATTATTTTGATTCAATGACTTCGATCTCAACCCGGCGGTTCAACTGCCTGCCCTTTGCAGTGATGTTAGGCGCTACATTTTTGCGGGCACCAAATCCCCTGACCCTTATCCTTTTTCGTTTAATCCCTTTCTTAAAAAGATAACCGGCAATTGCCCGCGCCCTTCGCCGGGAAAGTCTCATATTGAACCTGTAT
>CAZHNW010000100.1:0-15798 GCA_964534225.1 uncultured Leptospirales bacterium | reverse complement strand
GAGTTACAAAAGAACAGATTCAGGGCAAAATTTGCAAGGAAATTATCAGATACCCGGATGAAAAGGGCTTCTTCGGCATAAATTGATATAAAATGAAAAAACAGGCCCATTAAACCGCTTGACGGATATACCTCTCCTCTTTAGAGAGTCCCGATGTGAGGTGATATTATGACAAAAAACATATTTGAACGCCTGATGGGGGTCATCGAAGAGAGAAAAAAGAGTTCCCCCGAAGCCTCCTATGTATCCTCCCTGATGCATAAGGGAACAGAAAAGATCAACAGTAAAATTATTGAAGAGGCGGGGGAAGTTTGTGAAGCCGCACTGGAAAACGACAAAGACCACCTTGTCTACGAAATATGCGACCTGTTTTTTCATACACTTGTGATGGCAGGGCATAAAAATATATGCTATGATGATATTGCCGCTGAACTGGAACGACGTTTCGGCACCAGCGGACACACAGAAAAGGCAGGAAGAAACAAATGAAACTGATAGAAACAGACAATATTAAATTTGCCGTGCCTGTAAAGGGGCGGCTCAGGGAACCGGCTATAGAACTCCTCTCCAGGGCGGGATATCGTTTCAGGGCGCGGGGAAGAAATCTCTACGCCACCTGTACCACAGCGGATATTACCTTTATTTTCGTCAGGGCCGATGATATCCCCGTTCTTGTCGAATCAGGTGTTGTAGATCTTGGCATTACCGGGAGTGACCTCATCGCGGAAAGACGGGCAGATGTAGTAAACCTGATGCAGCTCGGTTTCGGTAAATGCCGCCTCTGTGTTGCGGTACCGGAAAGCATGAAGGAGACTGAAATTTCCAGCTTCGAGGGCAAGACCATTGCCACGTCATTTCCCCACATGACCGAAGATTTCTTTAAAAGTCATGGCGTATCAATCAGGTGCGTGGAGATGAACGGCTCCGTGGAGATCATGGTTGACCTGTCCCTGGCCCACGCCATTGTTGATATTGTTGAGACCGGTGACAGCCTGCGGGACAACAACCTGAGGGTCTTCTGTGATATCGGGTCTTATGAAACCTGCCTTATCGGTAACCATGAAATGACAGGTAACGAGGCGGTTAACCGTATCATGCGCCGTATCGAAGGGATTCTTATTGCCAACCAGTACAGTCTCCTGGAATACAATATCGCAGAAGAAAAACTTAAAGAAGCTGAAGAAATTACCCCCGGTTTCGAATCACCCACGGTCTCACAGCTCGACCAGGAAGGATGGGTCGCCGTGAAGGTAATGGTGAGAAAGAAAGATGTCGTTTCTGTCATGGACCGCCTTGACGCTCTTGGCGCAACGGCCATTCTTGAAGCAGAGGTAAAAAACTGCCGTCTCTGACCCCCTACAGGCGACCAAGCCTCTCCAGGCGATAATGAAGGGTGTTAAAAGACTTTTGTGCCTGGTTGCGCACATTGGAATTTTTATCCTTCATTGCCTTTTCCAGGTAAACCAGGGATTCTGAGCTGGCAATTCTTTCAAGGGCCCTGACAGCTTCGAGGCGCACATCCCAGTACTGGTCTTCGAGCATTTTCCCCAGAGCCCCAAGGCATTCAGGATTACGGAGAAGTCCCAGGGTGGTGATGGCCTCGATGCGCACTGTTTTATAATTGTCTTTCAGGGCCTTTAAGACAAGGGGCATTCCCTCGTTGATACGGTTCTTTCCTATGTGCTGAAGAGTTTCCTGCCGCATGGTACTGCTGCCACTCATTTTTTTGGCCATAATCATGACAGGTGCCCCGTCTACGGCACTGGCCGCCTTTTCTGTGGGGATCTGTTTCAAGGCTTCATGGGCGGCGTTACGGACCTCACCATTGTTGTCCATGAGGCTGCCGATGAGGTCATCAACTGATTCAGGTGCACCAATTTTCCCCAGGGCACGTGCCGCCTCTGAGCGTACACGGTAGCTTTCGTCATCGAGTTTTTCGATGAGATAGGGAACAGCATGTGACAGTTTCAGGGCCCCGAAGGTACGCATTGCCTCGAATCGGACGAT
This sequence comes from uncultured Leptospirales bacterium, assembly GCA_964534225.1. Classification (GTDB taxonomy): domain Bacteria; phylum Spirochaetota; class UBA4802; order UBA4802; family UBA5550; genus CAZHNW01. The sequence goes on along the minus strand of CAZHNW010000100.1, from coordinate 13,791 downwards.
CATTTTTTTATCGTTAAGGGCCTGCACAACGATTCTGCTTACATTCTCATCAGGGGTGCTGCCCTTTTCAGCAAGTATCCTCAGGAGCTCGAGCTTTTCTGCCTGCCGTCCGTTGAGGATAATATTCTTCATGTTTTCTTCGTTGAAGGATTCACCAATTTCTGTAAATTTCAAAAGGGCAAGTGTTCTGACCTGCGGGTCCGGGTCATCAACGAGCTTTCTCATCTCTTCGACAATATCTTTCTGGTTGTCCCAGGCGGAGAGTGCGGCAAAGGCCTTTGACCTGATTTCAGGTTTTCTGTGCCTGAGGCATTCTACAAGGGCTTTGGTGTCTTTGTTTCTTTTTAAGCGGTCGATATCGGGAGTAAAAATGCCCAGCATGTTGTCTGACCTCCTGTCAGGGATAAAAAATTATATCATGTTTAACGTCATGGTGCAATCAATTATGTCTGCCATGTTAACAATATGAAAGGCCTTTAAAAAATCCAGCATAATTTAATTTTTATATAAGTACTGTCTTAAAAGCACCCCATACCCCCAAAGGGGGGCTGTAAAGATTTTTATAATTGTACATCTTTACCCTTTATCACATATGATTATACAGTATCAGATTAATAATTCTTGCCACGAAATAGGCCCCTGCAAAAAGAAAAAAAGGAATCGACGCAAAGAAAAGAACAATTTCTACAGGCTTTACCGCTGAGCTGTGAAGTACCTTTTTGCCGAAAAAATTATAGTGAAAATGTTCCGGGTCCTGTGCCCTGCGGTATATTCTTCGAAAGATCGAAATTTTGAGGAAGAGAAGCATCACCATCAAAACACCGGACATGATCCAGGTGAGAACCGTCATATCAAGGTTCTTTACCATGTCAGGCTGTTTCAGCGCAATATAAATCAGTGCGAGAGCAATAAGTCCATTGGTGACAAAGGTGAAGATGAACCCCTTGTAGTAGGTATTGAGTCTCTGGACAGCGTACTTGATGATAAAGTTGATATGAAGCAGGAATGAGATAAGCAATACCGATACGAGTATAACAATCAACATAAATATCCTGTCTCAATATAAAAACTCAATGAAAGAGCAAAACCGTAGAGTAAAGTACTCTTCTCCACAACCTGATTCTTTTATACCTGCTTTTTTTTAAAAAGCAAGAAGAATTTCAGAAAAACCGTCTGAGTGTACTGAAAATTATTCTTCAAGGTGAATAATAATTTCACCATTAGACCGGATAAAAATATCCAGTATCCTGTCACGACGGTTGAGGTGGGCGTTAACGAATTTCAGAAAGGTTTCTTTCCAGTCTTTTGATGTAAGCTGCAACTCCTCGTAAAGGGCGGGAAACTGCAGGGAGAATTCTTCGTTCACCCTGTAGCATATCTTTTCTGCTTCGGGTATCTTCTGCCAGAAACGGGCAAAGGTCATCTCGTTGTTGTTGTACCGAAGGCAGAGAACACGCGCAGGATCGAAAAAAAATTCCATGGTAATGGTTTTTCTCAGGTTTTTTCTGAATGAAAACTTTTTAAGTCGATTTATCATTGTTTCCCGCAGCTGTTTTAGTAATTTCCACACCATATCATCCCGGTTTCTGGAATCAAGGGAAATAACAGTTTTGGTGCCTGGAGAAAGATAAAATGTCAGCTGAGAGTAAACTTCCTGCATAAAAAAGACTTGATTTTTGAACAGTGTTAAATTAACGTTGTTCAAAAGGAGTAAACCATGCCTAAAAGTATACGATCAGCTGATGAAGTGCAGGAAGTTAAAGACGCAATCCTTGCCGCAGCCATTGACCTTATCGGTGAAAAGGGATTTTCTTCCCTCAGCATGAGAAAACTGGCGTCTGCCCTGGATATGACAGCGGCAAATATCTACAACTACTACCGCAACAAAGACGAACTCTATCTCGATATACAGACCCGTGGATTCGAGAAACTCTATGACAGCTTTCTCACCGTGGCTTCTTCGAAAATGAATACGAAAGAAAAACTGAAGACCCTGGCATCTGAATATATTCGTTTCGGAAGGGAGCATCCCCACTGGTACAATATTATCTTCAGCATGGACACCCCCAAGTATGCCGACTACCGCGAATCCCCCCTGGCGGAAACGGCATACCGCGAAAAGCAGGCGGGCCTGAAACTGATAACACTCTCTGCGGCTCTTCTCGAAAACGAAGTGCAAAACAGCGCAAACCGTGAAGAACTCTCACGAAGGATTATACGTGTCTGGGTCACCCTGCACGGTATTGTCTCCCTGGCCAACAGCAGGGTTTTGCAGGAAGTCGAAGAAGACTTTTCCTTTCTCATGGACGGCCTGGCAGAAGAGATACTGGACAACTGATGGCGCCCCTGATTTTTAACATGGAGAAAAAACGATGAATATCATTACACTTGTTCTGCTGCGGCTCATGGCACTTCTCTTTAACAGCCGGAAGAAACTGAACAGCTACCTGAAGACCCGTGACGGCTATCTGAATTTTACTGCTGGTTTCAAGACAGAAGACGGTACTGTTAACCGTGCCATCTCCTTTCGTGATGGAAAGGTGACGGCTCTGAAACAGTCACCTGAAAATCCCGAGGTACTCCTCCGCTTTCGGGACAGGAAGACCGTTCTCGAAATGCTTTCAATTACTCCCAACGAGATGCTCATGCTGATTCTCAACAACCGCATGATACTTGAGGGGAACATCGCCTTTCTTCAGACCTTTAATTTCTTCATTTCTTTACTCATGTCAAAAACGCACCGGCGAAAACTCCGCCGGGTCCAGCAGAAAGAGATGAAAGAAAAGAAAAAGTTTGCCCTTACTTCCCCCTCAAAAAAACCTGAGAATATCCCGGCGCGCAAAGACCGGGGACTCACGGCAGAGCCCGCTGATAAAGGTGTTCTCTTTCTCGATGAGCCCTATCTGTCCCGGTATTCACTGGAGAATTTCCCACGCCTTCAGTGGATGCTTGACCGCCACTTTTCCGTAATGCCAAAGGTCTGTCCCGAAAGGCCCCTTCTGCTGACAGAGTGGTACCGCCAGAACGGCTTCGAGACCCGTACTGACGGCACGCCCTGGCACCCTCCCCTGCGTCAGGCAGAGGCCTTTCACCATTTGATGAAGAATAAAAAACCGATTATTGCCGAAAAGTCTCTTCTTGCCGGGACCACCACCGCGAAGGAACCCGTGGGCGTGGTAATCTATCCTGACGCGCAGGGTACGATGCTCTGGGGAGAGTTGAAATCAACGGCGCAGCGCAGCCTCAACCCCTATGAAATATCTGATGAAGACGCGCACATCCTGCACCATGAAATCTTTCCCTTCTGGACGTCGCGCAATTTCAGGGAATACGTGCGTAAAAATTTTGACTATCCCGACGCAATGAAAATCGATGAACGATGGGTATTTTATTTTGTCTGGAAGTCCGTAGGGATTTCCCATACCATCCCTGACTACCATTCAATTCTCACCCGTGGGACACGCGGCATCATGAAGGAGATAGATGAGAGGTTGACTTCCCTTGAACCCGGTGACAATGACGGGAGAAAAAATCTCGAGGCGATGACAATTTCCCTCCATGCCCTTGAGGCTTTCGCGGCAAATCTCTCTGCCGAAGCGAAGCGTTCAGGCGCTGCTGAAAATGATCCTGTCCGCCGTGATGAACTCCTTTCAATTGCGAAGATACTTGAACATGTTCCCGCAAACCCCGCGCGCACCCTTCACGAGGCACTGCAGGTTCTCTGGATCGTCTGGGTGGCCCTGCACATGGAAAACACCAACACGGGGCTTTCACTGGGGCGCCTTGACCAGTTGCTGCAGCCCTACCTTGTCAATGACATGAAGTCCCTTTCATCAACTGATGAGCGTGAGGAGTATACCCGCCGCGCCATCGAGCTCTGCGGCTCCTTCTACATGTGCTGTACCGATCATCTTCCCCTTGTGCCTGATATCGGTAATTATCTTTTCGGGGGAAGTTCATCCGACCAGGCCATTACCCTGGGCGGGACGCGTCCCGATGGAACCGATGCTGTCAATGACATGACCTACATACTGCTGAAGGTGACTGAACTTCTTGCCATCCGCGACCCCAATGTCAATGCCCGCTTCAATAAGGAAGTCAACAGTGAAACATACCTGAAACGTCTCTGCGAGGTCAATTACACCACCGCGGCAACCCCCTCCATGCATAATGATCTTGCTGTAGCTGAAGCACTCAGCAGTGGCAATTACCTGCCGGAAGATATCCGGGACTGGTCTGCCACGGGATGTGTTGAGCCGACACTTTCGGGAAAGCATATGGGACATACCGGTTCCATTCTCATGAACATGGTGGCCTCCCTCGAGATGGCACTGAATGACGGCCGGCATCCCCATATGAGTGAACGTTTCGGGCCTGCAACCGGTTCCATCGAGAATGATGATTTTCAATCATTTGATGATTTTTTTGATGCATGGTGCTCTCAGCAGGCCTTTCTCATCGACAGTGCCGTGACATTGAATAACATGTATGCCAAAGCCCATGCGGTACTGCGCCCCACTCCTTTTCTCAGCGCCCTTATCGATGGTTCCATTGAAAAGGCAAAAGATGTTACCGCGGGAGGGGCGCGCTATAACAGTTCTGGAACATCAAATATCGGCCTCGCGGATGTGACTGACAGCCTCATGGTGATAAAAAAGCTTGTTTTTGATGAAAAGATCATATCATTCAAGGAATTAAAAAAAGCCATTGATGCCGATTTTTCAGGCTATCCCGAAATCGAAGCGATCATCGCCAGGGAACGGTCCTGTTTCGGCAGCGGGGATCCCGGGGCCATTGAAATGGCAAACAGGATTACTTCTTTCGTACACGGCATTTATAGACATAAAATCAATTTCAGGGGCGGCGCCTACACTGCCGGTTTCTGGTCCATGTCACAGCATGTTGCCTATGGCAATCTCTCAGGGACACTCCCCTCGGGGCGACGTTCAGGCAGGGCCTTTACGCCCGGCCTCACCCCCTCGCCGTGGGCCTCGCAATCTTTTCTCGACAATATCAGGGACGTTGCCTGCCTTGCTCCTGAAAACATGGACAACAACATTGCCTTTAACGTAAAGCTCGTCCCCGAAGCGGGAGAGAAACGTGAGGATATTGTCAATACAATGGTCTCATATGTGAAAACATACTTTGACCTGAGGGGCATGCAGATGCAGTTCAATGTTGTCAACTCAACCACTCTCAGGGACGCCATGGCCAACCCTGAAAAGTACAGAAATCTTCTTGTAAGAATCTCAGGATATAACGCCTATTTTGTCACGCTCAACAGGGAAATGCAGCTTGAATTGATTGAAAGGGCTGAATACGGTTTATGAAAGAGGCCTGGTAGATCTGTCTGATTTTCGTAACTCTTTTAAGGTGAAACGGTCTTAATATATAACGGCCATGCACGGACTCCCCTTTAATCCACCCTGAGGGTGGATTAATTATGAACCGGGGATGATAATTCTATCCTGTTTTTGTTAACAGGGAGTTGACACTTAAATAAAAACACTCTACAATTTTTTTAAAGTGCCGTTAAACCCTGACAAGGAGAAGACCATGACAGATATTAACCGGGAAGTAATTGACGATCTCATCAAAAAGCATGTGCTTTTCAGTATGACCGCAGGGGCCATCCCCATTCCCCTTGCTGATATCGCGGCTGTAACGGCGATTCAACTCGACATGATCAAGGAAATTGCCGAACTCTATGATGTTCCCTACGACAAAAACAGGGGCAAGTCCATTGCCTCATCCCTTGCCGGCGCTTCTTTTGCACGGTTCGGCGCGAGTATCATTAAGTCGGTTCCCGGTGTTGGTACCCTGGCGGGACTCGCCTCCCAGGTCGTTCTCAGCGGGGCCTCTACCTATGCCCTGGGCAGAATCTTTGAAAGTCATTTCAGTGCAGATGGTGATCTCTTTGATCTCGAAACAGATGCGGTAAAGAAAAAGTATAAAGAATTTTTAAAGAAAGGAAAGGATTTCGCCTCCAGCCTGAAAAAAAATGATAAGGGTGCTGATATCTTCGAAACAATAGAAAAGCTGAAAGAACTGAAAGAAAGTGGCGCCATCAGTGAAGATGAATACGAAAAGACCAAGAAGGAACTTTTAAAAAAGGTCGCTAACCAGTAGACATAGAGAACAGAAACCTGCAGGGGGAGAATCCCCCTGCAGGTACACTCTATTTAAGATTATCCAGTTTTTTTGCGAAATAGTCATAGGGCTTTTCACCGTAGACTTTTTCAAAATCCTTTCTTCCAGGGGCAACATTGACAACTGTTTTGAGAAGCCCCTGGAGCTCATTCATCATTACCCCATCCTTGTCAGCATCACGCAGAATTCTTTCAACATACTCTCTGCATGCGTCAGCATTTTCCCGAATCTTGTCTGTAATTATTGCCATGTTACCCCCTTATGAAAAATTCTTTATTCTAATTTAATTACAATGTGATGCCCCTGTCAAGACAAGATTTATTTTGTCCCGGAGTTCATTTAATTTTTACAATATTTTAATCCTTTCTTTAAATAGATACTGTTACCTGAATCTAAAAACAAAGATTCAAGACAGCATCTTCATGAAAAAAAGATACAGCAACAGGACCCAGGCAGCAATTTTTTCCGTACTGACGGGGTTCCTTCTTTTTATACTTTTGACAGGTTCAGTTGGTATCATCGGCCTTGACAGGCTCTTCGATAATACCCTCGAGTATATCGAAGCTGTTGATATTGCACGAAAAGCACAGATGGAAATCCAGAAACAATTCACAGTCTGGAAACAGGTAGTCCTGGAAGGTGACCATTTCGACAGGTACAGGGATCTTTTTCATCGATTTTCTTATCACTCAACCTATATTCAGAATGATTTATTTAACCTGAAAATGTCATGCAGCTCTTTAGAAGGGGCTCCGGTTACGATCGAAGAGCTCATTAAAGAACATAAAAATATTACAGGCATGTACTACAATTTGCTCCTTCGTCTTGAGAAAAACCGTTTTACTAATAAGAGAGAGATTATCTCACTCTCGGGAGGAAGGGACCAGGCCTTTATTAAAAAAATTGACACGCTTGTCGAATCAATAGAAAAGGCAACCAGGGGACAGATGATCATGAACAAGAGGAACTATGTGATTCGTATCTTTCTTTCACTTATGGTAATCACCCTGGTGGCCGGCTTTACCGGAATCTATTCAGGCCGGCGGCTCATGAACTTCCAGCGCCACCTTGAAAGCAGGGTTGAAAAAAGAACTGCCGAACTGAGCCAGGCCAAGAACGAAGTAGAGAAAGCATATACCATGGTCAAACTTTCAGAAGAGAAATATCGTATTCTTGTGGAAGGTTCCCATGATATCATCTTTACTCTTGACAATGATTTCAAGTTTATCTCCATCAACAGGGCGGTAAAAGAACATTTTAAAATTCAAAGCGATGAAATCGTGGGTAAAAATATTGTCGATCTCATTCATGATTTTGATGGTAAGGCGACAACACGCAACGCGGTAAACGAAAAACTACAGCAATTCATGGAACACCAGCAAACTGTACAGGTTAAAATGCCCTTTAAATCCCCCCGCCTTATTGAACCGAAGGAATTAAACGTACGCCTTGAAATGCTTGATATCGAGGGACACCATGAAATAATCGGCAAGGGCTCTCCCGCAACAGAAGATGATCTTTTGCAGTGTTTTCTTGAAGAAAAAATTAAGTACAGAATTCGCAACAGTCTTGTCGCAGCCGATGACCTCTCATACCGTATTACGAGAAACCTTTACCGTTACATGGACAAAAATGAAATCGTACCGATACGAATAGGTCTCAGGGAAATGCTGATCAATGCCATCGAACATGGCAACCTTGAAGTTTCCTTCGAAGAAAAAAGCCGCGCCATGATAGAAGAACGCTATTTCAGTTTTATTGCAGAAAGACAGGAAGATGAAAAATGCCGCTCACGCATGGTGACGGTAGAATCATCCATTTCTAATGAAAGGGCGATTTTCATTATCTCGGATGAAGGGAAAGGCTTTGATCATAAAAAAATTATGGATGCAGATCCTGCAGAAACAAATGAAAAAATGCTTTCTCACGGCAGGGGAATCTCAATGGCAAAAACAATATTTGACCGGATAAGGTATAACGAAAAAGGCAACACGGTAATGCTGATTCGCCATTTTCATTCAACATAAAAATCATTTCTGTTTACGTCAGAGTTTCTTCAAAAAATTGAGAACATCGGTCCGGGTAATGATGCCCATAAGCTCACCATCTTTCACAACCGGCAGGTGGCCAACATTATTTTTCTGAAGAACCTGTTCCACTTCACGAAAGGTCGTTTCAGGAAGGCATGAAATATACTTCTTTTTCATATATGCCCTTACCGGGGCTTTCATGTTATTTCCCTTACGGGCCTTCATGATGTCCTTGAGAGAAATGAAACCGCAGATATTTTCTTCACTGTCAACAACGGGTGCGCCGCTGTGATTTACTTTTTCAAGAAATTTTGATGCTTCAATAAGTTTCATCTCCGAGGTAAGAACCGAAGGTGCTGGCGTCATTATTTTTTCGGCGGTAACTGCGTGATGAAGGCGTTTCTTGATGGTTAAAAGAACTTCCTGTAAAACGTCCCTGCCCTTTCTTTTTTTGACAAGGGCCGAGGCTGCCTGGGTGTGTCCCCCTCCCCCGAATTCTTCCATGATCTCGTTGACATGAAGGGATTTCTTGGTGCTTCGGCCAATGATGAGTACATTGCCCGAATCGTTAAAACTGAAAAGGGCGATGAGGGCGTCGGGATGTTCGACTTCTGTCAATTTTTCAACGACAGCAGCGAGTCCGCCCACCTGTTCATCAAGAACGAGGTATGAGATGATGAGAAAATGGCCGTTAATTTCCTGGTAGACCATCTTTTCAACCATTTCATGAAAAACATCGATCTGTGAATCGTTCTGTATGGGGCGAAGGATTTTGTCAATGATTGAAACCGAGGCCCCCTTCTGTAAAAGGTATGCTGAGGCGAGGAAATCTTCACGGCAGGTTTCCTCGTGCCTGAAGTATCCCGTATCAGCGTAGATGCCGGCAATGGCGATGGTGGCATCTGTTGCGGAGATGTTAATATCTTCTTTTATACACCGGTCAACAAGAAAGGTGACATTGGATCCGAAGTTATGTGAAATTAATTCGGCTCCTTCTATATCACACTCATCGTTGTCATGATGATCTACCACGATTATAGCAGGGGGAAGTTTACCCATTGCCTCGAAAAATTCTTTGACGCGGTCAGCCTTTCTCGTATCAACAATGAGGAGACTTTCTATTTCTTTTTCCCTGATATCTTCAATACGAAGGAAGGAGAGCTCCTTTTCGTAAAGGTTAACAATATTTTTAACCACGGGATGAAGATGCCTGCTCAACACAGGAAGATGATCGGGATAGAGGTAGCGTGCAACTGTCATGGAAGCAATACAGTCGGGATCCATGTTTGAATGACCGATTATCAGTTTCATGAAAATAATTTTCTCATTTTATTTTATTCATTTGGAACCGTGTGTATGATATCATAGAGACTGTAAGTCATTCAAGAACAATAAATGATACAAAAAACATGTTGCCCGCATTAACCATATTTTCTTGACCATGACTCATTTCTGGTGCATAATATAAGAGTACAGCTATAATACGGTAAAAAACAATACAATGACCGAAAAGGTTAAAAAAACATCACCGCGCCCCTTTCAGGTTCTTCTTATCGAAGATGATGATGAATCACGGGCATTGATTAAAGGGACAGTCACCAGGTCACTGCCTGAAACTCTTTTTTTTGACGCATCCTCTGAAGAAAAGATTTTCTCTGTCATTTCCTCCAATTCCATTGACTGTATTCTTCTCGATTATTTTCTTCACAATACTGATGGCCTTGAACTTCTGAAAAAAATACGCAAAAAAAACATTAATATTCCTGTTTTAATCCTCACCAACCAGAGAGACGATACAACTGCTGCAGAAATGATGAAAGCAGGGGCCACCGACTATTTTTCCAAGAATATACTGAAAGAAAAAGATGCCTCACAGGTTCTTGGAGTAGCTATCACAAGGGCAGTAGAAAATTATCATCTCTGGATTGAAAAGCGGCAGGCTCGAAAGGCCCTGGAAATGCGTGAAAAACGTTACCGCGCCCTGATAGAAAATTCCCCTATCCTGATTATGCGTTTTTTCAATGACCCTGACAGAATGATCACATTCGTCAATGATGGTTTTTGCCGCTATTTTAAAATCGAAAGATATGAAATTCTTGGCGACTGTGTTATTTCAATTATTCACCATAAATTTCAGAATAATTTTATCGAGACCATAGAATCAATCTCGGCAGAAAAGCCTGTTACCTCATTTGAACATAAGGGATTTGGCGCGCGCCTTGACTCATGGCAGTTCTGGACTATCGAAGGCATCTTTGATGATGAGGGAGAAATCCTTGAATACCAGTGCATGGGAGAAGATATCACTGAACTCAAGAAGACCCAGGGGGAACTGCAAAAATCCCTTCAGGAACTGGGAGAACTGAAATCACTGCAGGATGGAGATTACTTTCTTACGTCCCTTCTCCTTGAGCCCTTTTACTATAACAGGTCAGAGGGGAAAAACATTGCAGTAGACATGCTCCTGAAACAGAAAAAGGAATTCAAATTCAAGCGATGGAACAGGGAAATCGGCGGTGATCTCTGCCTCTCTCACTCCATATTATTAAAAGGAAGGCCCTATACTTTTTTTGCCAATGCTGATGCCATGGGAAAATCGATACAGGGCGCCGGGGGTGCACTGGTTTTCGGTGCAGTCCTCCAGTCTATAATCAACAGGGTGCGCTTTAGTTCCCTGGCACAGAATGTCTACCCGGAACAGTGGCTGCATGATGCCTTTCTTGAGATTCAGGGGGTTTTTGAAAGTTTTGACGGCTCAATGCTTATTTCCGGAATTATGGGGCTCGTTGATGAAGAGAATGGTTTCTGCTATTATATTAATGCTGACCACCCCGCAATGGTTCTCTATAGAAACGGTTCCGCCTTATTTATAAAGGCGACGAACAACAGGTGGAAAATCGGGGTTGAACAGAATGATGATACATTTACCATCAACACCTTTCATCTTAAAGAAAATGATGTTCTTATTACCGCCTCTGACGGCAGGGATGATATTATGCTCAACAGCAGCAGGTCCAAATCAACAATGAATGAGGATGAAAAACTTTTCTTAAAAACGGTAAAAACAGCTGAAGGAAAAATCGAAAATGTTCTTGAGAATATTCGTCAAAACGGAGAACTGACCGATGATTTTTCAATTATCTCCATTACACGGAAAAATGGCGAACTCATCCAGGAACATGGAATCTTTACCGATGACATTCTCCACGACGCAGAGTCACTTAAGTACAGCGAAGATTTTCTTCATCATCTTGAATCGCTCAACCGGGAATATCCCAGCAACCATGTTCTCTTAAAAAAAATTATCAGACTTTTGGTTAAAAATAAAATGTACAGTGAGGCACTGCCCTATTTCTATAAATATATTGCACTGGCACCGGATGATGTTCAGTCAATACATGCCGCATCCATCGCACTGCGAAGATCAGGCCAGGTCAAAAAAAGCCGGGATATGATAGAAAGGCTTGTTTTGAGAGCCCCTGAGAATATCAGCTATATGATCGATCTGGCCCGGATTGAACTGGCCCTTAAAAATTATATGGAAGCGGACTGTCTCCTTGACAGGGTGCTTCTCCTGGACAGCGGCAATGAAAAGGCTCTCTCCCTGAAGCAGGAGATGTAATGCCGGCCCCGGGTATTACGTTTTGTTATATTTTTTCTCAAGTATTTTTCGTGAAAGGGAATCTTCTTTTTTGAGTATTTTAGAACCACGCGTTATCTTACAGAGACTGATGCCCAGGTCAGCCGATATCTTTCTCTGCGGCACTCCCGCGAAAAGTTCTTCCATCAGATGCCAGCGCAGGGAAAGGTCTTTTATTTCTGATTCTGTTAAAATCTCAAGAAGCAGGTTTTTAATGTCTTCTTCATTTTCCATTGAGGCCAGAATGTGCGCAAGTTTTTCTACTCCGGACATACTTCTTCCTTATTGACCAGTTGTTCTTTCAGGTGCTGAATCAGGAGGTGCTCTGTCTTCCCCGCTTCTGCCTGTTGTCTGAGGCAGGCTTTTTGCCCCGTCTCAATATTCCTGATTTTATAAAGAGCTGAGTGTCAAGCTTCTTTCTTCCCCCATAAACCAGAAAATTTTAAAATAACCAGGGCAACAACAAGAATCCCTGTAAAAATGCCCATTGTCAGGGCCATACTCCAGCCCCATACGACAGGTGCACTGACGAGAAGCATACATGCCAGTATGACCGGTGAAACGAACATGATCATAAAGGCAAGTTCAAAAGCGACAGTTGTGCGAAATTCCGGATCAGCAATTCTGAGAAGGAGAAGCCCTGTCGAAACGGTACCTGTTACGGTACCGTAGATTGCCACGGTACGTTCGAGCTTGAATTGAGTAAGGCGATTCCCGAAGTATAGTGCTGCTACCGTGGTCGTCAGTGCAGTCACAATGGCAATGACGGTTATGGGAACGATAAACTTCCATACAATTACCACCTGTACTGCCAGAACAGTGGCAACAATCATAAAATCAACGGCCCAGCCTGTTATCCGTTTTTGAATGCCTGGATTTATCATGTGACCAATGCCGAACCTCTGCATGACAGTCCTTAAAAGAAGGGCGATCAGGAGTCCAATGAAGAAGAAAAATCCCCATAGAGTCGTGGCGAGTTTGGGCTGCAGCTGGCTTCCGATTGACTTAATGATGAAATAGGTGGCCAGATATACGATTCCGATGAGAGCCATCTGAAAAGCGAGAGTCTCAACGTTACCCGAATGCATTGTCAGTTCACCGGCAGGTTCTTTTTTCTGGTCATCCCCGGGAAAGCCCTGCAGAATATCCTTTGAAAGACTTCCGGGAATATTTTCACATTGCCCCTTTCGGATGCCCCGGTTTACCATGGGAACCCCGATAAGGAAGGCAGCGAGGTAACCAATTGCAGCAAAGGTCAGTCCAATCGTTGCCGCATGTTCAAACCCCACGGTCTCCCAGGCTTTGCCTATGGAGAGGGCCTGACCGGGCCCCTGTATAAAACCGAGAGGTGCGAGGAAACCAAATGTTGAAAAAAGTTTAATACCACTGCTGTTGAAGGCAAAGACAAGGAGTCCTCCTATGATTGCCTGGAGAGGAAACATGACTGCTTCAACAAGGGCCATCCAGAGAGATCCCCTTATTATCTGTCTATTCTTTGGCATATCATCTCCACTGGCGGTAAGGCCAACGGAAATAAATGATATATTAAAAAGATGATAGGCATAGGCTTCAAGGGTATCAATTTTTATTTCCACCACTCCTGTAGAGATCAGGATAAGTCCCACCAGGCCGCCAATGAGACAGCTTGGAATAAGATAACGTTGGAGAAGCACCATCCTTCCGCGCAGGATGATGCCCAGAATGAGCATGCATGCCATAAAGCCAAAGGTAAGAAGGGGGTCAAAGGGGAAAGGAATTTTCATAATTTTCTCCCTGTTTTAATATGTATATACTTTAACATACCTGCCTGTATAAGCAAGAGATTTTGAACATAATAAAAATTTAAGTAATTATTGTTTAAAACTATTTATTATTGCATATATGCAATAATAAATAGCGGTTCCCCCCGCCGGAGGCGGGGGGTCAGCTATTTATAATACTGCATCATCAAAAGTAACTGTTGACAACTGT